>CAJTVE010000003.1 GCA_910579655.1 uncultured Allobaculum sp. | reverse complement strand
ATAATCTTGCATAGATTAGAGCCTCAAGACAATCGGATAAAGAGTATTCATATTTGCGACCATATTGGAGACGGTTCAAATCAGTTTTGACATCCAGGCGGCGGTAAATTGAAGCAGGGACAAAGAAACCAATCCGCTTTTCTGGAACGACATCTCCTATCATTTTTTCAGTGACATTTTCTTCTTTACGTTTCACGTTCATTTTTTTAATCGCTGCTTCATAAAACTCAATTGGATTATTAATTCCAAGCGATTCAAGATAATCTACATATCCTAATGTTTTGATATATTTTGATCTAGATTGCTTCTTTTCGTAATCGCGATAAGAATCATAGATCTGCAGATAGGTCCCTTTTGAGCGTTTAGTTTTTCGAAGGTAATATGCCATTTTCCCATTCTCCCATAATTGAGTGCGTTGAGCACCACTATTATAGATCGATATTAAATTACCTGCAATTTTTTTAAAAAAAATTCCGCGAAAACAGCTTTAAACATCGCAAAAAAAAGCCCCCAATTTTTTGGGGAGTATAAAGTTCTAAAGAATGTATCACTCAAACCCTTAAAACGGGATTGTTCAGGTTTCATTGAGAAGAATAGTTCGCCAGGTTCGAAAGAAAAATCGCGAAAGTCAGAGCCAGCTGATTCGCTTATTTCATATACTGACTCGACTTGGCGGTATAGTTAAATAAGAAATTAAAGAAACTGGCTCAGTTTATCCCTGTAGAGAATCAGTCCTGGCGCTTTGAACAAGAATGTTTCTGGTCTGGTTTGTTTCTGGACAGACAGGAAGAAAATCAACATGCGGTTTCGAATTGAATTTGTAAGGGATTCAGTCGGAAGACTTAAAATCTGTCTGAGTCCCGCAGCGAAAACGCTTATACTAGGTTCTAAATCGTTTCTTAACCAGATCGATTAAGAGATGGGTACCAGACCATTCCCCTGAATGGTCTGGTACAACAGAAAGAGTGAATACAAAGATGTCTGAAACAAAGGAAGAAAAGCTGTTTACAGAATATGTTCGCAACTACAATCCGGATGATTCTCAGATCCGGCTGAAAATCGTGCATACCTGGAAAGTCGTCCAGGCTGCTGATGAGATCGCAAACTCTCTCAATCTAAGCCCCGAACAAAAGCGTCTGGTTCATCTGGCTGCTCTTTTTCATGATATTGGCCGCTTTGAACAAGTGCGTCGTTATCACACCTTTCATGATGCCAAGAGTGTTGATCATGCAGCATTAGGCGCGCAAATTCTGGAGCAGGAAAACTTTCTGGACGATCTGTCTGGAACCCAGCGCCAGCAGGTCATTGAAGCAGTCCGGGTTCACTCCCGCTTTCAGATTCCAGATGAAGATGAAGGATTTCAGCAGACTCTGGACCAGATTGTACGAGATGCAGATAAAATTGATATTTTCCGTGTCAGTGCGATCGAAGATCCAAAAGATACCTCAGGAGCCACACTGGAAACGATTGATCAAGATCGGATCAGTCCGCTGGTCTATGAAGCCATCTGTCAGAACCGCAGCGTTCTTCGCAAAGACAGACAAAGCCATCTGGACTTCTGGATCTCCTTTCTTGGTTTCATCTGTGATCTGAACTTTCCGGCTTCATCCAGAATGGTTTTAGAGCAGCAGTACTGGAATACCCCATTACAGACCATGCTCGATACTCACCAGATTACCGATCCAGTCACCCGAAACCAGATTGAAGAGCTGTTGTCCGCAACCAGAAAGCAGCTGGAAACCAAAAGTCAGGAAAATACTCTGCAAACTTTGATCTGACTCAAAAAAATTGGGCCAGAACAGACCGCATAAAAACTGAACCAAGATCGAAAAATATAAAGAAGGAAGGCGCAGATCTATGAAACCTGTAACACTTGTCGCCACCGATTTAGATGGCACATTATTAAACAGTGAAAAGAAAGTCTCAGAAAAAAACAAAGAAGCCATTCGCCGCTTGAAAGAACATGGCATTCTGTTTGGCGTTGTCTCCGGCCGTCCGGTTGAAAGCGGCCTGATCCTTTGTAAAGGATGGGGTCTGGAAGATTCCATCAGTTTTTTAATCGGCATGAATGGCGGTGTTCTGTATGATACCCGTCGTAAAGAAAAAGAAACGTATTCCGTTCTGCCTGGCCATCTGATCTGGCAGGTGATTGAAAAATATCGTGATATGCCAGACCTGCACTTTGAAGTGATGGTCGGCAACAAGCGCTACGTTGAGTATTCAACTCCAGAAACTCTGGCCAGTGCCGCTCTGTATGGCGAAGAAGAAATTATTGTTGACCTCAAAGAATTTCTGTCCGATCGCAACGTTAACAAGCTGATCATTCGTTCAAAACCTGAAGACCAGCCAAAAGTTATTGAAATCGCCAGAACAATCGATCTGCCAGGCATCAAAGGCATGACGACCAGTGATGTTCTGTTTGAATTTGTCGATCCGGATATTAATAAGGGCTTTGGAATCCAGAAAATCTGCGACCATTTTGGCCTGAATCTGGACAATATCGTTGCGTTTGGTGATGAAGCCAACGACATGGAAATGTTAATGATTTCTGGAACCGGTGTAGCAATGAAAAACGCACTTCCTTCTGTGAAAGCTATTTCTGATGTTGTCAGTGACTATACCAATGATGAAGATGCACTGGCTCACTATATCGATGAAGTCATTCTTCCTGCCCATCCCGATAGAATCGAGAAGAATGCTTAATGGCTAAGTGGGATGATCTCTATTGCTCTCTGTGCGAAAAAATTTTGAATGAGGGCACCCGTGTGTCCAATCGCACCGGGGTCGATACCATCAAACTGCCCTTTGCGCATTTCACCCTGGATGTCGGCAAGGAATTTCCAATTCTGACCACCAAGCAGCTGTTTATCCGGCAGGCAGTTCTGGAAATGTTATGGATCTATCAGGCACAAAGCAATGATGTGCGCTGGCTGCAGGAAAGAAATGTTCATATCTGGGATGAATGGGAACTGGATGACAACGGCGACTGGAAAGAGATCCAAACCGGAAAAGTGCTCCGCCATTTTGATCCGGCGATGGCGCATACCATTGGGACGGCTTATGGCTATGTTGTTCGCAAGTACAATCTGATCGACAAATTGATTCAGTCAATCCAGCAAACCCCTGAAGACCGCCGGCGTGTGCTTTCTTTATGGCAGGAAGCAGAAATGGAAACGGCTGTATTGCCAAGCTGCGTATGGAGCAGCGAATGGGATGTAACAGATGGAAAACTGAACTTGCTCGTGCATCAGCGCTCCTGTGATGTGCCTTTAGGTCTTCCATTTAATGTCACCCAGTATGCAGTTCTGCTCTGCATGATCGCTCAGGTGACTGGTCTTGAGCCTGGCATTCTGGACTGGTCGATCAAAGATGCGCATATTTACGTCAACCAGATTGATGGCATCAAAGAGCAGCTGGGGCGCTGGCATACCAAAGGTTCACTGCCTGCCCCAAAACTCTGGCTGAATCCGGAAATCAAAAATTTCTACGATTTCGATTCTTCCAGCAAACTGAACGATATTAAGCTGGAAGATTACCAACATATGGGAAAAATCAGTTTTCCGATTACACAGTAATAAAGATCCAGTAACAGATATAAAATAACGAATCTGCACTCGATCAGGCAGGCTGTATGGATTCAGCCTGCCTGATTTGTATGAAAGGAGTTATTAGTTATTATGAAACTTGTCATGATTGCCGCCATCGGGGCTCATAATCAGCTGGGATTCAATGGCGATATGCCGTGGAAAAGATCACTTTCCAGTGATCTGAAGTTTTTCAGACAGACAACTGCCCATCATCCCATGGTCATGGGCCGCAAGACCTTTGAAAGCCTGCCAGGACTTTTACCAGGCCGGGAGCATCTGGTCATTACTTCTTCCAAACTTCCTGCCATGGAGCATGTGCAGACTTATCCGAATTTGGACTCTTTCTTGCAGGCCTGGAAAGACAGTGATCAGACCATCTATGTCATTGGCGGGGGAAGCATCTACCGACAGTTTTTACCGTATGCCGATGAATTGATTCTGACTGAAATTGACTCAGATTTTGACGCTGATACCTGGTTTCCAACATTTGATGCCAGCCAATACGATCAGACCCTTTTGGATACGGTTGAAGAAAACGGCTATATCTATCGCCATATTCGCTATCGCCGAAAACCTGATGGCCAAGTCGGGAACCAGGCTGAAAATGAATAAGACTGAGTCTGGCTGACTTTCTCATCTTCTATCTTCTCATCCTTTTTGTGTAAAAAAGCGCAGATCCAGGATTTCAGGATCTGCGCTTTTTCTGAATATCACGATTGAAAATGGGAATTAAGCTCTGCCTTTGATCCGGGATAGTTTCTGGATCATTGCCTTACGCTCTTCTTCCAGTCTGGCTTTTTCTTTAGCAGCAGCTTTATCAGCTTCTTTCTGGATCTTGCGGATCAAAAGAATGATCAGGCCGATTGTTCCAGCTGCTAAAGCAGCGCAGGCAATGGCACTAACCGCACCTTCTTCACGTTCTTCACGAACAACTTCGCGATGATCGTAGTTGAATGGGACCTTCTTATCAGCCAGGCGACTGCTTTCAGCAGCCAGCAGGCGGGAAAGCAGTTCATTTCTGGCATCGTAATTCATGTTTTTGATTTCATTTTCAAGATAGGAAAATTTGCTCATATCAATACCTCTTTATTTAGTGTACCTGATCAAAACGGAAATCAGCCCGCCAAGCCCGCTCAATTGGATAGAGAACGAGAGAGGATGGAATTCAGTTTAATCAATTCACTTATGGGGATCAATGATTATTCATCACCAAAGCTGATGCCAAGCATGCGGGCTTCTTTGACGATGTTTGAATTAGGATCGACGAGTTTCAGTTTGCCGGCTGCTTCAGATAATGGCACTTTGACGATTTCACGGTTTTTGTAGGCGACCATGAATCCATATTCACCCTCACAGGCCATCCGACCGCCTTCCGCACCCAGGCGGGAAGCGAAAACACGGTCATACGCGTCTGGCATCCCACCACGCTGGGTGTGGCCAGGAATGGTTACGCGCACTTCTTTACCAGTTGCTTCTTCGATTTCAGCGGCCAGTTTATAGGAAACAGAAGGGTAGATGTAGTTTTGCAGTTTCTTCTGATATTCCTTCTTGGAGAGTTTTTTGTCTTCTTGTGAGATTGCCCCTTCGGCAACAGCAAGGATCATGAAGCTGCCGCGGTTGTTGGTCTTTTTGCGCTGAACGGTTTTAATAATGGATTCGAGCTTGTAGGGGATTTCTGGCAGCAGAATAATATCTGCACCGCCGGCAATACCGGCATTTAATGGCAGCCAGCCCGTTTTGTGGCCCATGATTTCAACAATGAAAACACGACCATGGCTGGATGCAGTAGTATGAATTTCATCAATTGCACGGGTGGCAATATCAACAGCGGACTGGAATCCGAAAGTCATATCAGTGCCCCAGAGGTCATTATCGATTGTTTTTGGCATGGAAATGACATTCAGGCCTTCCTGACTCAGACGGTTTGCGGTTTTAATGGAGCCGTTGCCCCCTAAAACAAATAAGCAGTCCAGACCAAGTTCATGGTAAGTCTTCTTCATCAGTTCGACTTTGTTATTGCCATACTGATCTGGTTTATCGATTTCTTTAAATGGCACACGGCTGGTTCCCAGAATCGTTCCGCCGCGGGTGAGAATATCTTCAAAGTCACTGCGATGGAGCATGGTGTAGCGGGAATACATCAGTCCTTTATAGCCATCCTGAAAGCCGTAAAATTCGGTTGGTTCTTTGGCGTTGTTCATTGCGGACAGATAGATTGCACGCATTGTCGCATTTAAAGCCTGGCAGTCACCGCCGCTGGTCAACATTCCGATTCGTAACATGAATCGTTCCTCCTTATTCTTACTTGTTTCTATTGTAGTCGGAAACAAAAAGAAACAAAGAATAAAAACCATCACAGGCTATCAAGAAAGTGAAAAAATCAGCAGGGATTGGAAAAATGTGTGAAAACGCCTGGTTGGCATGGGCGAGGCCAGGCTTCTGTAAGAATAGATTGGCTGGTCTGCAAAAGGGATCAGACTGGAAACGAGTCGACTAAAAACAGGACTCTGGCTGTTTTGCAAATCAAAGAAATCATCCGTATTGATCCTTATAGATCCACCCAGGAAAGGATCAACCGGGAAAGGATGAGGAAGATTCCGGGCAGATGGGACTGACGAATTTGTTTTCTGGCTTTAAATAAGGTCAGACCATAGGGGAGGTTCTTATGAAAAAAACATTCTTATCTGCTATCCTGCTCAGTTTTGCTTTAGCAGCTGCAGGATGCTCTTCAAGCTCTGATTCTTCTGCAAACTCTGCCGGAAATGATTCTTCTGCTGCGGTGTCTGTTGTTTCTGAAAGCGATGAATCGACAGTAAAAGGAACCGAAACGGATACCACTGAAGATCAAGTTGTTCCACTGTTTAATTTTGAACCGATCAAGACTGCATTACAGGACCAGAATTTTGTTCTCAAAGACGAAAATTATAAAGACGCTGCCATGACACTGGTTGCGCAAGGGGACGAAGGTACCTTTGATGTCCGGGCAGAAAAATTGGAAACAGCTGAAGATGCACAGAAATCCTATGCCCAGGCCATCAGTGAACTGGAAAACGATTCTTATCAGCTGGTCAATGCCTATAGCACCGATACCACCGATCTGACTGTTCTGATCAATGATGTCAACAATGTTTATGCACTGATTGGTGTAGATAAAGAATCTATGGACGTCTATATTCTGCAGGATATCCTGGAAGGAGCTGAACCATCCGTTCTGGATGCCATGAAGAGCCTTGGCTTTAAGACTGAAAATGCAGACTGAAAAGTCTGAGAAGCCAGAAGAAGCTACAAGAAGCCAGGAGAATCTGCCTTTGGACCATTCTTGCTCAGGTGAAGGACTGCCTTGCTCAATAACCTGTCTGTGTTTTCAATTGATTTCAATCTCAGCAGAAGAATCTGGTTGTTGAAGTTTCGGATTCTTCTGCTTTTTTATTCTTTGAAAAAAAGAGCGGACTGCCTGATTTCATCTCCAGATATTCACTTTGTAGCCGATAGACAGCAATAGTGACCAGAATGCAAAACGACGGGTAAAATAGTGAAAGAATTTCCTCATATAAAAGATATAAGATATAAACTCTATAAGGTTTATTTTATGATCGGAAAACGGCCTTGCACCGATACACATCCTGAGCTGGAAATGAGTAAAGCAGCTTTCAAAGACCAATGCAATGAATGGAGATGAAAAAGAGATGAGTAAACATGCCCGGGTGAATGGAAAGCTTCTTCAGCTGAACAAAACCTATAACAACCTTAAAAATAAGCAGAAAGAGAAGATTGCGCATTGGATGGTTGAAGAGACAGAAATGTTTTATGAAAAGACCGGTGCGTTTCCCACAGACTCGGATGAATTTACGATTGTAGACAACGTATATGCCCGGATTGAAGCCGCAGAGATCTGGATTCCCTATGATGAAATTGCCATACGCTACAGCAAAAAACGTGAATCCATCTGCCGTTCTGTTCGCAAATCGGAAATTTTCAATGCCCATCTTCACCAGCAGACCGCAATGGTTACGATGTGTCTGGTCTGCCATAATGATAAAGTTCTGGTGGTAGAGAAGATAAGAAGAAAACGTCCGGTGATCACCTTTCCTGGTGGAGATGTTGAACCGCACGAATCCTTTTTTGATGCAGTGGTTCGAAATGTTTTTGAGCAGACTGGAATTCTCATCAAAAATCCGGCTATGCAGGGGATCTTTCACTGGCAGCAAGAAGGAGTTCATCATGTTTATCTGCTGTATCGGGCAGATCATTTTTCAGGAAGTCTGAAAAATACGAGCGCCTATTGGATCAGCCGGCAGGAACTCGAACAGAAGGATCTAAGTCTAGGGATGTGGCAGATGCTCAGAGTCATGGATACTCCATATTTCTCAGAGCGTTTTATGATTGTCGAAGACTAAATGAGCAATAAGGAGTTGCGTAAACATATAAGTCGTACAGCCAGCTAGCTCTGAACAGAAGGACCGGTTTTGAAGAACCATCATAACAAATCGAAAAGAACGCGTCTGATCGATGGCTTGAAAAACCGTTCGATCAGACGCGTTTTGTTTGTGGTTTAAGATGGATCGTAAGCGAAAAATAGGGACTGAGCTGGACTAAATCGTGCGCAGGGCATCCACCAGTTCGGTTTTGGCGCTGGCTTTGGCATCTTTCATCTTGATGACTTTAGCTGGGCAGCCGGCAACGACCGCATTGGCCGGTACATCGTCAATGACAACGGCTCCGGCAGCAACGACTGCGTTTTCACCAATGTGGCAGCCTTCAATGACGACCGCATTGGCGCCGATCATGACATTGTCTTCAACAATCACCGGGGTGGCGCTGGCAGGTTCAATCACGCCGGCCAGAACGGTTCCAGCACCAATATGGCAATGCTTTTTGACGATCGCCCGGCCGCCAAGAACAGCCCCCATGTCGATCATGGTGCCCTCACCAATTTCAGCACCAATATTAATGATCGCTCCCATCATGATGACGGCGTTATTGCCAATGGTGACATGATCGCGAATAATGGCTCCGGGTTCAATGCGGGCGTTGATGCCTTTTAAATCCAGTAAAGGCACAGCCGAGTTGCGCATCTGGTTTTCAACGACATAGTCTTTAATGATGGATTCGTTTTCTTTGAGAATGGGTTCAATGACGCTCCAGTCGCCAAACACGACGGAGCCAAATTTCTGACAGCCCGGAAAGTCGATGTCCTGATCACAATTGATATAGACTTTAACGGGTGTTTTCTTTTTTGCGTCGGCAATAAACTGAATGATTTCCTGTGCTTCCATGAGCATTCCTCCCTTATAGTGGCTTTATAGATGTTTTTACAGGTTCTTTGTATAAATGTTTTGGTATTCAGCAATCAGTATCGAATCTTTCAAAGTCGAATGAAATGGATCTGACTTTTCCAGATCAGAAAAATCAGATCCATTTTTTGAATGGTCTAGCCGACCAGATCGGTCATGTCGTACAGACCGTTGGGTTTTCCTTCCATAAATTCGGCTGCCGCAATGGCTCCGTTGACAAAGATCTGGCGGGAGTTGGCATTGTGGCTCAAGACAAGTTCTTCATCCGGCCCAAAGAAGCTGACTTCATGACGGCCGGCAATATTGCCGCCGCGAACGGCATGAATACCGATTTCTTTTTCGCGTACACCGGTCCGGCCGCTTCGGCCATAGACTTTCTTGAATTCGTTGTCTGGGTCGATAGCTTCTACAAGCGCAAGCGCCGTGCCGCTTGGCGCATCGATTTTCTGATTATGATGGGTTTCGACAATTTCGATGTCCCATTTGTCTTTCAAAAGCTGACTGGCTTTGGCAGCAAGACTGGTCAGCAGGGCGATGCCCAGTGAATAGTTGGCCGCAAAGAAAACAGGGTTGGTTTTGGCCAGGTCGTTAAGCAGGGCTTTTTGCTCATCGCCAAAACCAGTGGTTCCTTCGACCAGCACAATTTCTTTACCTGCAATGGCTTTGGATACCCAGTCCAGATTGTCCGGGTGAGAGAAGTCTAAAACCAGATCCACCTGGTCGATCTGATCGAGCAGCCCGGCTGGATCAAAGGCATCGACGTTAGCCAGAACGGTATGGCCGTGTTCAATGGCAGTGGTCTTTAACAGCTGGCCCATGCGGCCTTTGCCGACAATTACGATATTCATGCCTCAACGAGCCCCTTTTCCTGGAGAGAAGCGAACAGTTTGCGGCGATTTTCCGAAGCCATTTCGTACAGCGGCAGCCGGTATTTTCCAACTTCCATACCCATCATATTCATAGCTTCCTTAACTGGAATGGGATTCACCTCAATGAACAGGTTATGAATGATATCCAGCAAGTCTAACTGAGTTGCTCTGGCCGTTGGATAGTCGCCATCCAGGCAGGATTTGGCAATCTGGTGGGTTTCCTGAGGGAGAATGTTGGCCAGAACGGAAATAACGCCTGAAGAGCCAAGAGACATCATGGGTACGATGATGTCATCATTTCCGGAATACATCACGAAGTCATCGTTTAAAAAGCGGGCGACATCCGTTGCATAGGACAGATTGCCGCTGGCTTCTTTGATGCCCTGAATCATTGGATGCTGGCTGAGACGTTCGATTGCGTTGATGGAAATAGAGCATCCGGTGCGTCCTGGAATGTTATAGAGAATGATTGGAATGTTGACGGCATCCGCAACCGTGGTGAAGTGGCGGATCATGCCTTCATTGTTTGCTTTGTTATAATAAGGGGAAATCAGAAGCAGACCATCCGCTCCCATGTTCTGATATTTCAGGGCTTTTTCCAGCTGTGTCTGGGTGCAGTTGGAACCAGCGCCAACGATAATCGGAATGCGATGATCAGCAGTGGCCAGAGCGCAGGCAACCACAGCGTCATCTTCTTCATGGGACATCGTGGACGATTCACCTGTAGTTCCTAAAACCAGCAGGCCATCGGTTCCGTTTTCGATGTGCCAGTTGATCAGCTCACGCAGTTTTTTGAAGTTCACCGTTCCATCGGGATGGAATGGGGTAATTAAAGCAACGATTGATCCTTTTGGCAGATTAGTCATATTCGTACTCTCCTTCAATAATTTTCTTGGCAGGACCCGTCATGAAGACGTGATCATCTGCGCTAATTTCAATTTCCAGTCCGGCTTTTTTCAGTTCGACGGACACTTTTTCTTTGGTTTTGTTTAAAGCATGAGCCGTATAGGCACTCGCGCACACGCCAGTTCCACACGCTAAGGTGACGCCGCAGCCCCGCTCATAGGTCTGCACCTGTAAATGGGTATCATCGACAACGGTAACAAAGTTGACATTGGTCTGTTCTTTGAACAGGGGATGATGACAGATTTTGCGGCCAGTTTCTTCAATATCTCCCAGGGCGTCCTCGCAGAAAATGACCGTGTGGACAGTCGACATGAAAAAGGAGTACAGCCTGTAAGTTTTACCATCGATTTCCAGCGGATAGTCCCAGATTTTCTGATCGGTTCCAATCAGGGCCGGATCCCAGAGGGGCTTGTCCATATCGACTCGCACAAGGAAAGGATCGGTATTGAGAATCGAGATCACTTTCTCGCCAGCCAGTGTCTGAACTGGGAAAGGATCGGGCAGATCAAAGCCGTGATCGAAACAATAACGGGCAAAGCAGCGGATCCCATTGCCGCACATTGGCGCTCTTGAACCATCCTGATTGTAGTAGACCATTTCCAGCGGGTCTTTTTTGACGGCGATCAGGCCATCGGCGCCAATACCGGTATGCCGATCGCATACTTTGACGATAAAATCGATGGGATCGTTGAGCGAGGCAAAGACTTCATAGTCAAGCATGACAAAGTCATTGCCGGCTCCATGGTATTTACAGACCGGAATTCTCATTGCACTTCCTCCAGAACAACCGTTTCCCGCTCGATCAGTTCATCGAAGCTCTGTGGTTTGATCGCCCAGAAAATCTGACCGTCTTTGACAAAGACCACGCCCGCAAAAGGAAGCTTGTTATAGTTGCTCGCCATCGAATATCCATAGGCACCTGTGGAATGAACCAGCAGCAGATCACCGCTCTTGCAGGGCTGGAGCAGGATATTTTCGCCAAGCAGATCGCCGCTTTCGCAGCACTTGCCGGCAATGGTCACGGTTTCGGTTTTTTCGCTGTCCATATTGGTCGCAACATCAAAAGAATAATCAGCCTGATAGAGGGCAGGGCGGATGTTATCGGTCATACCGCCATCGATAAAGATGTATTTGCGGTTCTGTGTTTCCTTTAAAAAGCCGATTTCATACAGCTGATACCCCGCTTCGGCCACGATCGATCGGCCAGGTTCAATGCAGATCGTTTCCAACGAAAGATTCAGGCGTTCTTTTTCCAGTTCGGACTGATGAACGATGTCCTGACAGATTTCGGCAATGGAAACGGGCTGATCGGCATCGGTATACCAGACACCAAAGCCGCCGCCAAAATCGAGCGTACGGGTAACCAGTCCAAACGCATCTTCAAAGTCACGTGCAAACTGGCAGACTTTCGTGATTTCCGCCATGAAGGCGCCTTTTTCAAAGATCTGAGAGCCGATATGGGCATGGAAGCCATCAAAGGAAATACCAGGCGCGGCTTGCAGTACAGAAACAACCTGGGCAATTTCGTCCATTTTCAGAATCGAGATACCAAATTTTGAATCGATATAGGCGGTCTGTATGTATTTATGGGTGTGGGCTTCAATCCCTGGATTGATGCGCAGCACGGTTTTGATCCGCCAGTGTTCGTATTCTGGTTTCTGTTTTAAAGAAGCCAGAAGTTCAGCTTCCATCAGGTTATCGACTACAATGGTTCCAACGCCAAGTTTCAGGGCCATTTCCAGTTCCCAGACAGACTTGTTATTGCCATGGAAATAGACTTTGCTTAAATCAAAGCCGGCTTTGTAGGCGGTGTAAAGCTCACCGCCGCTGACCACATCCAGGCCAAGACCGTAGTGGGCGCAAAGCTTGTACATCGCAATGCAGGAAAAAGCTTTGCTGGCATACAGAACCGATGTGTTGAACTTCTCGCTTTGAAAGTTGTCGATAAACTCTTTCATCCGATCTTCAAGAGCAGTCTGATCGTAAATATAAAGCGGTGTATGACAGCGTCTTGCCAGTTCGCTCACGCTGACATTGCCGATCAGAGCCTGCCCGTTTCGGATTTCAATTCCGTTATTCATAAATTTTCCTCCAAAAAAAAGCAGTGAAATAGATCGACTATCTCACTGAAGAACATTCTCATCGGTGGTGATAGCCCTCCTACAAGCTTTCTTGTAGACAGTCCAGAAGATATTTTCCGCTGGCCCACCGGATTTCCATGCCTGAAAATCCAGTTCGGCACCTTTGCTTAATGCCCGGTCAGACGCCTGCCGGCTTCCAGAGCATCAGTCATTGGTGCAACCTCTATCGCTTTTCTTTTGTCCAATCTTACCCGGAATTTGAATGAATACAAATAAATTGGCCGCAATTTGATTGAAATTCCGGAAAACACCTGAAAAAGATGGGAAAATCGACTTGTTTTTTGAAAAGTGATCGAAAAAAGCCAGACCCCAAAGGTCTGGCTGACTGGTATGGATATGGTGTTGACTGGGCGGTTATTCGATTCGGGATGACCACTCATTCGTAAGGATTGCTTGATTCAGTAGCGGTTTTGATCTGTCGTCCGCTAGCGAACAGATTTCAGATCTTCAAAAGCTCTGGCATTCACGCCGCGAACCATGCCCTGTAATTCACGAGCTGAAATGCGACGGGCACCATGAGAAATAACAGAGTTCTGGATCAGTGCATCACTGGTTGCCGCAATGCATTCGAATTTTCCCCGCAAGTCATGCACTTTCTTTTCGATATAGCTGTCGGCAGTCATCCCTGCTGGCGTATAGACAATCGAAGAAGACCCATTGCGGCTGCTCGAGCCATGAGAGCCTTTCTGTTTTGTGCCATCAAAGACAATGATCATTGACCAGCCGCGATAGCCCTGGTAGTTAACCAGCATGCTGATGAGCTGCTCACGGGCAGAATGCAGGCTTTTAGCGGCAAGTGCTTTAAGCTCTGGCCATGAATAGATCATGTTATAGCCATCGACAAGCAGACAGATCGGCAGATTGGAGAAGCTCTTGACACTGGCTGGCTCCAAAGACAGTTCTGTACGTTTTTTACGAGTGGAGAAAGATTTCTTTTCGTTGCGGTTGGCACCGCCCGCATTACCAAAGGCCCGGCGCAGTTCTTCGTCGCTGACTTTTCCGGAATTGACGGAGAAGCTTTCAATAGACTGGCGGGTATCAACTGGAATGTGAAGATGATCTTCGACTTCATCCCATTCGACAATTGTTCCGCTGCCATTGGAGCAGAAAACGGAAGCGGCCGGGTTGCGGCGGTCGGAAGCTGGATCATAGCCAATCTGTTCAATAATGGTTTCACTTTCCTGACAGACATCATAGCCGCTGGTTTCACTGGCAAACGAGGCCGTTCCTTTGGAGGCCCGGGCCAGTTCTTCCTGAAAGTTCAGTAAAGTGCGCACTGGACCGCGGCCGGTAATCAATACCAGGCCGTTTTCCAGTTCTTTGACTTCAACGGAAGCCTTGCGCACATCCAGCTGATAGAGCACTTTGGACAGATGTTCACTAGGCACATGAATTTCAAAGGAGAAATAGGGTTCAAGCAGAATGCTTTCAGCTTTCATCAGGCCCTGACGAACGGCCCGATGAGCAGCCTGACGGAAATCGCCGCCGGATGTATGTTTCTGGTGAGCCCGCCCGTTGACCAGCGTGATTTTGACATCGGTCAGTGGTGAGCGGGTTAAAACCCCGGGAATTTTCCAGTCGGACAGTGCGGATAAAATCAGGCGCTGCCAGTTAAGCGAGAGAATATCGCGGGGAACTTTCGAGGAGAAAGTCAGCCCCGAATTGCGTTCGCCTGGCTCTAAAAGCAGATGGACTTCAGCATAATGGCGCAGTGGTTCAAAGTGGCCATATCCGAAGACTTCATCGGCAATGGTTTCCTTATAGACAATCTGCCCGGGTCCAAATTCGACCTGAAAGCCGGATTTTTCAAGAATTTTCTTTTTCAGGACTTCTTTTTGAATCGATCCCATTAAATGAATGGAAATCGCCTGATTTTGTTCGTTGAATTCGACTTGCAGGGAAGGATCTTCCATCATCAGTACTTTCATCCAGCCCATCATCTGAACTGGGTCAATGCCTTCGGGCAGAATCAGTTCATAATACAGAGCCGGGGAAAGCAAAGCTTTGGGCTTGGCTGTTTCAAAGCCAAGCCCATCGCCTGGCACCAGATCTTTTAAGCCTTTAACCGAAACAACTTCACCGGCTTTCGCTTCAGGAACAGACTGGAAGCCTTTGCCCTGGTAGATCCGGATCTGGTCGACTTTCTGATCATTGATGATTTCTTTGGCTTTTAAAACACCGCCGGTAATTTTGAGATGAACGATTGGCATGGAGGTTTCATCGGTTGTGACTTTAAAAACGCGGGCGCCAAACTGATCTGGATAGTCTTTGGGCACGGTAAAAGAGACCAGCGCATCCAGCAGCTGTCTGACCCCTTCGTTTTTGAGAGCGGATCCAAACAGCACCAAAAACGCCTTGCGTTCCATCACCGCTTTGGCCATCGACTTTTGGCTCAGGGTTTCGGTTTCGAGAAATTCATTGAGCAGATCTTCGTCGAGTGAGGCAAACTGTTCAATCCAGTCCTGAGCATCCAGATCTACGATCCGGTCATCTAACGTACGAAGAGAGTGGATCAGTTCTTCTTTGGATAAATGGGCAGCATCCATTTTGTTGACGAAAAGAATTGCCGGAATCTGGTAGGTTTGCAGGCATTTCCAGATGGTGCGGGTATGGGACTGGACGCCATCCAGGGCACTGACCAGCACGATTGCGGTATCAAGAACGGATAAGGTCCGCTCCATTTCAGCGGAAAAGTCTGCATGACCCGGGGTATCGATCAGATTGATCCGCGTGTCTTTCCATTCCAGCCCCGCTTGTTTGGAATAGATCGTAATGCCGCGGGCCCGCTCCATTTCGTCATAATCCAGAAAGGCGTTCTGATGGTCAACCCGGCCGGCTTTTTTGAGAATTCCGGCATCCACAAGCATGCTTTCAATACAGGTTGTTTTGCCTGCGTCAACATGCGCCAGAATTCCTGTTGTCAGAGTTCTCATTTCTTCAGATCCGATGGTCTGACGCCTGAGCAGTGCCATCGCTCAGTTTTCATTTCTTTTTTCTCTTGTTCCAGTTCCGGAATTTTATTTTCAAGCTGCTCGAGCTCAAATTCATCCAGGGCTTTTAGCTGATCAATTCTCTTTTTGGGAAAGTCATAAATGCGGACCTCGCAGTTTTTCATGAAATAGGTACGGAAATCATCATTGGACATGCCGTTGAAGTAGTTTTCAATGAGCCGGGCAATGCCGCCGTGGGTGGTAATCAGGATGTTTTCCCGTTTGGTCTTGCAGGATTCCTTGGTCAGATCATCCAGGAAATTATAGACGCGGGCCGCAACGTCCAGATAGGATTCACCGCCTTCAAATGGTTTAAAGTATTCTTTCTTTTCAGCCTGATAGGTTTCATCTTCACGGCTCAATCCTTCAAAAATTCCGAAGTTCTGTTCGATCAGTCTTTTGTCCACAAGAATGGGAGCCGGATTGGTCTGGTATTTGCAGACAGCCTCAGCCGTCTGATATGCGCGTTTCATGGGGGAAGAGTAAATGGCATCAAAGTGAATATTTCCCAGTTTGATGCCAGCGGTAGCGGCCTGACCAATTCCAGTGTGGTCAAGGGGGAGGTCACTGCGTCCTAACACGTGGTTGATCTTGTTACGGCTGGTCTGGCCGTGGCGCATGACGTAAAGTTTCATTCAAAAAATGTCCTTTCTGGGTTTCCTGACAGGAAACAGGTATTCAAGCTATGCGTGCATAGCGATTTGTATAAGTCAAAACAGAATGACCGCAGAGATCCATTCACCAAAAGAAATCAGGCAATCGCTATTTTTGCAGGAGGGGTACTCGAAATGGAAAAGAAAAGTGAGGGCTGTTTTCAGCATGAACTGACTAAAAGCCTGAAATGGCGAATGCTGGATCTGCGATCCTGTTATTGTTTATTTTAAGCGAAATGAAAATCAAAATCGCTTAATTCCAGTTTCTCCCTTCAAGAATACCTGAGATTGAAAGAGTTAGCGGAAACTGAAAAAATGAAAATCGTATTGTCTGAAAAATTGCAACAAAACTGACAAGAAAACAGAGAAAAATATAAACCGAAATGTTTTATAAAATGCTATCCGCTCTGACAAAAGTCAATGAAGAACCTGCTTGCCGGAAATTCAAAAGGCAACGGTCTTCAGTCAGTATTCATTCCTTTGAAGGATAGAGAATCCGATCTGGGCAAGGCGGGGGATTGCATGGGATCTGGTGAGACGGACCGGAGGCAGGCATAAAAAAACCACGACTGTATCAAGATACAAGTCGTGGTGTTGTGTTCTACTGGTGGATCCTTAGGGATTCGAACCCTAGACCCACTGATTAAGAGTCAGTTGCTCTGCCAACTGAGCTAAGGATCCAGTAACTGCCTCACTATATTAGCACAGTCACAATGAAATTCAAGCCGAAATTCATAGTTTTTTGTGCGGATACAAAGAGCAGTCCAGGCAAGCCGCGACTTGCCTTGCGACTCAGCTATTCTAGCAGAACTTCTTCAAAAGATGCAAGTTATTGCGCCTGACTTTTTGAAGCCGAATTCCTGAGACAGATCAGATTCAAGAAGGAAAGAGGGACCAGAATTAAAAAAGATCAGAAAGACAAAGAAGAGCCTGAAAAAAGATGGTGACAGGCAAAAAGACGAAGAAGAGGAATGATTTCCTCAGATGCGGAAAAAGTCTATCTTGTCGGAAAAGAAGAGGATGCTATAGTCAAAATAACGAACATTCAGAACAAAACTGAATGAGGAGGACACATGGCCCGTTTAGGAATTTCCGTTTACCCGGAACACGATTCAATGGAAAATATCAAGGCATATATTAATCTTGCCAGCAAGTATGGCTTCTCCCGGATCTTCTCCTGCCTGCTTTCCGTTGAAGGAAAAACCAAAGAACAACTGATTGAAGAATTCCGCGATCTCAATGACTTCGCCCACGAAAAAGGCATGGAAGTTTTTCTGGACATCGCTCCTTATGTCCTGAAAAGACTTGGCGTAGAGTGGAACGATCTGCAGTTTTTCAAAGATATGCATGCCGACGGTATCCGTCTGGACGAAGGATTTACCGGTATGGAAGAATCGCTGATGACGACCAACCCGCAAGGTTTGAAAATCGAACTGAACGCCAGCCCGCTCAATGATTACATCGACAATGTCTGCAGTCACCATCCCGACCGTGCACACTTAACTACCTGCCACAATTTCTATCCAATGCGCTACTCTGGTCTGTCTCTGGATCATTTCCGCAAATGCAACGAGAAAATCAAAGCCCAAAATCTGCCAATCGCAGCCTTTATCGGCTCCAGCAATCCAGATGCTTTTGGTCCCTGGCCAGTCAAAGAAGGTCTGGTTACTTTAGAAGACCACCGCGATCTGCCCCTTGACGCCCAGGCAAGACTGCTGATTGCGGAAGGCAATGTGGACGATATCCTGATTGCCAACTGCTATCCAACCGAAGAAGAACTCAAAGAACTCTCCAAACTTCAGCCAGGTATTCTGAACATTAAGCCGGTTCTTGAAAAAGAACTGACCGAAGTAGAACGCAAGATTCTTTATGAACATCCACACTATGTACGTGGTGATATGTCTGAGTACAGCGCCCGTTCGACCATGCCGCGCATCACATTCGCCAACGAAAGCATTGCGCCAGCGAACAACCGTCCAATCAAACGTGGGGATCTGATCATCTTCAACGATGGCTATGGCCGCTATAAAGGCGAGCTGCATGTGGTTTTAAAAGACATGCCAGTAGATGAGCGTAAAAATGTCATTGGTCATATCCCGCCAGAAGAAATGCACCTGCTCGATGCCCTGAAGCCATTTGCACCATTCAAGGTCATCGAATAAATTGAGCCAGAAAATCCATTCACGATTAAAAGAGTCCGAAAAACCGGACTCTTTTTTATCAGACAAACCGTCGTGATGACCAAGTCTAGGTGAAGAAAGTTTCCAGCATTCCTTACCTGGCTTACAATGACAGTCAGATCATTGAAGGATTCAAAAAAATCAGACAGAACATGATTGCCAGATTCCCTGAAAATCACGAATCCGACGATCAAGAAGATGGAGGAACTGAACATGGTTGTAACAACGCTTGGCTATATCTGCCATCAGGATGAAGTACTGATGCTGCACCGCGTAAAGAAGAAGCACGATATCAACCAGGATAAGTGGATCGGGATTGGCGGCAAGCTCGAAAATGGAGAAACCGTACTGGCCTGTATGAAGCGCGAGTGCAGGGAAGAAACCGGCCTGGACTGGAAAGATCCAACGCTCAGGGCCATCATCACGTTTAATTTTCGGAAAAATCCAGAAGACGAACTGTTTTCTGAGCTGATGTTTCTGTATACGGGCACCGATTATGAAGGCAGTCTGGCAGACTGTCCAGAAGGGGACCTGGTCTGGAAAAACTGGCAGCAGATCCGTGAGCTGAATCTATGGAAAGGGGATCTGATTTTTCTTTACTACATGCAGACCTCTATACCGTTGTTCTATATGGAACTCAACTATCTGGCAGACAAACTGGTTTCGGCCACACTCAATGACAAACCGGTTGATCTGAGCGATCCAAGATGGAACGTACCAGATTGCGATGAGTTGGCAGAAGCTTAAGATCCACAAGAGATATGAAAACAGGTGGACCTGCTTTGAACAGAATCACCTGCTGACTGCTGGAATAGAGGATTTTTCTTTTCCAGTTTTTCAGTAACTCCAAAATCAGAGGTAAAAACCAAAAGTATAGAAGAATCAAATCTTTTGTGGGTGGGAAGAATCAGAGGAGGCAGTGAAAAGTCAAGAGCTTTCAGATTAAAGACGACTGGATCGCCAGGAAGGGCACGTTTGCGGGCAAGAAAGAGAATGTACCGTTGAAAAAGATGGAGACAAACAACTTTTTCAGAGGAATAAGTTGAATACAAAATACTTTTTTGATTCATAAGCCAGATTTATATCTGATTTTATACGGAATGGCGGAGGCCATCGAAGAACCTTAAGCGGTTGAAGAATAATGAGGCTGAGTGAGAAGGCGGAATGGAGAAATGAATTCCTTCATGGCCGGACTTTTCTGCGGCCAGAAAGAATAAAGCGCCCTCCTTAAGAATGCAGATTTCAAATCTGTCTTTTGGGAAGGCGTTTTGGTTAAGGTGGATTTGTTTTCTGGATTGCAGAACCTGAATTTACTCTTCAGGGAGAGCTTTGAACTTCAAAGAAAGCCAGATGGGATCGTGGATGGCACTGGAATCTAAGCCGGTGTCACCAGGGAATCCTGTTTCTTTTTGAGTTTTTTAATCGTGATCTGATAGACCAGCATCAACATAAGCATGGCTGAAATCCAGGCCGAGCTTTCCGCAAACAGGATGCCGGTAAAGCCAAATATCGAGGGCAGCCACAAAACGAAGACAAGACGAGAAGTAAACTCGAGAATTCCTGAAACCATCGGCCATAAGGTATCTCCCATGGACTGTAACGAACAGCGATAGACCCATAGCCCGCCTAAGAAGACCATAAAGATGGACAGAACCTGCAGGCAGTGGGTCGCAATGGCTACAGCTTCCAGATCTTCACTTCCCATCATCATGTGCATGAGTGACTGCCCAAAGAGCAGACATAAGGCTGCCGCACCCAGGTTCATCGCCAGCACGATGCCGTTGGCAGCCCGGACCCCATGGACGATTCGATCGATTTTTCCGGCGCCAAGGTTCTGGCCGGCATACGTTCCCGCCGCAAAGCCGAAGGTTGAAGAGATCTGTTCAAGAATGACAATGACTTTGCTGGCTGCAGCATAACCAGCGACGTAGAGCGAACCAAAGCCATTGATAGCCACCTGTAAAATCATGACGCCTACTGCGGTAATGGAGTTCATGATTGCCACAGGAAGGGAGAGCTTTGTCGAACGCAGAAACATTTTTCCATCCCACTTCCAGTCACCACGATGCAGGTCCAGCCACTCAATCCGGCGAAGGCAGACAAAGCAATACCCGGCTGAGAAAACCTGGGCAAGGACGGTCGCCCACGCTGCTCCCGCAACTCCCATCCCAAAGGTAATCACAAACAGGACATCCAGAATCGTGTTGACAAAAAAGGCGATAACCATCGCAATTAATGGATGTCTAGAATCGCCAAGAGCGCGCAGGATGCCCGAAAAGAAATTGTAGGCTGTACTAGCAATACTGCCGATAAAGATGATTTGAATATATAAAGTTGCCTGCTCGAGAATCTGGGCAGGGGTATTCATCCAGGCCAGCAAAGACCTTGCTTTCAATACGGAAATGGCAGTCAGAACCACGACGCCGCCAAGATAGAGCAGCCCAGACATTGTGATTGCCCGCTTTAAAGAGTGGTGATCTCTGGCTCCAAAGTATTGAGCACTGAGAATCGAAACGCCCTGGGTGAGACCGATGATAAAACCCAGGACCAGAAAGTTGATGGATCCGGTTGCGCCGACGGCAGCGAGGGCAGTCAGCCCGGCCCCGCGGCCCACGACAACTGTATCTACAAAATTGTACAGCTGCTGCAGAACATTGCCAAACAACAGTGGCAGACCAAAACGCAAGATAAGCTTACCGGGGGATCCTTGCGTCATATCCATTGTTTTTTCCATAGTTATTCCTTGTATTCCTTTCAGTTATTCCTTGTATTCCTTTCAGTTATTCCTTGTATTCCTTTCTTTTTCTTCTGGTCGTAACCTGATATTGAATCTGGAGGACAAACTGGGTAAATCCTGTTTGCGATTCAGATTAGATTTTGATAAGCAGGCCTATTTTATCAGGGCAATTTCCTGAACATAAGAAGAATCAGGAACCTGTCAAAACTTCTGAATTTCACAACTTGAACCGTTTACATTTTTTCAAATGGGCTGTATTCGGCGTGGATGGTGAGTGCGGCCAGAGCACTGATGAAAATATACACAGAATCGATCGTGGACAGATCCACAGAACAAAGAAACACCATGACAATTTTCAGGGTCAGAATGATACCACGCTGGCCATGATTCGCTATTTGCAGATTTAGAATTTGAGACTTATTTTCAATTGAAAACAATGGACAGAAAGGTTCAATCTCTCTGAGATTTGATTTCAATCATATTCATAGTCCATTTTCTCCTTTATAGTGTCTGTTTTCTGATAGCCTGGCTGAGAGTATATGTCTTGTTGATTTAGTTTTTACCGGCTGGGTCTGCGAAGACTGGACTATATTTATAATGACTGCTGGGTCTGTTTTATTTAAACCGTACTATGTGGTGATTTCAAGTTTGGATGGATGTGGATTTGGAGACAGACTGAATTCAGGAAACTCTGCTGCTGTTTATTTTATCGGTTCAATAAATTCTTTCTGCGCTTTGGTGGAGATAGATGGAGGATATCGGACAGGGACAGAAGGAAGTAACGTATGGCGATAATGAAATAGAAATATTGGAGCAGCTCAGGCAAGACCGGGATCTGAGTCAAACAGGACAGGAAGATACAGCCCGGAACGCTGACTAAAGAGAAAAGCAGGAATATCCTTGTGGAAAATAGGATATTTCTGTCAAAATAAGGAAAAATGTCGAAATGGGCATTAAAGTTTGACACAACTGAGTCAATTGAGTATGATGACTCGGTAAGAAATGGAAAGAAGAAGCACCCCTTCTCACCTGATGTATTTGAGATACATGGGTTCGATGCCATTCGAATTCCAATCGATTCGAAAACGGTATACGACGGGTGCGCTCTGCGCCCATTTTTTTATGGATTCATGAAAGGAAGGTATTCAATTATCAATAACCGAAAAGTTGTCCCTAACAATGTCAACGATGATCTCTATAATGAAAAAATCCCGTTTCGGGAAGTCCTGGTCATCGATGCCAATGGAAAACAATTAGGAGTTAAATCCAGAAATGAGGCTCTGGACATTGCGTACAGACAGAATCTGGATCTGCTTTGTGTGGCTCCTAAAGCTCGTCCGGCTGTCTGCAAAGTCCTCAACTATGGTAAATACCACTTTGAACAGCAGAAAAAAGAAAAGGAAGCAAAGCGTAAACAGCACACAGTTGAGCTGAAATCGCTCCGTCTTTCTCCTGTAGTGGATACGCATGATTTTGAAACCAAGCTCCGCCAGGTTCGTAAATGGATTGAGCAGGGCATGAAAGTCAAAATTGATATGCGATTCCGCGGACGTATGATGACGCGTCAGGATGTTGGCCGTCAGATTATGAACGACTTTCTCGAGCAGGTAAAGGATATCGCAGTGGTGGAAAAGAAACCGTCACTCGAAGGCAATGTAATGTCCATTGTCCTTGCACCGCAGAAAAAGAAACAGGCACCAGCGCCTGATAAGAACTGAACCATAAAGAAGGAGAAATTCACATGCCAAAAATGAAAAGCCACAGAGGTCTGGCAAAACGTGTTAAGAAAACCGGATCCGGAAAACTGAAAAGACATCACGCTTATACTTCTCATCGTTTCCATGGGAAGACAAAAGACCAGAGACGCCACCTGGCCAAATCTGGAATTGTTGACCACAGCGACTATAAAAGAATCAAAGACATGCTTGTGAAATAAGAGGAGGATTAAGAGAATATGCCAAGAGTAAAAGGTGGAGTAGTCTCCCGCAGAAGAAGAAAAAAAGTCTTAAAACTTGCTAAAGGTTACTTTGGAAGTAAACATACCCTGTACAAAACTGCTAATGAGCAGGTTATGCACAGCTTTAAATATGCATACAATGACCGTCGTAAACTGAAAGGCAATATGCGTAAAATCTGGATTGCACGTATCAACGCTGCAGCCCGCATGAACGATATTTCCTATTCCAGACTCATGCACGGTCTGAAACTGGCTAACATCGATATCAACCGTAAGATGTTATCCGAAATGGCTATCCATGATGCTGCTGGCTTCACAAAAATCGTTGATGAAGCAAAAGCCGCTCTCGCCAAGTAAGTTTCAAAGAACACTTCAGGTCTCAGGTTCTGATTGATCAGAATCTGGGACCTTTTTTTTGTCTGATGAAATCTGCCAAAAGAAAGCAAAGAGAAGAAAGCAAAAAGAAGCTGGAAACCGATTCGATCGAGACCTCAGGTTAAAAACACTCTGGTTTTTTAGCAGGAACCGTATATTGACGATAAATAAAGGACTAACTCTGAAAATTATGAATATATCAGTTTGATGATATCTAAATAAGTAGCGTGCATCCTGTAATTTGAATATCAGGATGCCATCTTCCTGTCAGCCTGCTGTTTGGATGATACCATGACAGTCAATTGACGTAAGTGTAATTTTTAATTAAAACATAAAATTATGCATAAATCAGAATCAAAGATCACATATCTGAAATAAAAGCATAAATAGTCATAAAACAATAAAAATGTAAGAACAAAATGAAGGCCTTAATTGGACTTCTATCCTGATGAATAGTAATGTAAGCGAAACAGTACCCTGACAACGGGATGGAGAGGTGCCAATTGGATGTTACGTGAATTAAAAGGCAACGAATTCAAAATCATGCTCACACTATGGGATTTTAAGGAACCGGCAGCCATTTCAGACTTGCAGGGGCATTACAAGGAGATTTTTCCGGGCCAGGAACTTAACCGCAATACAGCCAATAATATCCTGACAAGACTTGTAAACAAAGGCATTGTCGAGCTGCGCGGCTTTGGTTATTTTAAAAATGCGATTACAAGAGTTTACAGCCCAAAGTTAACCAAAGAAGAGTACTTCGCGTATTTTTTTGGTGAAGATGTAGAGAAGAGAAGTTTTATTCAGTATCTGTTTGGCCTGATCAAAGATAAAGATGAGTGCCAGAAAGTGATCGATGCCTTAACTGGCCAGTATGGATCGGCAGACTCTTCTCCTGTCATTGGATCTTCATCTCTGTCAAAACCAAAACCAGCTTTGAGTGAATCAGAACCAGCTTCCAGAAAGAAGAATGTAAAGGTTCTAAAGACTGTCGACTATCCGTCTGTCCTTCAAAAATCGAATCCGTCTGGACAAAAAAACATGATGGTCGCTGAAGCGGGATCTTCGTATCAGCCAGCCTCAAAACCAAAAGCTTCCAAAATCACCTCCAAAGAGATTGTCCTTCAGTCTGAAGGTCTCGATCCGAATCGGCGTAAAACCTGGCAGGAAAAAATAGGCCGGATCATGAAGGATGAACCACAGAATCCAGATCGCAACTCCATCAAAGAAGCCAAGGATCAGGGGAATGGAGCAGGCAGCAAGAGTAGAGAACAGGAGTAGAAAACTGGATGAAACTGCGAAACCACGAAATCAGGGAACAGAATACAAAGCGGGACAGTCAGAAAATGATTTCGCAAAAGGAAGAAGAATTCATCTCTGGTTTTGAATGAGATTAAACAATTCATATTTGATGAGCCGCCCTGTTTATGACTGGTCCAATTTGCGTGAAAAGGCCAAAGAAAAGGGACTGAAAATTGTAAGCAGAGAAAAAGACCAGCCCGTGAAGCTGGTCTTTTTCTTTATCGTTAGTTTTATCTGTTCAAGCCAGGGTCTGTCAAAGACAATCAGAAGATGGACTTTTTCCTTTTGTGCTAAACGTTGATTTCAGCAGTTAAAGCGGCAGCTTCTGGGTGCTTTTCAAGAATTGGATCGACAACGTTGGTGAAGAATTCAACTGTCTGTTCTGGCGCACGGCCCACATATAGCGATGGATTCATTCTGGCCTGCAGATCTTCGAGAGTTAATGGGAAACGATCATCGTTGGCAATTCGTTCAAGCAGATCGTTTTCCAGACCGAATTCTTTGACCTGACGTGAAGCGGCCATGGAGTGAACACGAATGGCTTCATGCAGTTCCTGACGGTCCCCGCCGGCTTTCACGGCATCCATCATAATGTTTTCGGTTGCCATGAATGGCAGTTCTTTGCGCAGGTCAGCTTCGATGACTTTTGGATAGACAACCAGACCGTCGGTGATGTTCAGGTAAAGATCCAGAATGGCATCAGCAGCCAGGAAACCTTCGGCAATGGAGATTCGTTTGTTGGCCGAGTCATCAAGCGTTCTTTCAAACCACTGGGTGCTTGCGGTCAGTGCCGGGTTCATGGTATCGGAAATCAGATAGTTGGACAGGGCAGCCATGCGTTCAGAACGCATGGGGTTGCGCTTATACGCCATGGCAGAAGAGCCGATCTGGCCTTTTTCAAAGGGTTCTTCCATTTCCTTTTTGTGCTGTAAAAGCCGCAGGTCATTAGAGAACTTATGGGCGGACTGGGCAATTCCCGAAAGAGCCTGAAGAACCTGCGTGTCATATTTACGCGGATAGGTCTGGCCGGAAACCGCAAACCAGTTGTCATAGCCCATCTTATGGCAGATGCGCTCGTCGATTTCAGCTGCTTTGGCACTGTCGCCATCAAACAGCTCTAAGAAGGAAGCCTGGGTTCCAGTTGTTCCTTTCTGACCCAAAAGCTTTTTATTTTCCAGCAGCCATTCGATGGTTTCATAGTCCATCACCAGATCCTGAGCCCATAGCGAAGCGCGTTTTCCGACTGTCGTTGGCTGCGCAGGCTGGAAGTGGGTGAAGGCTAAAGCGGGCATGTCTTTATAGGTCATGGCGAACTGTTTTAAGCGGGCAAGGACAGCAGCGATCTTGTTTAAAAGCAGTTCAAGACCTTCATGCATGATGATCAGATCGGTGTTGTCGCCCACATAGCAGCTGGTTGCCCCTAAGTGAATAATGCCTTTGGCATCAGGAGCCTGCAGACCATAGGCATATACGTGGCTCATCACATCGTGGCGGACAATGGCTTCGCGGGCCTTGGCGTCCTCGTAGTTGATGTCGGTCGCGTGCTCTTTGAGCTGGGCAATCTGCTCATCTGTAATTGGAAGTCCCATTTCCTGTTCCGCCTGGGCTAAGGCGATCCAGAGTTTGCGCCAGGTCTGGAATTTTTTCTCTTCAGAGAAGAGGTACTGCATTTCCTTGCTGGCATAACGTCCGGCAAAAGGGGACTGGTAGACTGTATGGTTACTCATTCGGCATCAAACCCCATCCGGGCGAAGACTTCCTGATAAGCGCCTTCTGGATTTCCCAGGTCGCGGCGGAAAGTATCTTTGTCCAGGTGTGCGCCGGTCTTGATATCCCAATAGCGGCAAGTATCTGGAGAAATTTCATCGGCTAAAACGATGGTGCCGTCAGTTGTTTTACCGAATTCGAGTTTGAAGTCGATCAGTTCAATACCAATTTCTTTAAAAAATTCTTTGAGAACTTCATTGACTTTAAATGCATACTCAGTGATCGTGTCGATATCTTCCTGGGTTGCCGCTCCGATGGCTCTTGCCATGTAGGAGTTGATCAGTGGATCGCCCAGATCATCGTCTTTGTAGCTGAATTCGAGTGTAGAGCATTTCAGTTCTGTTCCTTCCGGGATGCCCAGACGTTTGGAGAATGAACCCGCAGCTTTGTTGCGGATGATGACTTCCAGAGGAACGATCTGTACTTTTTTGACCGCAGTTTTGCGATCGTCGATTTCTTCAACTAAATGAGTTGGAACGCCTTTCTCTTCCAAAAGCTTCATCAGGTAGTTGGTCATCCGGTTGTTGATGGCGCCTTTTCCTTTGATGGTGCCTTTCTTCAGACCGTTGAATGCTGTTGCGTCATCCTTGTAATCCACGATCAGGATTTCAGGATCTTCAGTGCGGAATACTTTTTTTGCTTTGCCCTCGTAGAGCAGTTCTTTTTCTTCCATGGTTTTCCTCCTCATAAACGACTTCATTATATCGAGGGGGCAGAGTGATTCAATGAATTGTTGGTTTGAAAGAGAATTATCTATTTCTTTCTGTTTCCATTGGCTTTCAAAGCGACAAGGTGAGTTCATTCTAAGCGTTTTCAGAACCTTCCATTGAAATGACGCCAGGTTTTGTCTAACATGAATCTCGCAGAGAATCTGCAGCTTTTGGAGGATAAAGTTATGGTCATGACTTTAGTGAACAAAAGTAGAATATTGAAAATATGCATCTTTTAGCGTACCTGCAAGACCGGTGCGCTTTTTTGACGTCCAATCGAACAGACAATGGAAAAATTGCCTGCCTATGAGCGGACATAAGCCAATATGACCCTGAAATTCATCGCGATGCCTCTTATATGCTCAAAGTAAATGAAATTCAATCATCCGTTGCTGTGTGCTAAAAAGCCATAGTGTTGTGAATTGTATCGATATTATGGAAATAAAGTGGAATAGCAATTGAATCGAATCACAGTTATGGTAACGAAGCGGTCAAAAATGAAAACCAAAACCTGTTAAAACCAGAAAATAAAGAAAGCCTTTTATGAAAATCTGACTTTTTGGGCGGTTTTGATTCAGTCTGTTTCGTTATGGCTTTGACACCATTTCGGGATTGTCAGCCTGAAACCCATAACAAAGTTCATGAAACAATCTGAAACAGGTTCCATGCAAGAGAATTCCAGACTCTCTGGTTTCTCTCTTTCCAGAGGAAAGCAAAATGGATTTGTTTCCTTGTGGGATGTCATTTCAAGGGTGTATTTCATCAAAAGAGATTTCAGCTGACTGACTGTAGAGCCAGTTTTAAGAAAGGATCAGATAAAGGAAATGGAAAACGCAAAAGTATTGGTTGTGATGGGAAGCAGATCCGATCTTCCTGTCGTCCAGGCATGCCTTGACCAGCTTAAGGATCTTGAAATTCCTTATGAAGCCAGAGTGCTTTCAGCCCACCGCACGCCGGATGCTGTTCTCGAGCTATCCAGAAACGCAAAGAAAAATGGCATTCAGGTGATCATCGCCGCCGCTGGCGGTGCTGCGCATTTAGCGGGGGTGCTGGCCAGTTCAACCATTCTGCCCATCATCGGAATTCCCATGCAGACAAGTGCCCTGGGTGGAATGGATTCCTTATTATCCACCGTCCAGATGCCAGCCGGCGTTCCGGTTGCAACGGTGGCCATTGGAAAAGCCGGGGCCAAAAATGCCGCAATTTTAGCCGGCCAGATGATCGCGCTTGGTGATCCGGCTTTGGCTGAGCGCATTCGCACCTTTAAAGCCGATCAGGCCGCAAAAGTTCTGGAAGGATCCAGACTGGAGGAAGAGGAATGAACACTCGGCGCCTGATCAAGAAAAAACCGGCGTATCAGATTGAAAGCCAGTCTTTGCAGCAGACTTTGATCAAAGATTTATCACTCAACCCGGATTTCGGGTTAGAGATGTATGTCATTTATGATATTTTCAATGCCGACGCCAACGATATTGCTCTGCTTGAAGAAAACGTCATTGCTGAACCGGCGGTTGATGAAGTGTTAGAAACAGTCGATACCACCGGCAAGCATGTGCTGGCCTTTGAATATCTGCCTGGTCAGTATGACCAGCGTGCGGATTCGGCCATGCAGTGTCTGATGCTGCTCAACAATAAAAAAGATGTTCGCATTCACTCGGGCACCCTGATGGTGATGGACCATGTAAATGACGATCAGCTGGCCGCCATCGAGCATTACATGATCAACCCGGTCGAGTCCCGCAAGAAAAATATGGAGATCCTGGATGATTCTCAAAACGTGGCCATTCAGGATGTGCCGGTTCTTGAAAGCTTTATCGACTTTGACAAAGATCAGCTTGAAGCCCTGCGTTCTTCCATGGGTCTGGCCATGTCTTTGGAAGATCTGGTTTTCATTCAGGACTACTTCAAAAACCAGGAACATCGCAATCCAACCATGACGGAAGTCCGGGTTCTGGACACCTACTGGTCTGACCATTGTCGGCACACCACATTCGAGACCATTCTCAAAGACGTTCATTTCAACAATGAAACCTTCAACGAACAGATTGAAGCGGCCTGGAATGCTTACCTTGATCTGCGTAAAGAAAACAACCGCACCGATAAGCCAGTCACGCTGATGGATCTGGCGACCATTGCCGGCCGTACCTTACGCAAGCGCGGCAAACTCGATGACCAGGAAGTCAGCGATGAAATTAATGCCTGCTCTGTGGAAATCGAAGTCGATGTCAATGGCGTAAACGAACCCTGGCTTTTGATGTTCAAAAACGAAACGCATAACCATCCAACCGAAATTGAACCATTTGGCGGCGCGGCGACCTGCATTGGCGGCGCGATCCGTGACCCGCTGTCGGGCCGCAGCTATGTTTATCAGGCCATGCGCATTACCGGGGCGGGCGATATCAATGCCCCATTATCCGAAACGCTCGAACACAAACTGCCGCAATCCAAAATTTCCAAAACGGCTGCCCGCGGTTACTCCTCTTATGGAAACCAGATTGGCCTGGCAACCACTTACGTTGAAGAAATTTTCGATCCTGGCTATGTAGCCAAACGAATGGAAGTCGGCGGCGTGGTTGGAGCGGCCCCGAAAAACCATGTCAAACGTGAAAAACCTGTTGCCGGGGATGTGATCGTCTACATCGGCGGCGCGACTGGTCGGGATGGCATTGGCGGGGCGACTGGTTCTTCCAAAGAACACAACGATACCTCACTTGATACCTGCTCCTCTGAAGTCCAGAAGGGAAATGCGCTGATGGAGCGCAAACTGCAGCGGCTGTTCCGCAATCCGGATGCCACCCGCCTGATCAAGAAAGCCAACGACTTTGGCGCCGGCGGTGTTTCGGTCGCTGTTGGTGAACTGGCGGATGGTCTGATCATCGATCTGGATGCTGTCCCCGTGAAATATACCGGCCTGGATGGAACCGAACTGGCCATTTCTGAAAGCCAGGAACGAATGGCTGTCTGCATCGCGAAAGACGATCTGGATGCGTTCCTGAAAGAATGCGAAAAAGAAAACCTGAATGCGATTAAAGTGGCTGACGTTATTGAAGAACCCCGTCTGATCATGAATTGGCGCGGGGATACCATTGTCGATCTCGACCGTCACTTCCTTGATACCAATGGAGTCCGTCAGGAAGTTGAAGCCATCATTGAACCCGGTGAAGAAGCCTGCAGCCCATTTGCAGCCAAAGAAGACGCAAATGCAAAAACCCTTCAAGAGGTCCTGATCGAAGCCAATACCGCTGACCAGAGTGGTCTGTCTGAAATGTTTGATGCATCCATCGGAAAGAGCACAGTTCTGATGCCATTTGGCGGCAAAACGCAGCATACTCCGGAAATTGGTTCGGTTCAGAAACTGCCAGTCGATGGATTTACCACGACCTGCTCTTTAATGACTTATGGCTTTGATCCAAAACTTTCGCGCTTTTCGCCATGGCTTGGATCCCAGTATTCCGTCATTGAAGCACTGGCAAGACTGGCTGCTTTAGGTGCTGATCCATTTAAAGCCAGACTGTCCAACCAGGAATATTTCGAACGCCTCAATAAAGATCCTGAAAAATGGGGGTATCCTTTACAGGCACTGCTTGGTCTTGTCAAAGCCCAGCTTGAATTTGAAACCCCGGCCATCGGCGGTAAAGATTCCATGTCCGGAACCTTCAATGATCTCCACGTTCCACCAACACTGATCACGTTCGCAGTCACAACGGCTAAAACGGATGACATTATTGCTGGTGAATTCGTTGGGGCAGATCATCCAGTTTACCTGCTCAAACATCAGCCGCTTGAAAATGGCGAGCCTGATTATGAAGCTTTGCGCGAAAACTTCAGATCTTTTGCCAACGCCCACAAGGAAGGCAAAGTTCTTTCAGCCCGCACCATTAAAGATGGGGGCGTTGGAGCAGCGGCTGCCATCATGAGCTTTGGCAACGAAATCGGTGCAGACATCAAAACCGATGAACCCTACAGCTTTAATCTTGGATCTTTGATTGTTGAAACCACTGAACCCATCGAAGAGAAAAACTGGATCCGTCTTGGCACAACCAATGATTCCCATACAATTGCCATCAACGAAGAAAAGATGGCCATTCCGGAAGCGTATGCTTTATGGACATCCCGTTATTCCGGCCTGTATCCACGCACCGTGGCGCACGAAAATGTTGAGATCGATACACCGCTGGCCAAAGGTGAACGCCGCTATTCCAAAGTTAAAGTGGAAAAGCCAGTCGTTGTCATTCCAGTTTTCCCAGGCCAGAACTGCGAAATCGATACAGCCGCAAAATTCAGCCGGGCCGGCGCTGATGTTCATACAGTTGTCTTTAACAACCTTGATGTTGACCACATCACAAAATCGATTGACCAACTGGCTGCTGAAATTGAAAACGCCCAGATCTTCATGCTTGTCGGCGGCTTCTCGCTGGCGGATGAACCAGATGGATCCGGTAAATTTATCGTTTCCGTTCTGCGCAACCCGAAAATCAAGGAAGCCCTCAATACCATGCGGGCCAATGAAGGTTTGATTCTTGGAATCTGCAATGGATTCCAGGCTCTGGTCAAATCCGGCCTGCTTCCATTTGGCGATCTCGATAAAGAGGGAAGTGAACTGGCCACCCTGTTCCATAACGACATCAACCGTCATGTCTCCCACGTGGCCAGAACCCGCATCACCTCCAACAAATCACCATGGCTTCAGGAATTCGAACCAGGCCAGATCCATTCCGTTGCCATTTCCCATGGGGAAGGAAAATTCATGGCCGATCCACAACTGCTCAAATCCCTGGCTGAAAATGGACAGATTGCTACGCAGTATGTCGATGAAAACGGGAATCCAACCATGAATGGCGAAGACAACCTCAATGGATCCAGCCTGGCCATTGAAGGAATTCTGAGTGCGGATGGCATGATCTTTGGCAAAATGGGCCATTCGGAACGTTATGAAGATGGCTTGTTCCAGAACATTGCGGGGGATCGTGACCAGAACATCTTCGCTTCCGGTGTTCACTTCTTTACACACGAAGGAGAAGAAAATTGAAGTCCCATCAGAATTCAGCCGGCTTAGCAGCGGCCTGGAATGTTTCGGATGCCTCGAGTGTTGTTTACTATCTGCTGCACGGTTTGCAGCATCGAGGTTCGGACAGCGCCGGGATTGCCAGCGGTAATGGCGAAACAGTCAAAGTCTATAAAAGCTTTGGCATGCTTGCGGAAAGTTTCAACCCTGAAAAACTGGCTGAACTCGATGGCCAGTACGCTTTAGGCCAGGTCAGGATGGCCACCGAAAGCGATATGGGAACCGCAAATTTGCAGCCACTGATGGTCAGAGCCCATCAGGGCTCCTTTGCGATCGCAACAGCCGGCATGATTTCCAATGCCCCAAGTCTTCGCAAACACATGGAAGCAGACGGCCTGATCTTCCAGGGCACTTCGGATGCGGAAGTCATCACCCACCTGATTCAGATGGCTCCGGGCAAGCTGGTCGACAAAATTGAAACGGCAACCCAGATTCTCAAAGGCCCATACGCCTTTATCCTGATGACCCGCCACACGATGTATGCCGTGGTCAGCCGACTGGCGATCAGTCAGCTCTATTACGTGCCGTATCAGGATGGTTATCTGTTTGCATCCGAAACCTCAGCCTTTGGCATGTTTGATGTTGGCAAACCCATTGCCATTGACCCAGGACAGATGATTTTTTTGGGGCGGCATGGCTTTACGACCAGACAGATGGATGTCGGAGCCAAATATCCATGCGCCATGGAGGCGGTCTACTACTCAAGAGAAGATTCGCTGTTCAAAGACCAGTCGGTGCATAAAATTCGGCAGAAACTTGGCAAGGTCTTAGCAAAAGGGGAAAGCGAAAAAGCCGATATTGTCATCGGTGTGCCGGATACAGCCATTTCGGCTGCTGCCGCCTTCGCCAGAGAACTGAAGATTCCCTATGAAATCGGCTTGATTAAAAACCGGTATGTCGGCTCGACATTCGTAAGACCGATCAAGGAGCAGAAGGAAAAGGAGATCAACACCCGCCTGAATGCCATCAGCTCGATTGTCAAAGGCAAATCTGTCTTCCTGGTTGATGACTCCATTCAAAAAGGCAAAACGGCTTCCTTTCTTTGCCGATTATTAAAAGAAGCCGGGGCAAAAGAAGTCCATCTGCGCATTGCCTCGCCAGAAATTAAGCATTCCTGTTTCTATGGCACGGAATATATGGATCAAAGCAAGCTGATTTGCGCGAACTATGATCTCGATGAGATGAAAGAGCTGTTTCACGCCGATTCGCTTCGCTTTTTGAGGCTGGAAGATTTTGAAGAAGTTTTAGGGGATTCAATCTGTACCGCCTGCATGAGCGGCCGGTATTTTGGCAAACTTTACGACTATGACCCTGGAAAGGAAAACTGAAATGGCAGATCAATATAAAGCAGCCGGCGTTGATTTAGAAGCTGGCTATGACAGTGTCCGCCGCATTAAATCGCATGTGGCCCGCACCAAAGTTCCAGGCGCGATCGATTCGATCGGCGCCTTTGGCGGCATGTTTGACTTAAAAGAGGCCGGCCTGCATGACCCGGTTCTGGTTTCCGGAACCGATGGCGTTGGCACCAAACTGATGCTCGCTTTTGAAATGGACAAACATGATACCATCGGCATCGATGCCGTGGCGATGTGTGTCAACGACGTTCTCGTTCAGGGAGCAGCGCCGCTGTTTTTTCTGGACTACATTGCGGTTGGCAAAAACCATCCGGAAGTGATCGAACAGATCGTCAAAGGAGTAGCCGATGGCTGTGTTCAGTCCGAATGTGCACTGATCGGCGGCGAAACCGCTGAAATGCCAGATATGTATGATGTTCATCATTATGATCTGGCGGGGTTCTGTGTTGGCGGCGTCGATCGCGATAAGCTGCTGACCAATGAAAAAGTCAAGGCCGGCGACGTGCTGATTGGACTGCCCTCTTCCGGTGTTCATTCCAACGGCTTCTCGCTGGTGCGCAAGGTTCTGTTTAAAGACAACCACCTCGATGCCCATGCTGAATTTGAAGAACTGGGGGGAAAACGTCTGGGGGATGTCCTGCTGGAACCTACCCGCATCTATGTCAAACCGGTAAAACACCTCTTTGGCAAAGCTGACCTGCACGGGATGGCGCACATTACCGGCGGTGGTTTCTTTGAAAACATTCCGCGGATGCTTCATGAAGGCCAGGGAGTATCGATCAACCTTGACAGCTTTCCAAGACCCGCGATCTTTGACTTCATCCAGAAACGTTCCAACATTACCGAACAGGAAATGTACAACGTCTTCAATATGGGAATTGGCTTTGTCATTGCGGTTGATCCATCTCAGGCAGTCCTGGTTCAGGATCTGCTCAAAGAAGTCGGCCAGGAAAGCTTTGTGATTGGTGAAGTCACAGATTCTGGAAAGGTAGAACTTCATCGATGAAAGCGATCGTTTTTGCCTCCGGAAGCGGAACAAACTTTGACGCCCTGGTCAAGGTCAGTCGGCAGGGAAAGCTGGATGTCGATCTGGCTGGCGTCGTCTGTGACAAAGAACACGCGCCTGTCCGCCAGAAAGCGGTCACCTATGGACTGCCGGAACGCTGGTTCAATCCCAAAGCCTATCCCAGCAAAACGGAATACGAAAAAGCGATTCTCGAATGGCTCGATGAGCTGGATGTGGAGATGATCATTCTGTCCGGTTATATGCGCATCGTCGGCAAGACCCTGCTTGATGCCTATCCAAACCGGATCGTCAATCTGCATCCGGCCATGCTGCCCAATTTTCCGGGCGCTCATGCCATTCGCGACGCTTATGAGGCGAAAGTGCCTCAGACCGGCGTGACGGTTCATTATATTGATGAAAATATCGACAGCGGACCGATCATTATCCAGGAGTCTGTGGCGATTGACCCGGCATGGACTCTTGATCAGCTGGAAACTGCCGTTCATACCAAGGAGTATGACCTGTTCTATCGGGGGATCAACCAGGCAGCTAAAGATATTGCCGCCCGCAAATCCAACGATTAATCGACCGCAGGCAAGGGCAAACCCATAAGGGATAAGCGTAAAGAACGTATAAGTGAACAAAATTTTAACGATCAAAAATGCAGGTGGATTTCAATCTATCTCGCATTCCAACCATTCAGATCGACTCTGCTTGAAGAGATCTGGCGGATTTCTTCAAGCAGATTTCCTTATTGAAAAGATGGAGTTGTCATGGGCTTACCGATACGATTTTTTTGATCCATATACATATTGATCCTAATAAATGTGGAATCCTTTGAAAGATCGTTTCGGTACAGATCCAGGACAATCAAGAAATCAGAAGAGGAGAGACTATGAAAAGAGCACTGATCAGCGTTTCCGACAAAACAGGCCTGACCGATTTTGCGGCTGGGCTGGTAAAGGCCGGATACGAAATTATTTCCACTGGCGGAACGCGCAAGGCACTGGAAAATGCAGGCATTTCCACGATTTCGATTTCCGATGTAACTGGCTTTCCAGAAATCATGGACGGCCGGGTAAAAACCTTGCATCCAAATGTACACGGCGCCTTGCTTTGCGTCAGAGATAACCCTGACCATGTCAGACAGATTGAAGAACTGGGCATCCAGAACATTGATCTGGTCTGCGTAAACCTGTATCCATTTAAAGAAACGGTTCAGAAACCAGACGTCAGCCATGAAGAGATTATCGAAAACATCGATATTGGCGGACCAAGCATGCTGCGCTCCGGATCCAAGAACTATCGCTACATTCCTGTCATCTGCGATCCGGCTGATTACGACAAGGTTCTCGAAGAAATCAATACGCTGGGCGAAACGACGCTTGAAACCCGTGAACGTCTCGCTGCCAAAGTTTTCCGTCACACCGCCCGTTATGACACCATGATTGCCGACTACCTGACCAAGAAAACTGGCGAACAATTCCCGGAAAGCATGACCATTACTTTCGACAAAGTACAGGATCTGCGCTATGGCGAAAATCCACACCAGCATGCAGCCTTCTACAAAGGCATGAATCCCCAGTACTCTCTTGCCAACGCTAAACAGCTGCATGGTAAAGAGTTGTCCTATAACAACATTCAGGATGGCAACGCGGCCATTGAAGTTCTCAAAGACTGCCAGGGCCATAAGGCTGCCGTTGGTCTGAAACACATGAATCCCTGTGGTGTGGGCATTGGCGAAACCATCAATGAAGCCTGGGATAAAGCTTACGATTCTGACCCTGTTTCCATTTTCGGCGGTATCGTTGCCCTTAACGACGAAGTCGATGAAGAACTGGCTGAAAAATTAAGCAAGATTTTTTTGGAAATCATCATTGCGCCAAAATTCTCCGATGCAGCGCTGGAAATTCTGACCCGCAAGAAAAATATCCGTCTGCTCGAACTGGATACCACTTTAGAGCCAAACAACACGCTGAAATATACCAATGTCAATGATGGTCTGCTTGTTCAGGATATGGATACTCACCATGTCAAAGTGGAAGATCTCACTTGCCCAACGGACCGTAAACCAACAGATGAAGAACTCGAGCAGCTGCTCTTTGGCTGGAATATCGTCAAACACGTCAAATCCAATGCGATTGTTCTTGTAAAAGACAACCAGACGATCGGTGTGGGTGCCGGCCAGATGAACCGTGTTGGGGCAGCCAAGATTGCCATCGAACAGGCTGGCGAAAAAGCCAAAGGTTCCGTTATGGCTTCTGATGCCTTCTTCCCAATGCCGGATACGGTTGAAGAAGCCGCAAAAGCTGGTGTGACCGCCATTATTCAGCCAGGTGGATCGATTAAAGACCAGCTGAGCATTGATGAATGCAACAAGAACGGCATTGCCATGGTCTTCACTGGCGTCCGTCACTTCAAACACTAATCAGGTGCCTGCCATGAAAATTCTCGTAATTGGAAAAGGCGGACGCGAGCATGCCTTAGCGCTTGCCGCCTCTCAATCCACCTTATGCACTGAACTGTTTGCAGCCCCTGGCAATCCAGGTATGGCAGAAATTGCCACTCTGGTGCCGATTGATGACAATCAAATGACTGAATTGGCCGACTTTGCAGCCAGTAACGACATCGATTTAACGATTGTGGGCCCGGAAAATGCGCTGGCTGATGGCATCGTTGACGAATTTGCAGCCCGGGGGCTGAAAATCTTCGGTCCGACAAAAGCAGCGGCGCAAGTCGAAGCCTCCAAAGACTTCGCCAAAGGGCTGATGAAAAAACACAACATTCCAACCGCAGGCTACCAGACCTTTACCGACTATGATGCGGCCTGTTCCTATGTCAAAGAGCATGGAGCACCAATTGTCATCAAGGAAAACGGCCTGAAAGCCGGCAAGGGAGTAACGGTTGCGATGAACGAAGCCGATGCTCTCGAGGCTTTAAAAATTGCCTTTGACATTCCTGGCAACAGCGTTGTCATTGAAGACTACCTCGAAGGCTTTGAATTCTCGTTAATTGCTTTAGTCAACGGCGAAAATGTCTATCCATTAGAGTGTGCCCAGGACCACAAACGTGTCGGTGATGGTGATACCGGTCCAAATACAGGGGGGATGGGAAGCTATTCTCCAGTGAAGAAAATCACGCCGGAACTCGTTGAAGAAACAATGGAAACCATCATGAAACCGATGGCCAAAGCTCTCGTTGAAGAAGGCTGCCCATTTACCGGTTTTCTGTATGGCGGTTTGATGGTGACGGACAAAGGGCCACAAGTCATTGAATTCAATGCCCGTTTTGGTGACCCGGAAGCTGAAGTGATTCTGTGCCGTCTGGAAAGCGATTTTGTCAAAGCCATTCTGGATGTCATGGAAAACAAGGAACCAGAACTTGTCTGGACCAACAAAACCAGTCATGGTGTTGTCCTGGCCAGTGAAGGCTATCCAGCCGGATCGACCAAAGGGGCTGCGATTGAAGGTGTGAATGAGGTCGATGGCCTGGTTTACCACATGGGAACCAAGATGGATGAAGGCAGGCTGTTAACCAACGGCGGGCGCGTGCTGATGGTCGTAACCCTTGCAGACAAACTGGAAGACGCGATGGCCAATACGTATGAAGAAGTTAAGAAGGTAAACTGCGACAAGCTGTTCTACCGTACCGATATTGGAAGAAAGGATCTTGTAGATGGCGAAAACTGATTTAGAGATTGCTCAGGAGTGTGTCCTGGAGCCGATTGATGAAATTGCAAAAAAAGCAGGGATTGACCTGGCTGCCATTGAACCTTATGGCCGCAATAAAGCCAAAGTAGACCTCAATGTTCTGGACCTGGAAGATCGCAAAGATGGCAAACTGATTCTGGTGACTGCCATCAACCCCACCAAAGCCGGTGAAGGAAAATCCACGACAACCGTTGGTCTTGGGGATGCGCTTAACCTCTTAGGCAAAAATGCGATGATGGCTCTGCGTGAACCTTCTTTGGGTCCTGTGTTCGGTCTGAAGGGCGGGGCTGCCGGCGGCGGATATGCCCAGGTTGTTCCCATGGAAGATATTAACTTGCACTTTACGGGTGATATGCATGCGATCACCACAGCCAACAACCTGCTGAGTGCCATGATCGACAACCATCTCTACCAGGGCAATGCACTCAACCTCAACCCTGAAAAAATCAGCTTTAAGCGCTGTCTGGATATGAATGACCGCACGCTGCGTCAGGTTGAAATCGGCTGTGGCGCGAAAGTCAACGGGATTGAACGTACAGATGGTTTCAATATCACAGTCGCTTCCGAAATCATGGCTGCATTATGCCTGGCTGGTGACTTGATGGATCTGAAAAAACGCTTTGGCGATATGTTGATCGGCTACAACATGGACGATGAACCTGTTTATGTGCGCGATCTGAAATGCGAAGGCGCCATGGCTATGGTCATGAAAGATGCCATCAAACCAAACCTGGTTCAGACGCTCGAACACAATCCGGTTTTGATCCATGGCGGACCATTCGCCAATATCGCGCATGGCTGCAACTCTGTCATTGCTACGAAAACTGCTCTGAAACTGGCTGACTACGTTGTAACCGAAGCTGGGTTCGGTGCGGATCTGGGTGCTGAAAAGTTTTTGGATATTAAGTGCCGCATGGCAGACCTGCATCCAAATGCGGTGGTCATCGTGGCCACCATCCGCGCGCTCAAGCAGCATGGCGGTGTTGCCTTTGAAGACCTCAAGGAAGAAAACGTGGAGGCAATGTTAGAAGGTTGTGCCAACCTGGCCAAACACATCGATACAGTAAAACAGTTTGGTCTGCCTTACATCGTTGCGATCAACCAGTTTGACAGCGATACGGAAAACGAAATCAAGGCTCTCGAAGACTGGTGCGAAGCCAATGGCCACCCACTGTCCCTTTCCCAGGTTTGGGCAAAAGGCGGTAAAGGGGCTCTCGATCTGGCCGAAAAGGTAGTTGCATTGTGTGATGAAGAAAACAACTATGCTCCACTCTATGACACTGACGCTTCCATCGAAGACAAGATCACTGCCATTGCCCAGAAAGTTTATGGTGCTAAAGATGTTGTTTTAACGGATGAAGCCAAAGAACAGGTTGAACAGTTCAAAAAGGCCGGCTGGGACAAAATGCCAATCTGCATGGCCAAAACCCAGATGTCCTTAAGTGATGATCCAAAAGTCATGGGCGCACCAAAGGACTTCACGATTACCGTTCGTGAACTGCGTCCATCCTTAGGGGCCGGCTTTATCGTGGCGCTGACCGGTAAAGTTCTGACGATGCCAGGACTTCCTAAACATCCATCCGCTCTGGATATGGATATCGACGAAAACGGCAAGATCACGGGTCTGTTCTAAGCTACAGGCTTTTGGCCAGTCACAGCCCAAATGGTCAATCCCCAGTTTGATCTTAGCTGTTTATTTCTGATTTTATCTGCCCGTTGATCGGATGGCCTTCTTGTGGCGGTCATTCAAACATGAATGAAAGCAGAAGAACATTCCTTTGTTGACCTGGACTGCTGAACTCAGAAAACGATCAAGAACGACTCAGCCATACTTTTCTACAGAAAGACCCTGATTTTTGGATCGGTCTTCTGGATTGGAAAAGTATGGCTTTTTGGCATTGTCAGACTTTTCAGGCGGTCTGGTCTTTACTTGGCTTGGACAAAAGTCTGGAAGGGCAGGATCTGTTTTGCAGGCAAAAAAGGGATCCAGCCAGGACGGGGATCCCTTTGAAGATTCAATTTGCATTGAGTTGTATGCAGGCAAGAAGACCGGATCCAAATTGCCAGGCTGTTTGAGGTGAAATTTCTGATTGGCTGTCGAGTGAGCAAAAAGACAAGGCGTAATCATCCTGGAAGGCGATCGTCCAAAAGAGTCAGAGGGAAGGACGATGTTTATTCATATAATACTTCAGTTGATGTTCGAGATCCGCAAACAGAATTCGTTCATTGATTCCAAGCAGATCGAGCTGGTCGAGAATTTCGCGCTTATATCTGGCTGGAATGATCAGTTTCTGGCACTGGAATCCCAGTTTGTCCAGATCATCGATGACAAGAGGTGTAAATGAGTATGTATTATCATGGGTATTTGCAGCAGGATAGGCATTCATGCCAAACAGGAAAAAGGCGCCCTCTTGGGCAATCAGTCGATTGGTAATTTTGCGGGGAATGATCGCGATGACCGGCATGGTCAGGCAATCCAGAATGTCGCCTTCGTCATGAAGAATATGCAGATCGGGGCGGTTTTTCAGCCGCATGAGCATTTCGCTTAAATTCACGTTGTGCGGCGTATATTGAAAAATGTACTCCATGACCATATTGACATAGGGATGATCAGACCATCGAGCCTCAACATCTAAAAAAACATAAATGGCGCCATCATTGTCCATTTCTTTTTCTTTAAAGCAGGCAAAGTAGAGGGCGACCAGCGGGTTGGCCGTAATATCGAGCAGCCGGGTCGGAAAGCCATAATGCTGAAGTTTGGCCAGTATATCTACACGGTCTGCCAAGTTGAATTCATCGGGTAGTTCGTTGAGAATTTCTTTGATCATTGCGGCCTCTTTTTCAAAATAGCCATTCCGATAAAGTGTCGGAATGAGGGGCCAGTCCTTATTGGCCTGACCGCGAAAAAAGGTCTGGCGGACTGCAAAACGTTCTACCGACTCATTCGAGCGCAAAACTTTCAGGTGACTGATGTAGTCAGCGACTGATCTGATTGTATCCATATCTCTTTCTTTCTCCATCTGTACAAAATGCTTTCTTTGCATGAAGCAACTGTATGAAGCAAGGATCTGACATAGCCGGAATCAAGGCAGATGGTATCCGTTTTATGCTTGAAGAAAAGCGATTTTTCATTCTGATTTTAGTTCAAAATGAAAAGAAATGACGATGAATCCAGATTTTTAAGCAAAGATGGTGTTTTTGGCTGACACAAAAAAGGGCAGATCGACGCTTTGGGCAGATAAATCTTCTTTGAGAGTCTGGATAATGAATTTTTACAGGAACCGATACAATAAGAATAACTTGGCTCAGACAAGCAGGAAGCTGCTTTCAAGACAGAAGTGCGGTTAACCCATTCAGAAAGTCAGTCTGACCTTATTTTAGAGAAGAGAGAAAAGCGGAAGTTGGAGGAACAGTATGATCTCTTATTTCATTACAGGCAGTGATGGCCAGCTGGAGCCACTGGAAAAACCAGTGAAAGGCTGCTGGATCAGCGTGGTTTCTCCAAGTCAGGCAGAAGTTGAGCGCCTGCTTGATGAGTTTAAACTGGTTCCGGAGTTTATCAATGCGTCCCTGGATGAGCAGGAAAGTTCATATATCGACCGGGATGAAGAAGCGCATCAGACTCTGGCCATCGTCGACTACCCGGAAGAGGATGATGACTCAGACTGGTCGATTGACACTTTTATTACGCTGCCAATTGGCATCATTTTTACCAGAGACTACCTGTTTACAATCTGTACCCGGGAAAACAGCACCGTTGAGCGCATGGAGCAGGGCAAAGTCAAAAACCTGGACACTCGATACCGGACGCAGTTTTTACTCAATATTCTGCTGCTCATTTCACAGGAATATCTGGCCGATTTGCGGCAGATTGAACGGATTACGGAAGCCACTGAAAAGAAATTGTATGACAAGATGCGCAATAAAGAATTAATTGATATTCTGGTGCTTTCAAAATCACTGATTTACTTTTCTACTTCCTTAAAAGCAGAACAGATCACCCTGGAAAAGATCCTGCGTTCGCGGCAGATTCCGATGTATGAAGAAGACCGGGAACTGCTGGAGGATGTCATGATTGAAATCAGGCAGGCGATTGAGATGTGCAATATCTACTCAGATCTTTCTGCCAAAATGACTGACAGCTTTTCCAATGTCATCAATAACAATATGAATATCATTATGAAAAGACTGACTGTGATCACCCTGGTGATGTCCATTCCGAATATGGTTTACGGTTTTTATGGGATGAATGTCAGCGGACTGCCCTTTCCTTTTGCATGGTTTGCCTTTTTTATCTCCATTGCCCTGGTTGTTGCAGCCTGGCTTTATTTTAAACATAATTCAGGTTTTCGCTCCTGAAAAAGTCAGACAATGCACCGGACAGGAACTGGCTGTGATCGAAGAGGCTTGGATCAGCCGCTTAAAAATCAAGTGGGATTGCTGCGAAAATGATAGCTCTTTATTTGAACAAAACCTTCCGAACTTTCTGTAAATCCTGGGCTTTCTAAGCAGATTTCAGGCCATTTGAACTCTTGTTTTTGTCGATTTGGTAAGATGAATTGGATTCAGAAAAATCCAGACGTCAATCTTAAGAAGATAAAAGAGAAGAGGAGCCAGAAGCTTATGTTTGATGAACTTCATGAAGAGTGCGGGGTCTTTGGAGCCTATCACGTCGACGAAGCCGCGTTTTCTGTTTATTATGGACTGCATTCTTTGCAGCATCGTGGTCAGGAGGCAAGCGGAATTGCAGTGTACCAGGATGGCCGGATCGAAACCCGCAAGGGTAAAGGCCTGACGATTGATGTATTCAACCGCCCGGATCTTGAACAAATGAAAGGACGAACAGCGATTGGCCATGTCCGTTATTCTACAGCGGGCGGCCAGGAGGCTGAAAACATTCAGCCAATTGTCGCTCACGGTCATTCTGGATCGATCGCCATTGTCCACAATGGACAGATTGTCAATGACATGGAACTTCGCGTTGAACTTGAGCAGAAAGGCTGTATTTTTCAGGGAACCAGTGATTCCGAAATTATTCTGCACATGATCATGAAGGAACGGGGCAGTCTGCTTGAACGGGTTGAAAAAACTGCTCGTCAGCTTGAAGGAGCTTTCTCCTTTCTGGTTTTACAGGATGATGTCATCATTGCGGTACGGGACAAATATGGACTGCGTCCGTTAAGCTATGCCCGTAATGGAGAAGGATACATTATCTCGTCTGAAACTTGCGCCTTTGAAGTGCAGGGGATTTATGATCATGTTGATGTCAAGCCTGGTGAGGCTGTGAGCTTCAGCCGCGGCCTGGTCCGTCATCATTGTTATGTTGACCATCCAACTTCCCATATGTGTGCGATGGAGTATATCTATTTTGCCCGTCCAGATTCCGAAATCGAATCGATCAACGTCCATGCTTTCCGTAAGGAAACCGGCAAGATGCTGGCCAGAATGGATGAAGACCTTGATGCTGATCTGGTTATCGGGGTTCCTGATTCTTCGCTTTCGGCAGCCATTGGCTATGCCGAAGAAAGCGGCGTGATTATGGAAAGTGGCCTGGTTAAAAACCGCTTTGTTACCCGCACGTTCATCCAGCCGACGCAGTCTTTGCGGGACCGGGGGGTACGGATGAAACTGACACCAGTCCGGGATGTCGTCGAAGGCAAGTCAATTGTAATGATTGACGATTCGATTGTGCGTGGAACGACTTCCCGGCGCATCGTTTCTTTATTAAAAGAAGCCGGGGCGAAAGAAGTGCATGTCCGCATTGCTTCACCGATTATTACTTCCCCCTGCTTTTATGGGGTGGATACAAGTACCAAAAAAGAACTGATTGGCGCCAATAAGACTGTCGAAGAAATCCGTGAATATATTCAGGCTGACTCGTTGAAATTCATGAGCTGTGAAGACCTGAAAAAAGCGGCTGGTGAAGTCGGTCTATGTACCGCCTGTTTTGATGGTCGGTATTGTTCGCCACTGTTCAGCCACGAAAAAAGTGCCAGAGGGGAAGAGTAGCCTGAAAGCAGAATTCGTTCTTCCAGTTTCTGGCAGACTATGGAAAATGGAGGGGATTGTATGCATTTCATTGACTGGGGAGTGATCCTCATTGTGGTCATCCTCGTGATTGCGGCCATACGCTACAGCCGCAAAAACCGCTGCTCGGGCAACTGTGCAAACTGCCAAACCAGCTGTTCAAGACGAGAACCAGGCAGTGTGGCGCCCTTTGTCGAACGCTATCGCAAGGATCATCCCAAAGAAGTTTCAAAATAATAAATCGATTAAAAACGATAATCACAAATCAATAAGAACGATACAAGAAACAGGTCGGAAAAGTGAATCGTTTCAGGCCTGAAAAAACCTGAAGGGATCCCTCAGGTTTTTTCTTCTGTCAACCTTCGCTTCAAAAAACGCGAACCGATTTGGCAGTAAGAATGCGGATCAGAAATGAAGGAGTGTTTATGAACGAAAGCTACTTAGACAAATTTGCCCGGCTTACCATTGAGCTTGGAATCAATTTAAAGAAAGGCCAGCCTATTGTGATTCGCAGCTCGACAGATCCCGAACTGGTCAAATTTGCCCGCAAATGCGCAAAAGCTGCCTGGAAAGCAGGAGCGAGTGATGTGTGGATGGACTGGCGCGACAGTGAGATCAGTGCTCTGGAGTATGCGAATAAAGATCTGGAGGCATTCAAAACCGCTCCCGGCTGGAAAGCGGATTTCTATGAAAGTGCCGCCAGAAACAATGCAGCTTTCTTATTCATTGACGGCGATGATCCAGAAGCTTTTGCAAATTCTGATCCAGCCAAAATGGTTACCGCCCGGATGGCGATGAATTCTGCCACCCCAGACTATCGCAGTGGAATCGATAATGGCAGCCTGGCCTGGTGTGTTGTCGCGGCTCCAAGTGCGGGCTGGGCGAAAAAAGTATATCCAGACCTGGACGAGGAAGATGCCGTTGAAACATTGTGGCAGGACATTTTCAGGATCAGCCGGATCAATGAAAACGATCCGATCGAAAACTGGATGCAGCATGGAGCCAGATTAAATGCCCAGATGGACAGGCTCAACCAGGCTGGTATCGTAAAATTCCACTACACCTCATCGAATGGAACCGATTTATGGGTGGATATGCCAGAGGGCGCGACCTTTGTAGGTGGCGCCAGCAAGCTTGCGGATGGCCGTGAAAACTTCTGCAATATTCCAACCGAAGAGTTATTTTCAGCTCCCGCTCTGGATGGCGTCAATGGCAGACTGGAGGCGGTTTTCCCTTTGAATGAAAACGGAAAACTCGTTGAGGGGTTTGGATTTACCTTCAAGGATGGTAAAGTAGTTGACTATCATGCAAGCAAAGGAAAAGAAGTTCTTGATGCCCTGCTCAAGGGTGGAGAAGGGGCAGACCGCCTGGGCGAAATTGCTCTCGTTGACAAGAGCTCTCCAATCCGGCAGGGCAGTCGAATTTATTACAATACATTGTATGATGAAAACGCCGCCTGTCATTTTGCGTTAGGTCAGTCCTATGCAGAATGCCTTCCAGGTGGGCAGACAATGTCCAAAGAAGATCTGAAACAGCACAAAATGAACCAGTCTGAAATCCATGTGGATTTCATGGTCGGTGCTGATGATCTGAACATTGATGGCTATACGAAAGAAGGAAAACTGATCCCAGTCTTTCGCAATGGCTCATTTACGGCTGAATTTGACCTCTAGTCGATAAGTATCTACAATAAGGGGCGAATCAGATTCGATACATAAGGAGAATATTATGGCTGACGATCAGAAAAAACCTTACGGAACCCCTATGGACGATACGATCTTTCAGGATCTTCTCAGTGATTCGAGAATTTCCTCACTGGATATTTCGGAACCTGAATTCGATTCCTTTGATGTGCAATCCGTAATTCAGGAAGCCAGAACGGTCTCGAATACGAAGAAATCCCCCGCAAATCCATTCGGAAAACGAAGCCGGCGCAATAAAGTCCGCAAAGACAACCCTGTCACCTTCAACGAACAGAGTTTCTTTGCCTCCAAGGCTGAGCGTCGTCAGGAGCAGGAAGAACCAACTCCTGCCACCAGCGCTTTTAAAGAATCCAGTCCGGCTGCGCAGCCTGAAGAAAAGACCCAGCAGGCTGATCTTGGTGAACCTTTACAGGGCAGCCAGGAGCCTGCGCAAACATCGCAGACTTCTTCACAGACCGTTCCGGCTTTTATGCAGACAAGAGAAGAAAGCCAGACGCGCAAGCCCAGGACTTTCTCAGAAATCCTGCACAGCAGCAACTATCAGGAAAACCAGAAAGCACTCGAAAACCTCGATCTTTTTGATGAACCTGTCATCAAAACCCCGCTTTTTGCGCAGGCAGAAGAAGGGGCCCCGACATCTCCAACCCAGCCTTCCGTGGTAATTACCCGCAAAAGCCAGTCTGAACTGTTAAAACAGGCCCAAAACCAGGAAGAAGAACAGCCAGAAGAGGAAATTGCTGCCACGACGGCTGTCGTTGAAGAAGTCATTGAGCCGATAGCTGACAAGGAAGCAAAAAAAGAAGCCAGAAAGAAAAAGAAAGCTGCTGCTGAAGAAGGACTCGAAGAAGATGGGGTTTACGATCCAGGTGCAAGCCTGGTCGATGACTACCACTATGATGAGTACGAAGACAAGAAGCGCTTTTCAACCACGGATTATCGTAAGATCGAAGACTACCTGAACCGTGAATCCGCACAGGGCTTCCACTTCGTTCGCAGTGATGGCAACAAGTACTACTTTAATAAATCAAAACCTCATGACTACTATTACAAAGTCCTGTACTTTGGCAGAGAGCCAGAAGACAGTTACTGGAACGAGCTTGAAAAACAGGGCTGGAAGCGCATGGAACAGCTGCCGAGCCGTCATAAACGGGATGCTGGCTGGTATATCATGCGCAATGAGAAGAAACCGGGCGAACTGCCTAAAGATATTGAAAATGAAGAAGAAAAGTACCGTTACTTCTCCAAGCTTTCTTCTTCCTGCCGATCAACGATGTTCCTGTTGTTTATCGTTATGGTCTGCTCGGCGATTGCCGTTTTCTTACAGTATTACTTCAAAGGCTATGTGGTTGTGATGGCTGCCAGTGCACTGTTGTTTTTGATTGCTTTATGGATTTTCATTGTTTATGGCCGCATGTTAACCAAGGCTCGCAAACAGGCCTCACTGTTATCTGCCCGGATTCGCCTGGCCCAGAATGATCCGAACTATCTCGCTTTACGCCATGCTGGGGAAAGTGACGAACAGCTCGACGTCGACTGGGCAAAGATGGATGAAGAAGACGGAGCCAAAGAGGCCCGGGAAACTGCCAACAACCCATCCACAGACGAAGATGATGACTCTCTGGAAGAGCGTACGGATGAGGAAGACGAAGAGAGCCAGGACGAAGATGAAGACGAAGACGAAGACTACGATGATGATGAGGAAGAAGACCGGAAACCTCGCCGTCGCTGGGGGCGCCGTCGCCGCTAGATTTTGATCCAGCAAAGAAATAGCATGGTCAGCTGCGAATACCAACTGTGAAAATCGCAGGCCTGGGGTATTTTGGCGGACGATATTGGTCTATTTTGCTGAAAACAGACCAGAAAATATAGAGAGTGAAAAAAGAGTGAAAGGCAGAAAATTTCTGTCTAACATCCGCTCCAGCGCCATTGCCTCTTCGCTTTGGTGCAGGTGCAAAGCGACTCATCGCATTGATGAAGCCCTGATCCAGAATCAGTCAACAGTCGATGCCCATTCTCACTCTTTAACGAACAAGGACAGCCGCATGTAATTTCGTACTATCCTTTTTTGGTATTCTAAAATTGTAAGTGGTTTTTAAATCGCTGGCTCTAAACCATTGTGTGGATTTTCGGTTCACATAATTGGTTTAGAGCTTTTTTGATATGTGCTTTTTTAGGCTCTCCAACTCTACCGGGAGCAGCCAGATTACTTGGTCTTGGGAGCCAGTGTAAATGTCAGATTCGGCTCGCCAGAGACAATAGTAACAGCTAGATGATTAAATTGCACAAACAGCAAAGAAATCCCCCCTACAGGCAGCCATGATTTCGGCGTTATATTCTGCGTTATATAAAGAGAACCAATTGCCTGTTTATTGGGGACTACTATCTAACTGATCCTTAGAGACTTTCTGGCTGGAGTGCGCCATTGAGTTTTTTCAGCCTTTCTTTTCTTTCTTCACTCCGACTTCGCCTGTTCATCCGTCATCCATTTTGAAAAATCGTATTCCTGTTTGAGCAGGCCCTCCTGCTGGAGCTGGTTCACGGTCTGGGTCATCGCTTGGGCGGCCAGAAGGCAGGTTGGCAGGCAGCGTTGTTCTTTGGTGTGGTGAACGGCTTTGAGTCGGGCGCACTGGGTTTCGCCAAGCAGATTTCGAAAATTTCGAACCAGAAGGCGCTGAGCATAGGGAAGATGTTCTGTATCGTGGGCACGCGTTTCCACCATCATCAACGACAGAGCAGATGTACAGCCCACCAGGGCGCCGCATACATTCCCTGTATACAGCCCGCTTCCAAAGCCCGAAAGCATTCGATATGCGAAAGCAGGCAGATCTAACTTGAAGGTGTCATTGCACGCCTGGATCATCGTCTCAGCGCAGTTGTAGTTGTTTTCTAAATAATGATGCTTTACATTTCTTTCTAATAAAGTTTCGGACATTTCATACATTCCTTTCAAAATTTGTCGGTCATCTTGGCAGTGAACCGAACTTCAATATTATAATGTGATTCAGTCCCTTACTTTCCAGAAAAATCGGCCTGGCATTGATCGACCGGTTTTTTTATGGTTTCTGCCAGAAAAAGTAAAATGGTGTTCCGGGTGAGACAATATTGTCAATAAGGCAGCTGTAACTGTTTTCGATAAGAAATCGGTAGAAGCGTGTAAAGCGATTTTGAGAAAGCGTTTTCGACTAGTTTTTTGTAAAAGTTTCAGACAGAATTTTGACATCATTTTGAAAAATGGCAGACTACGGACAGGGACGAACCCTGAATGTGCTAAGGTATATACGCATTTAACAGAAAGGTATAGACAATTATGGAAGACCGAGATTTAAACAATGAAATTCTGATGATCCTTCCAAGACGGACTTTTTTTAAGGCCAGTTGTCTGCCAGGCAACTGGGAAATCGATCAGGATCCAGCTGGGCTTTCTGTGCTGGTCGACCAGCAGCCTGCCGCCTATGCTTCCTGGAAAGATGAAGATGATTTTGGAATGGACCGGCCTGCAATTCTCTTTGACGTTCGCAGATGTGATGCCAGAACGAAGCTGGATCTGTTTGAAGCCGTCATCAGCCGTCTGGCGATTGCTTATGACCAGATACCTGGTAAGTATCCTCTGTATATCCGGCTGAGCGAGACAGATCTGGATCTGATCGCTCAGGCCAGTCATCTGGGGTTTATTCCTTACTTTGGCAAGTGGGCCAAGAAAACCCCAGAACAGTCAGAAAAAAGCTGGCAGATGATTACGGATTCATTACGAAACCGTTATCCAGCAGGTCTGAATGCCTGAGATGTTTTTTAGACTTAAGATTTATTTCCTGCCTTGAGCAGGATTTTTTTTCGCAAAAAAACCGGAATCTGGGCAACAGGTTCCGGCAGGGATTGGGCGATGCTTTTTTGGGGATGGCGGGTAATTTCAACAAAGAGTCTGCCACAAAGAAAATCAGTTTTCTTCGGGCAGACATTCTTTGGTTCTGGCATAAATATCCAGAATCAGCTTTTTGGTGTCTTCCCAGCCAAGACACGGATCAGTGATGGATTTGCCTTTGACATAATCTTCACAGATATCCTGACGGCCTTCCAGCAGGTAAGATTCAATCATGACCCCTTTGACCAGTTCGCGAATTTCCGGATGGTATTTGCGGTTATGCATGACATCCATACAGATCCGGATCTGTTCTTTGTATTTCTTATCCGAGTTGGAATGGTTGGCATCGACGATGACGGCTGGATTTTTCAGGCCGGCTTTTTTGTACAGGTCGCTGACAATTTTCAGGTCTTCATAGTGATAGTTTGGAATTGTCTTTCCATATTTATCTACGCCGCCGCGTAAGATGACATGAGCCAGCGGGTTGCCATCGGTCTGAACATCGTTGCTGCGATAAATGAAGCGATGCGGGTGCTGGGCAGCTGTGACGGAATTCATCATGACTGAAAAATCACCGGAGGTCGGGTTTTTCATGCCAACAGGAATGTCAATGCCGGAAGCGACCAGACGATGCTGCTGATTTTCAACAGAACGAGCCCCTACGGCCTCATAGGAAAGCACATCATCTAAAAAGGAACGGTTTTCTGGATATAACATTTCATCGGCTGTAGAGAGGCCGGTTTCTTCAAGAACGCGTAAATGCATTTTCCGGATTGATTTCAGCCCTTCAAGCAGATCTGGTTCAGCATTCGGATCTGGCTGGTGAAGCATCCCTTTGTAGCCATCCCCGGTGGTTCTTGGTTTATTGGTGTAAACACGGGGGATGATCATCAGCCGGTCCTTAACCACTTCATTCAGGTTGGCCAGCTTATGACAATACTCCAGTACGCTTTCTTCGTTATCAGCTGAGCAGGGCCCGACAATGACGATAAACCGGTTGTCTTTGCTTTCAAAAATATCGCGGATTTCCTGATCGCGTTTCGCTTTAATCATCTTCGCGTGTTCAGACATTGGAATTTCCTGCTTGAGCACTTCTGGATCCGGCAGGGAATGATTAATATGAATTGACATAAAACTCTCACTTTCCGTTATTGAATAGACTGCCATTCAGTATACCATCGTCATTGCAGGATTGTGTGAACAATGTCGCAAGAGACAGACAACGCGAAATCTGAAAACGCTTTCTTCGCAAAAATTTTCTGAAAACGTTTTTGATTATTTTCAGATTCTCATCCCTCCCTTTGCTTTCATGCTGTTTACTCATTCTGAACAGATTCGTATTCAGGCTCCAGTTCGTCTGACAGAACAGATCGTGATCAAAAACGAGGCAAAAGAGCTAATTCTGTTCGTATAAATAGTGACGACAATAACAGACTGAAGTCTGAAGTTTTGGAAACTGCATTCATCGACCAGCAGGGATAGTCATCATTTCTGTATTTATGGTAGAATCGTTGCGATGGACCTTTCAATCTGAAATCGTTTTTTGAACATTGCAGGTCCACTGCCCAGAAAATAGAAATGAATGTGAGGTTTTTTAATGAAGTTTTATGAAATTCGCATCGGAGCTCCCGAGAGTGATTCGGTTGTTATCTTCAACAACCGTAAATATACCAGCCTTAGTGATGCAGTCAATCAGCTCAACAGTCTGCTCGACACGATGGCTTCCAGCAAGGATCTTATCGATGAAGATCTGTATCTGTGGGTAGTCCGTACATCTGACGCTAAAAAATCCAAAAAGAAACAGGAAACAGAAATCATTCAGGTTGCAGCCGGTAATGAAGAAACAACTGGCGAATTCTGCTATGAAGGGGTTTCCTTTTTAAGCCGTGCCAGCGAATTTGAATCCATGATTCTTTCTGGCATGAAAGAAGCGGGTACCTTAGGCAATTATAGTGTGATCGTCACTAATGGATCAGTCAGTGAGCTGTGCTTCTTCTCTGATCTGGATATGATCCTCAATTCCATTCCTGAAGTTCGCAAAAGCGATATTCATTTCCTGAATCAGAATCTGACGATTTTCCGTCGCGATGAAAAAGGGATGGCTGAAAAGATTGCCAGACTGGCGTACTTGAAACAAAATGGCAAATCTACCCTCTACTCCAAAGTCTACCTCGATGAAAATGAAGACGATGCAAAAGCCGTCGCAGCCTTCATTGATTCGGAAATTGCTGACTTAAATTCGAAGCAAATTCAAGTTGAAAAGACTCCTGCCAGTGTTGTCGAAGAAACAACTGAAACTGTAGAAGAATAATCCAGAACCGAAGGTCGCTGGATCAGACTTCCAAATCCTGATTTTCAACTCCATGAAGATACCTGTCCTGGTGATCCCTGATCTGGCGACTGGTATCTTTTTTTTGCGTGGCTTGGTATGGGGCACTGAAAAAACCAGCTGCAAGACAGCTGGTTTGATGGAAACAAAAAGATTGGAAGGAAAAAGAGCAGAGCCTGAAATTGATGAGATATAAGACATAAGACAGGTTTGAATTGAAAGATCGATCTGGAGGTGAGTCTGCTGTTCTGTATTGTCTGTGCAAGCTTATCTGGATTGAATGGAATACAATTCAGGTGCGCCACAAAGTCCGATGGGTTCACTTGGGATAAACTGCGAGAACAGTTCGCGCTGGCTGCGGGCAAGAGTTGTAATGACTTCAACTTGTACATGCGGATCTTTAATCTCTTTGAGGACAAAGTAATAAGGCGGGGCGATCCGGGTCTGCTCCTTTCCATCCACTGTTACCGTTACGGTTTCAAAAGCCTGTGGCAGATGGAGAATGCCGGATTTAAAGTCTTCAGGCAGGGTGAACTGATACAGGAGGGTGCCGGAAAATCTCGGATCTTCCAGGCTCAGATCCTGGAAATCAGTGGCTGTTGCAGGACCAAAGGGATCTGTATTGAAAGGTTTCTTGCGCACAAGACCTTTTTCAATGACTGCGATCTTTTCGCCAGCTTCAATAGGTTCTTCATCCGGATCGTCCTCAACGAGAATCAGTGATTCGAAGGGTTCCAGATGAACAAGAATCTGGCCATCATCGGTGCGTGGCAGAGCTTTTACAGTATTGGTAAAGGCATCATAGCTGGCAAGCTTTTCGGCATTTTCGACTTCAATGGCTGCATCGATTGTGTCGATGACACTGGTATTCATCAGGAAATACACCTGTCCATCCTCTTTTTGGCAGGCCCAGACGTGCAGGGAAGGAACTTGATCGGCTGGAACAACTTCCTGATAGGGACGAATCAGTTTTCCAAGTTCGTCTAAGAAAACAACAGAACCACTTCCCAAATAATTCGCCGGTTTTTCGTCCACAAAAACCACGTTTGGAATCCGGGCAATTTGTTCATTGAGCCACGCGGGCAAGTAGGAAGCTGCCGGGATGATCAGCAGGTCAAAGCGATTGTTTCCAATGATATACTGATCTCCTTCAACTCGGGCCTGTTTTAAGTAATCTTCACTGATCAGCGTACCATCCACCTGGTTTTGTTCCAGAACTTTAAGAATCGGAGTATCTTTTCCCTTGTTGCCGCTCCATTCGCCAACCGCATGATAGAGAACACCAATCCGGCTTGGATGCGTACCGTCACTAAATAAATGAGCCAGACGGTCGGCATAGCGGCTCCAGACGCCAAAGTGTTTAAACTGTGGATTCATGCCATGAGCATAGAAATGCGGTGGGCAGTCCCAGTCGGGAAATTTTTTGGGGTCAAACGCGTGGGGAACAATGTAGTTGATCCCGTGACTGATCATGAAGTCAGTGATCCATTTCATCATCTTCAGCCCTTCACTCCAGCCATAGGCCCCAAAGGCCTCACACATCACGCGCCCTTTTTTTGCCGGATTGAGTTTGGCTTCGGAAGCGGCCAGACGCGGGAGTGTATAATGGAAAAAATCACCACAGCTGCCGCCAGTCATATAGGCATCATGATGGAAATCCATGCCCGGAACAACCTGGCCGCCGATAATATCGATGCCGGCCATATCGAAGCCATTGATGGCTTTAAAGTAATGGCCAGGTCCATAGCCAAGGCGGGCATGAGCTTCATTGTCTTCAATCAGATGGCCGATATACAAAATGCCATGTGCTCTGCACCAGTCTCCTAGAACTTTTGAGAAGTGGCGGCCAAACAAATCGGAAACAATTCCCATATACAAGGCCCGGACATCCTTAGCCCGGTCGGTATTGCCTTTGAATAAGTACACCCACTCTTCGGGTGCAAGCTCTTGTTTTAAAGCCTGGCGGACGTATTCATTAAAGGGCAGCGGCATGTCGGAAACACCGATGACTTCATACGGACCTTTCACATTGCCAAATCGAGGTTCATCAGAAAACATTCCCTGAATGGTCTTTCCGTATTCGTCTTTATAACGGGCATAGTGGGGTTCATAAACAGTGTCAATTAAAACCTGAGTGGCTTTGGGATTCATCGGATCGAGATAGTCTCTGGTCGACTCCTCGGCTCCAGCTGCAGTCTGGTAGACTACAAACAGGGAATAATATCCTTTTTCAAGATCAAGCCGGAGCGTACGATCGCTGACCTGGTCGGTGATCTCTTTCAGAGTAGACCAGTCAATTACGCCTGCAGTCAAATGCCTTGCCAGAATTACTTTTTCAATCTGATCGTTTCGGTGTCGGGGATCCTTGATAAATTCCATGACCCGAGCTGGAACGGACAGATCCTGTTCGATGGGAAAGCCCTGACTGAGCAGGTCGTACTGATGAATCTGGAGATAGCGCTTTTTCAGCGAATCCGGAACCTGGCCATTCGCATAGCCGGTTGGAAACTTGGCATCATCCAGAATCCAGAATTTCATTCCTCTTTTTCTGGCTTCCTCCACCAGAAAGTCCATCGTTTTCCACCAGCCTTCCTGGAGAAAATCGGGATGGGGACGGGACTCCACACAAAAGCAGGACAATCCCTGGGACTGCATAGCATTGAGATATTCTTCAAGAACTTTCGTATCTTCACCATGCTGCCAGAAAAAAGGCCACAGATGAGAAGCAAATCGATCCTGTTTCAGTTCGTCAAGTACGTTCATTTTTCTCTCCTCAGGATCAGCTGAACTGATCCATATCTTCTTTTAAAGCGATTGAAACCGTTGCAATCAGATAAAAATTCATCCGGAAACAAGATTTTTCTGCCTGCGACCGGTCGAGTTGATTTCTATCATCTTTTAAGACTGAAAACCAATATTGTGTCTTGCAGGCACAGACAGCCGCCAAAAATGCCTTGTTTTTTCCAGACCGGCAGATTTAGGCCAAAAGGCACTCAAACCGATAGAGTTTGTTGAGCAAGCATCGCTTTTTTTTCTTTTCGTTTTGGCATTGACTAATTTATAAAATCAGGATACCAGCTGGCAACGCTTTCATCTATATCACCAATTACGAAGAAAACTGACTATTTTTAAGGAGGTAGTGCTATTCTTTAGGTATGAATGAACAACAATTGAAAGAAAGGCTGATGCGCCTGGATGAGCGCGATGAACGGCATAATCTGCCTGAGTATCGAGTTTCACTGATCGATTATCTGGAATATGACAAATTCAATTCTGATGAGTCCTTTGTGATCAGCCGCAATCCGCGATTTACCCCCACACCGGACCATTCTCATGATTTTGTTGAACTGAATTTTATGTTTGAAGGAGAATGCGATCAGGTGATTGACGGCAAGCCGCAGCGGCTGAAAAAGAACCAGATGACATTGATTGACACCAATACGACACATTCGATCGGTGTCCTTGGTGAAGATGATGTTCTCATCAACTTTACAATGTCCAGGGAGTTTGTCGAGAAGTATCTGATCAGTCTGCTCGATGAAGAAAATACGTTATCGTATTTCTTTGCCAATACCCTGAATCCGGGTAACACATCGATGAACTATATTGTTTTTGACGTCAGCGAAAACGAACGCATTCTCAATTTTTTGTATGAACTGCTCTGGGAACAGCTGTATCCCACTAGAAATTCAAGGAAAATTAAGGAGACGATGATGCAGCTGATTCTGATGGATCTGGTCGGATCGGGAAAGACTGTGGTTGAACAGACTTCACTGTCACCTTCTAACCAGATTATTCTGCGGGCTTTGCAGTATATGGAAAAGAATTTCCTCAACTGCTCCCTCAAACAGATGGCCATTGATCTGCATGTTCACCAGGTATATCTGACGAGTCTGCTCAAGGAACAGACAGGCCTTTCATATTCGCAGCATATCTCCCGTCTCAAGCTGGAAAAAATCAAACGCATGCTGCTTGAGCGTCCGGATCTCTCGATCGAAGAGATTTCTACGCAATGCGGCTATTCCAACCAGACTTTCTTCTATTCGAAATTTAAGGAAGCTTATCACATGACGCCCCGGCAGTATCGTCAAGAGGCGCTCAAGCATTGGAAAAGCTGAAGAAAACTTCAATACCAGGCATGAAGCGCAAAATCCAGATCCAGACTATTCGTTTTTTTGAAGGCTCCCGACCAAACTGGTCTTTGGAGCCTTTTTATCCTTTTTATATAGACAGACGCATAGATCGATTGCCGTCTAAAACGGTCTTTTGATCAAGAGAAAAAAAACAGAAAAGACAGAAAAGGCAGAAGGGAAAGATAGAAGGAAAAGACGGGGCAGATTTATCCAGCAAGGCTTGGATAGCAATGATCTACCGGCTTGCAAAAAGGCCGGTTTGCAAAGAAACCGGCCTGAAAATGGATGAATATCCAGGATTCGTTTTTTGAATTCTGCTTTTTTTACGGCTTATAGAAAAATTCATGGCAGTGTGGGTTTCAGGAGTTTGGTTCAAGTCTTCGATAGACCGTGAAATACATGGTGATAAAGCAGGCCAGGCCTCCGATCACATTTGAAATGGGTTCTGAGGCAAAAACTCCATAAACCGGCGGTGTCCAGATCAGGGGAAGAAGGTAGATCAAGGGCAGAACAATGACGACTTTACGGAACAGGGAAAAGAAGATGGCCTGCTTTTTCTTGTTCAACGCTTTAAAGACCGTCTGACCGCTGTATTGAAGGGCCTGGAAAATATAGGCGAAGAAGTAAATGTTCATGCCATGAACAGCTGCCTGCCGAAGCCCGGTTCCTGAATCAAACAGAGCGACAAAAGCATCGGGAATGACCAGAATGAAAATCCACATCAACAGCGTATATCCGCAAAGAAGGCCGGTCATAATCCGGATCAGTTTTTTCAGGCGGGAATAGAGGCCGGCTCCATAACAGTAGCTGAGTAAGGGGGACGTTCCATCCGCCAGGGCAAAGACAACGGTGTCGGTAATTTGCCGGACTGAATTGACGATCGTCATGACGGTCACATACTCGTTGCCGCCAAGATTGATGAGCACCTGGTTCTGGGCAATCTGGACCAGGGAATTGGTCAGCTGCATGATAAACCCTGCCAGCCCCAGGGAAGTGATATCCGAAATGACAGACCAGGAGCAGAATTTTGTGGAAAAGGGTTCGATTTTCCAGAAGGAACGCTGGCTTCGCATCTGACAGAACGCAAATAGGGCAGCCAGAACCTGAGCCAGGACTGTGGCAATCGCAGCTCCGTTGATTCCAAGATTCAACACGAAAATAAAAACCGGATCGAGCAGGATGTTGCAGAAAGCACCGATCAGAATACTGGCCATTCCGGTAAAAAAGCGACCCTGGGCATTGAAAAAGGGATTAAGTCCCAGAGAGATAAATGAGAAAAGATTGCCGCACAGATAAATCCGTAAGTAGGGAAGTGAATACCGCAGCATGATCTCATCTGCGCCAAACAGCTGGAGCAGCCCTCTGGAAAACAGCAGTCCGAGTCCGCCAAGGACCAGAGAGCCAAAGACAAGCAGATAAAACGACGTATTCATGATTTTCTGAGACTTCTCGATTCGTTTCTGGCCCCAGGCAATGGCAGCCAGACTGGCGCCGCCTGAAGAAAACAGGTTGATAAAGGCGGTCATAATCGTGATCAAGGGAAAGCACAGCCCAAGACCGGCCAGTGATTCCTGTCCGCATTCCGGAATCCTGGCAATATAAATTCGGTCGACAATGTTGTAAAGCAAGTTAAGCAATTGGGCTGCAAGCAAGGGGAGTACTGAGCGCATCAGAAGCGAGCCGATCGGTCCCTTGCCAAAGTCCATTGCGGCTTTTTGGTCTGCCATATAGTTTCCTTTCTTCTCTTATTCAGGTTTTCGTTTATTCAGGTTTTCTTTGTACGAGTCTCTTCTTCTACAGGTCACTGATTCAGGACCAGAGGATAACCTTGAATTATCTTAGTTCCTTATGTGCTTTATGTAAAGAATAATATAAATCTTTATGGATGAAATAAGAAGAATGCCGGCCAATTGAATCCCAGATCCAGGACAGGCTTTCGCCCCCTGAAAAAGCCGCCTGGCTATCCATAAACAGGAAAATAGAGGATTGCCGGATAAGCCATACCAGACGAAACGGGCAGAAGGGAGCTTGGAATGAGTCACGATTTCTTGGAAAAACGAGACAGAAAAATAAAGATATGAATCAAAAGATATCTGTTTTGTATTGGAAAAAATAGAAGTTGGCGAACTGCTTGCAAATGAATATCTGGTGGCCTATAGTTTTAGCAGTTAAAATGTTTAAGTGCTAATCAAGGAGGATTTTATGTCAGAACGAAAAAAATTCCAGGCTGAATCGGAACGATTGCTCGATTTAATGATTAACTCGATCTATACGCATAAAGAGATTTTCCTGCGTGAGCTGATCTCCAATGCATCCGATGCCATCGACAAATATTATCTGTATGCGCTGGAACATGGCCAGACTCCACAAGATCTGGCTGTCCGGATTGATCTGGATCAGGAAAATCGAACCCTGACTTTAACGGATAACGGAATTGGAATGACGAAAGAAGAACTGGAAGAAAATCTCGGAACGATCGCCAAATCTGGTTCTTTAGCCTTTAAAGAACAGCTCAAAAAACAAGAAGAAGCCCAGAATGACGTAGATATTATCGGTCAGTTTGGTGTTGGATTCTACTCTGCTTTCATGGTCAGCGATGAAGTCACGGTTATTTCCCGCTCGGTTGAAAGCGATCAGGCATGGAAGTGGGTATCGGATGGAACCGAGGGATATACGCTGGATCCGGCAAAAAAAGAAGGCCATGGAACAACGATTATTCTGAAGCTGAAAGCAGACGACGATCTGGATTCGTATTCCCAGTACCTTGACTCTTATCAGATCCAGGATCTGGTGAAGAAATACTCCGACTATATCCGCTATCCAATTCAGATGGAAGTGGAAATCCAGAAACGGGTGGAAGGCGACGAAAACAATGAAACCCCTTCTTATGAGAGTGCAAAAGAATTGCGGACACTCAACTCTATGGTTCCATTGTGGAAACGCAATAAAGCAGACATCACGCAGGAAGAATTCGACCGCTTCTACCAGGATCATTTCTATGATTTCCAGAAACCGCTCGAAAAAATCTTCTTCAGTGTGGAAGGATCTGTCTCCTTTACCTCGCTGCTGTATATCCCAGCCCGCCGACCGGAAAACTTCTACAGCCGGCAATACAAACCAGGTCTGCAGCTGTACTCTCGCGGTGTGCTGATTGAAAACAACTGTGAGTCTTTGCTGCCAGACTATCTGCGCTTCGTAAAAGGTCTGGTGGACTCTCAGGATCTGTCCTTGAATATCAGCCGTGAAATGCTGCAGCATGACCATCAGCTGCGCGTGATCAAAAACCGAATTGAAAAGAAAGTTCTGGGCGAACTGAGTTCGATGCTGAAAAAGGATCCGGAAAAATACGAAGGATTCTGGAAGAATTTCGGTCTGGATTTGAAATTTGGTCTCTATAATTCCATGGGCCAGGACAAGGATAAACTTCAGGATCTGCTGATGTTCTACACCTCAAATGACGGAAAACTGGAAAGCCTGGCTGACTTTGTCAAGAGTCTGCCTGAAGAGGCCAAAGAAATCTACTATGTTTCCGGCACCAATCCAGCTGCTATGGCAAAACTGCCAACGGTAGTGAAGCTGAAATCCAAGAACATTCCAGTTCTGTTCTTAACCGATGAAATCGATGAATTTGTCCTGCAGACCATTGGCACTTATGAAGACCACGCCTTTAAAAATGCGCAGCAGGGCGATCTGAATCTGGATTCCGATGAAGAAAAAGAAGCTTTAAAGAACCAGAACGAAGAAAACAAAGATTTGCTTGAATTCATGAAAGAAGCCTTGCCAGAAGTCAGTGAAGTCCGTCTGTCTAACCGGCTCGTGGACGACCCTGTTATGCTGGTAGCCGGTGATGGCATGTCCTTTGAAATGGAACGGATGTTCACTCTCATGGCCCAGCAGTCCGGTGAAGAACCTGTTCCTGGCATGAAAGCCCAGCGAATCCTGGAAATCAACCCGAACAACAAGATCTGGACAACCTTACGGGCTGATTATTCAACCGATAAGGAAAAAGTGAAAGCCATTGCGCAGGTTCTCTACGATCAGGCCTGCATGATTGAAGGCTTCCCAATTGCCGATCCAGTTGAATACGCCCGCAAAGTCACTGCCTTGCTTGCAGAATAATTGAGACTGGCATCAATCAGTCAGGAAAGACAAAGATGAATCAAGTCATGACCTCCAATAAAGGCCATGGCTTTTTTCATGGCGCTTCAGGCGACTGGTCAAGGCATAAGAGGCATAGCTTTTCACAGCTTCCAGAGCGGATAAAACCAAGGATTGTTTTTCCATTTTTGAAGAATCTGGTATTTAACTGTTAAAATCCGTTTGATCATTCAGAATTATCTTAAAGCCGAAACAGCATCTGAAAATTGATTTTTTTTGGGAATCGATTCGTTTGACAAACAGAAATTTCAGAAAATACCGTGGACAGCGGATAATGGTATCCAGTCCATAAAAGTGAAAGCGCTCCAGACAGGGAAGCAAGCAGAAATCTGTCTATACTAAAAGGTATGAACGACAGAAAATTAAAATTACTGATCTACTTTACGGCATTAAGTGCCGGCACACTGCTGATTTCCAATCTCAGTGCGATCAAGCTCTGGAATCTGGCGGGAATTGCGGTAGATGGCGGACTGGTTTTGTTTCCGCTGACCTATATTCTTGGCGACTTGATCATCGAGCTGTTTGGCAAGAAAATTGCAACTCGGGTGATCCTGTCAGGCTTTCTGGTCAATCTGATCGCGGTTGTGGTTTTCTATGCGGTTATTGCACTGCCCCCTTATCCGGGATGGGATCTGCAGGAAGCCTTTGCTTCCGTTCTTGGTTTTTCGCCAAGAATCATTCTGGGTTCTCTATGCGGATATCTGCTGTCCAACCTGTTAAACAACTATCTGTTTATCAAGATGAAATCCTCCAACTCGATCTTTGCTCACAGCTTTATTGCCCGTGCCTTATGTTCAAGTGCATTTGCGCATATTCTGGATTCAGCAACGTTTGAAACTATCGCATTTATCGGGGTGCTTCCGTTTAACGAATTCCTTGCGCAGGCAGTTTTTGCTTATATACTAGGGATGGGCTTGGAACTGATTCTTTCCCCAGTTGAAGCCGTAATCCAGAAAAAACTGGCTGTCTATCTCAGCCATGATCCAAAAGAAGCAGCCAAGGCTTAGCCGGCCGCTTAATTTTCAGCCCTTTCCAGGCTGATTTGTCGGATCGAAGTAGTCAGCCTCAAAAAAATAGAACGAACCAGAAGACTGGGTTTCTTTATCCAAACAAAGAGATCCAGTCTTTTGTTCAGAAAGGAGTTTTCTATGCAGGAAGAAATAAAAAACACCGTCCAGACCGAAGCGTCTGACCATAATTCTGCTCCAGAATTAAAAGGATTAAGCTTTGATATCGAAGCCCGGATTCCCGGCCAGTTAGGACGGGCGGGCACCATTCATACACCGCATGGCGACATCAAAACACCAGCCTTTATGTGCGTTGGCACACATGGAGAAGTCCGCTTTTTAAGCATGGATGATCTGCACTCCATCTATGCGCAGGCCATGCTTTCCAATGGATATCACTTGCGAAACAAATCTTATGAGATTGCCAAAAATGGCGGCCTGGCCAAGTGGTCCGGCTGGAATGGACCGACCTTAACGGACTCCGGCGGTTTCCAGGTGATGTCACTTGGCAGCGGCATTGGAAAAGTGGTCTCGATGGAGCGTGAAAAAGAAGTGACCAATGCTCCGAAAAAAGACCGCCTGGCGATTGTGACGGAAGATGGCATCCATTTCCATGATCCGTTTACAGATCAGGATGACTTCATTGGCCCCAAAGAATCTATGGATATCCAGAACCGAATCGGTGCCGATATTCATATGGCATTCGATGAACTGACTTCACTGGCGGATTCATATGAGTACAATGTCGAAGCCCTGGCCCGAACAGAACGCTGGGCCCAGATTTCTTTGGAAGAACATAAAAAACATCGCGATGATCTGGGCTATCGCCAGTCTTTGTATGGGGTTCTGCAAGGAGGGCGCTGGGAAGATTTACGTCGTTCCACGGCCAGAAAACTGGGAGCCATGGACTTTGACGGTTATGGTCTTGGCGGCGCATTTCTGAAAAGTGACCTGCACAACATTTTGCGCTGGTGCAATGAAGAACTGCCAGAAGGCAAGCCTCGTCATCTGCTCGGTCTGTCCCGTCCAGATGACATTCTGATCGGATCGGAAAACGGTGCTGATACATTTGATTGTGTTGCCCCGACTCGTGAGGCCAGACACGGTCGAATTTACACGAAATACGGTTATATCAATATTGAAAAGTTTGCCAACAGTGATCAACCGCTTGATGAGGGCTGCGACTGTCCCGTCTGCAAAGCAGGCTGGACCCGTGGTCAGCTGCGGGATTTGTTAAAGAGCCAGGATCCGGAAGACAGAGCCCACTACTTCAATCTGGCCAGCATTCACAACCTTCGTTTTACGCTTCGTTTAACCGAAGAAATCCGCCAGGCAATTCTCGATGGCCGATTTGAAGAATATAAAAAAGAATTTATGTCCAATTACTATGGACATTCCCCTAAAGGAGCAGCAAAGCCAGAATAGCTGCTCTTTTTTGTGAGAAGGACTTTTGGTCTGGAATCTTGACGGCCTCACTAAAAAATGCCCTGCGCAGCCAGAAAAAATTCTGGAATGCGCAGGGCTTGATTTTTGAAAAGAGAAATGGATTCCTTTCATTCCACAGATGGATATTTCAGTATGAATGCGGATTGAAGATCAGTTTTCTGAAGAAACAGTTGATGAATCTGCATTTTTGCTGGACCAGTAAGAATTATATTCATCCAGTTTCATCATGGATTCTTCTTCTGATTCCGGCTGGGAAGAAGAGCATCCGCCAATGAGCAAAGCAAAACCGCAAAGCGCAGCCAGGCCGAGTTTTCGAAATGTCATAGTTTTTTCTCCTTCTGAGTTTTGCATTTATTTTACTATTTAAAAACCGCGGTGTAAATGTCAAATATATTTGGCTCTATTGTACTGTAGGTGGGCTTTCAGATCGAAAACTATTGAGAGGGAGATACCTTGACCACCGCCCTTCGTGCTGATATCATCAGATTACTAATTGGGGTTGTCAACAGTTGTTGACAGGTCCGCCGAGTGGGGGGGAGCTATTCCCCCTTTTTTTATTAAGAGGGCTTATGAGTGGTGCAAATGAACTGAGCATTTTTATAGATGAATCTGGAGATATTGGCGCTTATGATCCTTCTGAAAACCCAATATCTGATCGGTATTATTTGATATCCTTGGTTTTCCATGATCAGAAAGACCCCATTAATCCTCAGGTGCAATATCTCAAAAATCGGCTAACGAATGATGATTTCATTTCCGATACAATTCATACAGGACCACTTATTTGTAAAGAGCCGCCATTTCACGAATACAAGAGTGAAGATGTTTTCAAAATTCTAAAAGATATGTTGTATTTCGTGAAGAAAAGTCCGATTCACTATTATTTGATTAAGATTGATAAGTCAAACTTCACTACTCGCGATAGCCTTAGATCTGTTATCACTAATCAAATAATGGATTTTATGAATCATAACTATTCATGACTTTCTAAGTTCAATACGATCAAAAAAGGCAGAAGGGATTGATGTCAAATTCTGAAAAAAGAGTCTTTTCACCTAAAGACTTTAAGAAAATCTTCTTTTCAGAGATCGTAAAAAAGAAGATATAAATTGGTGCTCAGCCTAACCAGCTGGGCTTTTTTTCATGGAAAGGAGGCAGCTATGAATCTTGGCGTCATATTCGACAATCTCTATCGCCCCGTCAAAGATTGAAAATTGCACTTCGCTGCTCTCCAGATTAATGAACCGGATGTACAAAATGTGGTCCACCCACATTCCCCACACAATCGTAAAGCACCAGCAAATGTGGAGGACCATAAAATGAAACGAAAAAACCTGAATCAGGCTTTTGGATAAGCCAGATTCAGGTTTTTTTTTGGAATAGAGACTGGGAAGGAGTCCGAAATCAGAACTTACTTCTGGGATTCTTTCCAGGCACGGATTTCATCCAGGGAGACTTCGATTTCTTCGCCATCCGATAAAGTGACTGGAATATTTCCTTCTTTGTAGGATTCGAAGAATTTACGGTCTTCAGGTTCAACGTTGACAGCCAGATCGAGTTCATCGAGCTGAACTGGATCAACAAGGTTTGGCGCATCAGACATTGGATCGCGGGCCGAAGCGTTTTTCGGGAAGGCGATAACATCACGGATGGAGTCAGTGCCGGCAAGAATCATCGCAACCCGGTCCAGACCGAAGGCTAAGCCGCCATGGGGAGGCGTTCCATACTGGAAGGCGTCAATGAAGAAGCCAAATTTCTGTTGAGTCTGTTCTGGTGTGAAGCCAAGAACTTCAAAAATCTTGTCCTGCAGATCCTGTTCGTAAATACGCATGGATCCACCACCAAGTTCATACCCGTTCAAAACACAGTCGTAGGCATTGGTTTTGACTTTGCCTGGGTCAGTGTCAAGTAATGGGATGTCTTCGCGTTTTGGCATCGTGAAAGGGTGATGCTGGGAAACCCAGCGATTTTCGGTTTCAGACCACTCAAACATTGGAAAGTCAATCACCCATAAGAAGGAGAATTCGTCTTTCTTTTTCAGGTCTTTTTCAGAAGCAATGTCGTTTCGTAAAGCACCAAGAGCCGTGCAGGTTTTCAGCCATGGATCAGAAACGATCAGTACGCTTCCGCCCTCTTTGACCTGGCTGGCACTAGCAAGTGCTTCGAGTTCTTCTGGTTTTAAAGATTTAACAGCAGAACCGGAGAACGTCCCGTCTTTGTATTTAAGAACAACCAGACCACTGGATCCGTTTTTGCGCGCATCAGCAGTGAGTTTCTTGATTTCCTTATTGGATGGAGCAAAGTCATCGACAACGATACCCTTGATCACACCGTCATTTTCAATGGCATGTTTGAAAGGAACAAATTCACTGTCTTTAAACAGATCCGTGAAGTCCTGCAGTTCCATACCAAAACGGTTATCTGGTTTATCAGAACCATAACGGTTCATGGCCTCTTCCCAACTCAGGCGTAAGAATGGAGTTGGGATATCAAGACCTTTAACGTCTTTCATCAGCTTTTTGAGCATGTCTTCCATCATGGACAGAATCTGGTTTTCATCCAGGAAGGAAGTTTCAATATCGAGCTGGGTAAAGTCGGTCTGACGGTCGGCCCGTAAATCCTCATCGCGAAAGCACCGGGCAAACTGATAATAGCGTTCCATGCCTGCAATCATCAACAGCTGCTTGTAAAGCTGAGGAGACTGGGGCAGGGCATAGAAAGTACCGGGATGGACGCGGCTTGGAACCAGGAAGTCACGGGCGCCTTCTGGCGTCGAACGGCCAAGGACAGGCGTTTCGACTTCGACAAAATCATGGTTATCCAGGAATTCTCGTAAAGAACGGACAATGGCAGCCCGTTCCATGAGATTTTTCTGCATGATCGGGCGGCGCAAGTCGAGATAGCGATATTTCATCCGGGTATCTTCGAGCGCATCTGTTTCGTCTGCAATGATTAATGGAGTCACTTTTGCCGGGTTGACGATTTCGACATCATTGACAATGACTTCAATATCACCAGTTGGCAGCTGCGGATTCTTGTCTTTTCTTTCCTTGACAATGCCTTTGACGTGCAGCACATATTCCTGCCGGACGTCTTTCAGTTTGTCATTAAAGCTTTCGTCAAACACCAGCTGCACAAGACCAGAGCGGTCGCGCAGGTCGATAAAGTTCATTGCGCCAAAATTTCGTTTTTTCGAAACCCAGCCGACCAGTTCAACGGCCTGGCCTTCGTTTTCAAGACGCAGGGTTCCATTGTGATGGCTTCTATTCATAAATCTAAGTTCATTCCTTTCGAGCCTGATTCAATCATCAGGCAATCAGTGATGGCAGTTTATTTCTGTCTTCAGTTGAATCTAAAACAAGCCTGCCAAGGGCAGTGTGCAGGATCAGTTGTGGTGGTGATGTTCTTCCTCTTCTTCGTCCACCAGGGCACGATCGAGGTAGTCGATCAGTTCATCGACAGGCATTGTGATCTGTTCTTTGGTTGCCTTGTTTTTAACAGTAACTGTACCGTCTTTGGCTTCGTCTTCACCAATTAACAGATTGAAACGGGCTTTTGCCCGATCAGCAGCCTTGAACTGGCCCTTAAAGGATTTCTGCATGAAATCCATGTCACTTCGAAATCCATTGCTGCGAAGAGCAGTCAGGATTTCAAAGGCGTAATCGCGGGCTTCAGGATTGAGAACCATGACATACGCATCCAGAGCCGGCTTACCGCCAAGATCGATCCCTTCGGCTTCTAAGGCTAACAGAAGACGTTCTTCACCAAGAGCCCAGCCAATACCGGACTGTTCCGGTCCGCCAAAATACGGGATCAGGTTGTCGTAGCGTCCACCTGCTAACAAAGTGGCCTGTGCGCCCATGTTCTTGTCTTCAGAGACGATTTCAAAAACAGTGTGGGTATAGTAATCCAGACCGCGCACCAGATTTGGATCAATCCGGTATGGAATTTCCATTTCATCCAGCAGACTGGTGACCGTTTCAAAGTACTCACGGCTTTCTTCATTGAGATAGTCAGCCATGATAGGAGCATTTTTCATGCATTCTTTATCGTGGTCGATTTTGCAGTCAAGCAGACGTAATGGGTTCTGTTCATAACGACGCTTGCAGTCGGCACAAAGATCGTCAACATACGGTGCAAAGTATTCTTTTAGCGCAGCCCGATAATCAGCTCTGGATTGGTCATCACCGAGCGTGTTGAGCAGAATGGTAATGTTCTGAAGACCTAAAGCCTTAAGAATAGAATACGCCATCACCATGACTTCTACGTCGGCATACGGACTTTTCAGACCGAGAGATTCAACTCCAAACTGGTTAAAAATGCGCAGTCTGCCTTTCTGCGGTCTTTCATGACGGTGCATTGGACCACAGTAATACAGTTTTACAGGCAGATCCGGGCTGGAATACATTTTATTTTCTACATATGAACGAACAACACCCGCTGTTCCTTCAGGACGAAGTGTAAGAGATGTATTCGAGTTGGCTGGCACGAAGGTATACATTTCCTTGTTGACCATGTCACTGGAATCGTTCTCGCGCTTGAAAACGTTGGTATGCTCAAAGATCGGAGTCCGGATTTCATCAAAGTCGTACAGATAACAGAAGTGGCGAAGCAGTTTTTCGAGCTGCTGCCATCTGTATCCATCATCGCCATAGATATCCTGGGTTCCTCTTGGAATCTGATAACTCATATTTTCCCCTCCAAACCAAAAGCAGGACTCCCATCAAAGGATTCCTGTTTGAGTCACTACGCAAAATCTTACTATACTTTTGGGAAGTTTTATAAAGATGAGGCTTGTTTATCGCTTTTACGATCATTCTTTCCAAAATGGAAAGGATACAAAGACCCTGTCAGGCCCGGTACAGACCAAAAAGCAGAAAATGAGCAGTCAAACAAAGGATGATCAGTACATCTAGATTCAGTATATAGATAAGGAAAAGAAATATGCCGGACTGATAAACGACAAGTGTGGCGAAGGTCGAGGAATAATCAGAAAGAAATCAGTTTTCGTATGCATATCCCTCTGCCTGGATCGAGAAGGCAGGTTGAGTAGAAATTCTAGTTTAAAATAGTTGGAAAAAACAGGCAGATTTCATTTGGCTGCCCCAATTTGTTGATTTTTCGTTAATATAAAATCATCAGACAGATTTGTTTGATGTTGTTTCAATTCGTGCAGACAAACTGTCTTTTGCAGATCGAATCAAACAATTCTGGGCAGTCAAAAAAGACCGGAAAGGTCGTTTCATAACCAGAATTTGCAGTCCAGACGAAAGAAGATGGAAAGAATGGAGAACAAACAGACTAAATATGACAGACGTCCGCTGACCAGGCAGATTGAAGAAGAACTCATGAATTACATTCAGAATGAAGAACTGGCCGTGGGCATGAAAATTCCCAATGAATTTGAACTGGCAGAACGATTTAAAGTCGGCCGCAGCACGGTTCGGGAAGCGATTCGTTCACTGGCCGCCCAGGGAATTCTGGAGGTGCGCCGTGGTTCTGGCACCTATGTGAAAAGCCGGGAGCCGATTCAGGATGATCCGCTTGGCCTCAACCAGATTGAAGATGAATATGCCAAAGCAATGGATATTTTAGAAGTGCGCCTGATGCTGGAACCGGAAATTGCCGCAAATGCAGCTAAGAATGCGACCGAAGAAGATAAGCAGAAGCTCAAACAGCTATGCGATGAAACCGAAGCGCTCTATGTATTGAAGGAGGATCATACCCATAAAGACAGTGAATTTCATTCCCAGATTGCCAAATGCTCCAAAAATCAGGTGGTTGAAAACCTTATCCCGATCATTACCGCCGGAATTCAGAAGTTCATTGTCCTGACTGGACGCAAACTTCAAAACGAGACGATTGAGACCCATCGGGCGATTACAAATGCCATTTTAAACGGGGACCCCAATGGAGCCAGATATGCCATGATCATGCACCTCAATTACAATCGCCTGGCTTTACAGGAAAGAATCAACAATAATCCGCAGAATAATCAGACATCTAATCACTGATCTTTTGATGAAAACCCAAATTAACCCATGAATCCTCAAAAAGATTCGAAAAACATGGCCTGATCTTGTGATCAGGTCTTTTTATTTTGGGAATAAAATGTGATTTTCGGAAATATTTGTCTGATGATTGACTCTAGAATCCGCTTTCAATAAACTGATGATGTACAAAAGATATGACGTCATACAAATGGAAGAAAGATGAAGGAGATAAATGATGACCTTAGATCCTACGCGCTTAGTGATTGCGGCTCTGGTCGGGCTGGCAATTCTGCTGCTGCTGATTATCAAGTTTAAAGTTCAGGCGATGATCTCGATTCTGATTGGTGCTTTATCGATCGGTCTGATCGCCGGAATGCCCCTGGAAGAAATTATTCGCTCTGTCGATGATGGAATTGGAAATACATTGAAAGGAATTGCCTTGCTTGTGGGACTCGGATCCATGTTTGGCGCAATACTGGAAGTTTCTGGCGGAGCTCAGTCTATTGCGGTCAATCTGGTGAAATGGTTTGGCGATAAAAAAGCGGCCTGGGCGTTAGGCATTACTGGTCTTGTGATTGCCATGCCGGTATTCTTTGATGCAGGGCTGATCATTCTGATTCCGCTGGCTTTCTCGCTGGCTAAGAAAACGCATCGTTCGTCTTTGTATTACGTAATTCCTTTGTTAGCCGGTCTGGCTGTCGGCCACGCCTTTATTCCCCCAACCCCTGGACCTGTTCTGGTTTCAACGATGCTTGGCGTCGATTTAGGCTGGGTGATCCTGGTTGGACTTGCCTGTGGAACCGTTGCGATGATTGTCGCCGGACCGATCTGGGGATCGATCTGCGGAAAGAAATACTTTGTCCCAGTTCCCGAGCATGTACAGAATGCGAAAGACTTTGATGAATCCAAGCTGCCAAAATTTGGCACAATTGTAACGATTATCTTAATTCCGCTGGTTTTGATCATTATGAGCTCAGTCACCGGTATTGTTGAACCACTGAAATTCTTGAATCCGATTTTCAACTTTCTGGGAACACCATTTGTCGCGCTGCTGATCGCAACGGTTGTGGCGATGTTTTTACTGGGTGTCCGCCACGGTTATTCCATGGAAGAATTAGAAAAAGTCATGACCAAATCCCTGGAACCTACTGGTCTGATTTTGCTGGTGACTGCCTGCGGCGGGGTGCTCCGCTATATTTTGCAGTATTCTGGCATGGGGGATCTGATTGGAAATGCAGTGGCGAGCATGAATCTGCCATTGGTCATTCTGGCTTTCATCATCGCTGCCCTGGTTCGAATCTGTGTTGGATCTTCAACCGTTGCGATGACCATGGCTGCTGGAATTGTTGCCGCTTTACCTGGAATTTCTGAACTCTCTCCGCTGTATCTTGCCTGCGTTACCGCAGCCGTTGCAGGGGGAAGCACAGTCTGCTCTCATTTCAATGACTCTGGATTCTGGCTGGTGAAATCGCTGGTTGGCATGGATGAGAAGACGACCCTGAAAACCTGGACAGTGATGGAAACCCTGGTTGGAACCACTGGCTTTCTGGTGGCTCTGGTGATTTCTTTCTTTGCCTGAGTGCTGTCTGAATCGAATGCAAATTTTGAAGGTTTTATAAGCAGCTGGCCCATTCTGGTTCAATCTGAATACACTAGAGAAGAGAAGATAAAGCAGGACTGGATTCTGCTGTCTGTTGAATGCAGGGTTCAGAAACCAAGTAAACAGATCAAGTAAACAGAAAAGATCGGTCAATGCATAACGAATTCAAAAAGAAAAGATAAACAGAAATAACAATAGAGAATAAATACATAGAAAGAGGAATATTATGAAAAAGTTAATCAGTCAGGAAATGCGCAAACTCGCTCCTGAACTTGATCCACTTCGTATTGGAACGGGATGGACACCAGAAGAACTCTCAAAACCACAGATTTTCATCGAGAGCACCTTCGGTGATTCTCATCCGGGCAGCGGTCATCTGGATAAACTGGTCAACAGAGTTCGGATGGGTGTCGCCAAAGCGGGTGGTCATGGAGCACGTTATTTCGTAACGGATATGTGTGATGGAGAAAGCCAGGGAACAGATGGCATCAACTACTCGCTGGCGTCTCGTGAAATGATCGCAAACATGATCGAGATCCAGGCCAATGCCACTCCGTTTGATGCCGGCGTGTATCTGGCGTCCTGCGATAAAGGTCTGCCCGGTAATTTAATGGGCCTTTGCCGGGTGAATATTCCTTCCATTGTCGTTTCCGGTGGAACGATGAATGCCGGTCCAGAAATGTTAACGCTTGAACAGCTGGGCATGTACTCAGCCCAATATGAGCGCGGCGAAATTGATGAAGAAAAACTGAACTGGGCTAAACAGAATGCCTGCCCCAGCTGCGGCGCCTGCTCCTTTATCGGAACGGCTTCAACGATGCAGATCATGGCAGAAGCATTAGGCCTGTCTTTACCGGGATCCGCTCTGATGCCGGCAACCAGTCCGGACTTGCTTGACTATGCGCAAAAAGCCGGCGAAAGAGCTGTGGAAATGGCTCATGAAGAGGGCATGCGTCCTTCAGAGATTGTGACCATGGACAGTTTTGAAAATGCGATCCTGGTTCATGCAGCCATTTCCGGATCAACCAACTCGCTGCTGCATATCCCGGCGATTGCTCATGAACTGGGAATTGAAATTACCGGAGATACATTCGATCGTCTCCACCGCAATGCCCGATATCTGTTAGACATTCGTCCAGCCGGCAAATGGCCTGCAGAAGTGTTCTATTATGCAGGCGGTGTGCCAGCCATCATGGAAGAAATCAAGGATCATCTTCACCTGGATGCGATGACTGTGACCGGAAAGACGGTGGGTGAAAACCTGGAAGACCTGAAAAAAGATGGTTTCTATGAACGCTGCGAAAAATGGCTCGAGGATTTCAACAAACGCTACAACGTTCACGTGACCCGTTCGGATATCATTCGTCCATACGATCATCCAATTGGAACGGATGGATCGATTGCCGTCCTGAAAGGCAACCTGGCTCCAGAAGGTGCAGTGATCAAACATACAGCCTGCCCAAAAGAAATGTTTAAAGCCATTCTTCGCGCCCGTCCTTTTGACAGTGAAGAAGAATGTCTGGATGCTGTATTGAACCACAAAGTCCAGAAAGGCGATGCAGTCTTTATCCGTTATGAAGGACCAAAAGGGTCCGGCATGCCGGAAATGTTCTACACCTCAGAAGCAATCAGCTCTGATCAAGAACTCGGCCGCTCGATTGCCCTGATCACAGATGGTCGTTTCTCTGGAGCATCAACGGGTCCAGTCATTGGTCATGTTTCGCCAGAAGCCGCTACCGGCGGTCCAATTGCGCTGGTTGAAGAAAACGACCTGATTGAAGTCGATGTCATGGGCCGCAAGCTCAATATCGTCGGCATCAACGGTGAGCGCAAAACACCAGAAGAAGTCGCACAAGTTCTTGAAGAACGGAAAAAGAACTGGAAACCAAGACCGATGAAGTATAAGAGTGGAACTCTCAGACTGTTTGCCGCTCATGCGGCCAGCCCTATGAAGGGTGCTTATATGGACTTTGATCAGGACTGAATCTCTCTGGTTAAGTTCTGTTGAGAGTCTTCAGTCTGAAAGTACAGATGAACGCCATTCGGCACCTTTGATTAGCGAACAATTCAGACACTCTGGAACCTGTCCATTTTCCAGGCTCAGCTAAGGCTCCGTTTCGAACGGGGCCTTTTTGAGTGTTTCGCTGAGTTGTTTCGCAGAGTATAAGAACTGCAGCCTGTCCTTCAGGAAAAAACAGATGAAGGGATCCTGCCAAAGCTGGGTGGAATTGTCTTTGGCTGCTCCAGACACTAAAAATTATCACAAACGCAAAGCAAGAAAACAAGAAACTCATTTCCCGCCAGAGGGAAGGCCGCCGTGGCAGGCAGACATCACAAATCACGCGGCTAACAGTTTGCCAAATAAAAAAGATATTAATATGACATAAAATAGATGATTTATGTAATCTTTTGCCTGGATATTCAATCGAGTATGGACATTTTCATATAACTAGTAAAATATAGTTAAGCGCGTTCATTGAGACGTATGAAAGAAGGGATTCACATGCGCACTATCACAAATATCAATGAAAACTGGCAGTTCCTCAAAGATCACAAAGCTGGCGAAGCTTTTGAAAATGCTGAAACTGTAAACGTTCCTCATACTTGGAATAACATCGATGGCCAGGACGGCGGAAACGACTACTGGCGTGGTACAAGCACATACCGTAAAACGCTGGAAAATCCAGGACTGGCTGCAGACGAAGAACTCTGGCTGGAAATCAACGGTGCTAACTCCACAAGCCGTGTTCTGTTCAATGGAAAAGAACTGGCAAAACACGATGGTGGTTATTCGACCTATCGTGTCAATCTGACTGACGAACTTATCGATGGCGATAATGTTCTGGAAGTAGAAGTAGACAACTCCCCCAATGATCACGTCTATCCACAGCAGGCAGACTTCACATTCTATGGTGGTCTGTACCGTGATGTAAACCTGATCAAAGCCAACAAAGCACACTTCTCTTTAGGCTACTATGGCGGTCTGGGTCTGAAAGTGACTCCAACTGTCTTAGAAGACGGCAAGGGTTCTGTAAGAGTGGAAGCCTTTACAGAAAATGCAAAAGATGGAGACATTGTAGCGGTAACTCTGAAAAACAGACTTGGTGACGTTGTTGCCACAAAAGAAGCTGAAGTCAAAGACAACAAAGCAGATATGAGCTTTGATGTTGACAATATCCACCTGTGGGATGGTGTTGATGACCCATATCTGTACACCATCATTGCCAGACTGAAACAGAATGGCGAAGCGATTGATGAAGTTTCGACTAGAATCGGTTTCCGTACATTTGAAATCGACCCACAGAAAGGCTTCTTTTTGAACAGCCGTCCTTACCAGCTGGTTGGTACTGCCCGTCATCAGGACTGGCAGGGTCTTGGCAACGCCTTAACAAAGGAAAACCACGAAATCGATATGCAGAACCTGGTCGACATGGGTGCCAACACCATCCGTGGTGCTCATTACCAGCATGACCAGTACTGGTATGATTTATCTGACGAAAACGGTATGATCATGTGGGCTGAAATTCCATATATTTCCAAACACATGGCAAATCCTGCCGCAAACGAAAATACCAAAGAACAGATGCGTGAACTGGTTGTCCAGAACTACAACCACCCATCTATCGCTTTATGGAGCCTTTCCAATGAAATCTCCATTGGTGGTGAAAGCGAAGATCTGATTAGAAACCACAGAGAACTGAACGACCTCGTTCACTCTATGGACTCCACGCGTAAGACTGTAATGGCTCACGTCAACACCCTGGATCCAAACTCTGAACTCGTTCAGATTCCAGATGTTTCCAGCTACAACCTGTACTTCGGATGGTACTTAGGAAAACTGGATGACAACGATGAATTCTTCGATGAATTCCACGAACGTTTCCCGAACGTTGCAATCGGTCTTTCCGAATTCGGTGCAGACTGCAACCCTGCTTACCACTCTGAAAAACCAGGACGCGGCGACTACACAGAAGACTACCAGGCTCTTTACCATGAACATATCCTGAAAATGATCAAGGCCCGTCCATGGATCTGGGGAACTCACGTATGGAACGGCTTCGACTTCGCAGCCGATGCCCGCAACGAAGGCGGCAAACCAGGCCAGAACCAGAAAGGTCTGACTACATTCGATCGTAAGACCAAAAAAGATGGCTGGTACATCTATAAAGCTTACATGTCCAAAGATCCATTTGTTCATCTGACAAAGAAGAGATATGTAAACCGTGAAAACCCAATGACTGAAGTTAAGGTTTACTCCAATGAACCCGAAGTCACTCTGTATGTGGACGGCAAAAAATTAGAAACCAAGACTGGCGAATATGTCTTCACTTGGGAAGTGCCAATCTCTGGTCGCCACGAAATTAAGGCGGTTGGCACCAAACCAGAAATCTGCGACGAAATGGTGATCCAGAAAGTCGACGAAAAAGATCCTGACTACATCGTAGAAGGCGGAAGTGTCCACAACTGGTTCACTGACGGTATCGAAAAAGAAGGCTTCCTGTCCATCATGGATACATTTGGCGATGTGCTCAAGAGCAAAGAAGCAGCAGCAATCCTGATGCCAGTTCTCGAAGGCATGGGCAGCCTGTTAGGTCCAAAAGATGAAGATTCCGGCAAGACTCCAGAAGAGCTGGCAGAAGAAAAACAGAAAATGGCTCAGATGATGATGAAATTCCCTGTTGAAACGGCTCTGCGCATGTCTGGCGCCATGAAACCAGAAGAAATTGTTGAACTGAACAAAATGCTCAACAAGATCCCTAGATAATTCTGGAGATAATTCTGGCTTTTCCAAAGATTTCAGAAACTTAAGCAAAATATTCCAGTTAGAGGCTATATCTTTTTTAAATAAAGTAGATATAGCCTCTTTTTTGTATTGGTTGAATACTGCTTTTACTTTTGCAGACCTCATTTTTCTCTCTATGATTTTAAAACTGGCAAAACCTGTTTGATCAATGACTTGTTCAGGACAAGCCATTCAAAGAAGACAAACGGAAAAAATACTTGTCATATTCTGTACAATGGAACTTACAGACTGATTCCAGATCTTGATCGGAAAGCTGTCATCGGCCGATCGATGTATATCCACCTCTATGAAGCCGATTTACAGATAGATATGCAGAGAGCAGATAAATATCAGGCAACAGATAAATATATGGAAAGGCAAACTGAGATTCAGAATCGAGCAGCAGGATTGACGCGATTTTCTTTGCCTGTTTTTGTTGAATCAGAAACTTCCGATCTATCCTGAAGAAGACAATCCTGAGCTTAGAGATCACTTCTGGATCAGTTGAGTTGAAAAAGAAAAGAAAGGGTGGGATTCATTTTGAAATCATCTGTACTGGAGCAGGGCAAAGGCCTGCGAAAGTATTTTATCTGGGCTTTGATCTTCATCACGATCGAGACCAGTTTTGAGGTCATTATTCCATATTTAATGTCGGACATTATTGATGTGGGTATTGTCAATCGGGATACGTCGGTCTTTATCAACCGGGGACTATGGATGGTGGCCTGTGCGATCGGATCGTTTGTATTCGGTCTGCTGTATGCCAAGTTTGCGGCCAAGGCCAGCGCGCGCTTTGCGCAGAAAATCCGGCGCGCTCAGTTTGAGAAGATTGAAGGATTTTCATTTGAAAATATCGACCACTTTGAATCTTCGGGTCTGATTACCCGGATGACCAGTGATGTCATCGTTTTGCAAAACACAATCACCAATGGCATAAGGCCGCTGGCCCGTGGCCCGTTAATGCTGGTGCTGGGCATCATTATGTGTATTGCGATTAACCCGACGCTTTCTTTGATCTTCTTTTGCGTTTTTCCGGTTGTGATTCTGGTCATGGTCTGGATCGTTTCAAAAGTTGCCCCGCAATATCGGCTGATTCAGAAAACTGTCGATACGTTGAATGGTGTCGTGGAAGAGAACCTGGTCGCCATCCGGCTGGTGAAGTCGTTTGTGCGCAAGGACTATGAAGTCAATCGGTTTGACGAGGTCAATGAACAACTGGCCGCATTAAATGAGAAGACCAACCACTATGCTTTTTTGAACCTGCCGGTTTTCCAGGGATCAATGTATACGGTCATTGTTTTACTGCTGATGATTGGTTCGCAGATGATCATCCAGAATACGATTCAGGTTGGCCAGCTGACCGGGATTTTGTCCTATGTGTTGCAGATCATGAACTCCTTTATCATGATGTCCAATGTTTTTCTGCTTCTGACGCGTTCGATCGCTTCAGTCAACCGAATTGAAGAAGTCTTTGATGAAAAGCCGACCATGGTTCTGCCAAGACATGGCAAGGAAGTCAAAGACGGATCCATTGTATTCGATCATGTTTCCATGAAGTATTCCAAGGAAGCCAAGGAAGATGTCCTCAGTGATATCTGTCTTGAAATTCCATCTGGCACAAGGGTAGGGATTATCGGAGCCACCGGCTCCGCAAAATCATCGCTCGCAATGCTGATTCCAAGACTGTATGATCTTTCGTCCGGCAATCTGATCGTCGGCGGCGAAAACATCAAGGATCTGGATCTGGTCAAACTGCGGGATGCGATCGGGATGGTTTTACAGAAAAATGTCCTGTTTTCTGGAACTGTACGGGATAACCTGAAATGGGGGAATCCTCAAGCTTCCGATGAAGAAATTCTCAAAGCCATTGATATGGCAGGCGCAAGAGAACTGATTGAACGCCTGCCTGGTGGTCTGGATATGGAACTGGGCCAGCAGGGGGTCAATGTTTCAGGTGGTCAGAAACAGCGCTTATGTATTGCCAGGGCCCTGCTGAAAAAACCAAAAATCTTGATTTTTGATGACTCGACTTCAGCAGTCGATACCAAAACGGATGCCAGAATTCGCAATAACCTCGTTTCGATTGAAGATCTGACTCAGATCATCATTGCTCAGCGCATCTCCTCAATCCGGCACTGTGATCTGATTGTTGTGATGGATCAGGGCAAGGTTCTCCAGACCGGAACGCATGAAGAACTGCTCAAGACCAGTCCAATTTATCAGGAGATTTATGAATCCCAGCAGGGAGGTGGCAGCAATGACAACTAAAGCGGACCAGCCAAAGAATAAAGCAGTCAGCCAGAGCCGCCGTAAGACCTTTGGAAAACTGCTTTCCTACATGGGCAACCATAAGTTTGAATTTTTGTTCGTTGGCATTCTGGTTACGATCTCGGGTCTTGCCAATCTGATTGGCACCTATATGATCCGCCCTGTCGTCAATGCGGCAGATGCCAGACAGATGCATACGCTGTCAGTTTTGTTGATTGTTACGGCTGTCATTTATGTTTGTGGTGTTCTCAGTGCCTGGGGATATACCCAGATCATGGCCAGAGGGGCCCAGCAGGTGACCAGAGAAATCCGGCATGATCTGTTCGAGAAAATGGAAGGTCTGCCGCTGCAGATCTTTGATACGACCAAGTTTGGCGATTTGATGGCACGCTTTACCAGTGACGTCGATACGGTCAGTGATGCGTTGAATAACTCGTTTGCTTCTGTCATTCAAAACTTTATTCAGGCAGCGGGCACGTTAGTCGTATTGTTTATCCTCAACTGGCAGCTGACACTCATTGTGGCTGCTTTCTATCTGATGATGATTGCCTATGTCCTGATTGCTTCGAAAATCAGCCGGCGCTATTTCAGGGACCAGCAGCATTTCATTGGAGCGCTGAATGGATTTGTGGAGGAGGCCATTTCGGGTCTTCGCGTCATCAAAGTTTTTAACCATGAAAAAGCCAGCATGAAAGAATTTGAAGCTTACGATGAACGCCTCGAACACGCCTCAGAGCGGGCGCTGTCGTATTCGCAGACCATGGTTCCGGTGATCGTTTCCTTTTCATATACCAACTATGCGATCGTGGCGGTTGTCGGCGGCTATATGGTTTTAAACGGGCTGAGTGATGTGGGTTCGCTGGCCAGCTATCTGGTCTTCGTCCGACAGGCGGCTGCCCCGATTAACCAGTTTGTCCAGCAGGCTACTATGCTTCTGTCTGCTTTGTCGGGGGCTGAGCGAATCTTCAGTTTCATGGAAAATCCAGATGAAACCGATGAAGGGAAAGTTACACTGGCTTATGGCGTTAAAGATCCAGAAACCGGTAAATGGACGGAAAGTTCCATTCCAGCTGATGGCTGGGTGTGGAAACATCCAAGATCAGATGGAACCTGCGAATACGTTCCACTTGAAGGGGATGTTTGTTTTGAAGATGTCAATTTCAGTTATGTCCCGGATAAACAGATCCTTTACGATTTGAATCTGTACGCCAAACCAGGGCAGACCATTGCCCTGGTCGGCAGCACGGGAGCGGGCAAAACAACAATTACCAATCTGCTCAACCGGTTTTATGAACTGGATTCCGGAAGCATTCTATATGATGGCATTGATATCAAGCTGATTTCCAAAGACGACCTGCGCCGCTCTCTGGCGATGGTTTTGCAAGATACGCATCTGTTTGCGGGAACGATCATTGATAACATCCGGTATGGAAACCTCAATGCCAGTGATGAGGAATGTATCGCTGCAGCCAAACTGGCCAATGCGGATTCTTTTATCCGTCGTCTGCCGGAAGGCTATCAGACCCTGATTTCATCCGATGGAGCCAGTCTTTCCCAGGGGCAGCGCCAGCTTTTATCCATTGCCCGGGCAGCGGTAGCCAATCCGCCGGTTCTGGTTCTCGATGAAGCCACATCCAGCATCGATACCCGAACGGAAAAACTGATCGAAAGCGGCATGAAGAAGCTGATGAATGATCGCACAACCTTTGTCATTGCACATCGGCTTTCCACGGTACGTAATGCTGACTGCATTATTGTTCTCGATCAGGGCCGTATTGTAGAGCGTGGAAGCCATGATGAACTACTGAAGAAAAACGGCTTCTATGCGCAGTTGTATAACGGAATGTTCGAGCTGAGCTGACAAGATTTCCATTAGGCTCAGCCAGGCGAAGGTTTATGGCAAATCCCTATCCCAAACGTAGATCCGATGATTTGGCACTCAGAAAAATGAGTGCCTTTTTTGCGTTCAGACCAAGCCTTTGCATGGTAATTCCAGCTACAGAAGGTTCTGGATGATCAGAAAACGAGTGTCAGCGAGAACCAGGAGCAAGGCGATTCAGCCAAAGAAAAAGGCTTCGCCACGATGACGAAACCTTTTCAGTTCATGAACTTGAATTCAGACAGCCAATGGATTAGATCCAGGTGACCTTGCTTTCCTGGTTGTTGCGCACCTTTTCAATGTTGGAACGATGGCGATAGATAATCAGAATCGTCAGTGCCCAGGAGCAGAGAATCAGCATATAATTCTCCCAGTTTCCGCCCCAGTTCATCGACAGGATCTGGAGAGAACTGAACACAGCAGCACAGATGGAGGCCACTGAAACCATCTTATACAGATACAGGACAATAAAAAACATCAGCACGGGAGCAATGAAATAAAACGGATTGGCGAATACAAAAATCGACATTCCCAATAAAAAACCGTACATGCTGGCAACCGCTTTGCCGCCTTTGAAATGGGCAAAGATTGGATAACAATGGCCCAGACAGCAAAGAAAGCCAGAAAGCATACCGCAAAGCGGAGAGACAAGCGAGCCAAACCAGATAGCCAGCACGACTTTTAAAGCATCCAGGACAATGACACTGACGCCAGCTTTTTTTCCAAGAACTCTTCCGGCATTGGTTCCGCCTGGATTTCCAGAACCATACTGCCGCAGATCTTTTTTATAGAAAACTCTGGCAATGACCAGCGCAAACGGAATCGATCCTAAAAGATATCCGGCGACACAGGATAAGATAAACCATAAACTATTCATATACACATCCTCTTAACAAATCTATTTTATCAGGGAATCCAGATTCACGTTCAGTTACTCTGGACAAATACAGTCAGCTGACCAATTCCGAAAGCGATTACCAAAGATCTCATTCATCTGGATTTGCGAAAAGAAAGCTGGAAGCCAAAACGGTCCTGATTCAGGGAATACTTTCTATCCAAAAGGCGGATCGATCACGTTCTGGAACAACTAGCGCTGCCCGCTTAAAATTCAGGTTCTGCTTCATGCGTAATTTTCTTATAATGAAAGAAAACACTCATAAAAAACATTCAAATTGATGCCGGAATATCCGCATCCGTGAAAGGTCGAGGCTCTGCATCTGCCGGCTGGTGGGTCCGCTTCGCAACGAAACAGGCACGGACCAGCGGAGTTTGAAATTTGAAGTTTGAAATTTGAAGTTTGAAAGGAGAAGAGAATGCCAGAAGCCATTTTTGTTCGTCATGGACACACCGAATCAACAATTGAGGGAATCAAAGGTCGAAGCGATGTCAGTCTGTCTGAGGAAGGCATGAAAGAAATGTTAATGACCGGCCTTTTATTATCAACCCAGCCCCCGCTTCCAGACCGGATTGTGGCCAGTCCGCTGATCCGGGCCAGACAGAGTGCACAGATCATCAACAGTGTTTACAAAAATTCGCTGCCTATGGAGGTTTCTGAAGACGTGAACGAGCTGGATGTGGGAGACTGGACAGGAAAAGCTAAAGCGCTGGCGTTTCAAGAATATGAAGAAAACTGGCAGGCCATGCATGCCGAATCTTTTGAATCTGCTCAAAAACGAATTGTTCGGGAACTTGAACGACTGGCCCAAACCGGCAGCCAAAAAAACATTGTCCTTTCCCATTCCATCCTGATGACTTTGCTTTATGCCATGCTGCCCAAAGCGGAAGGGCTGCCGGAAATGACTCCGATGATGAATGGCTGTGGTTTTGTGGTCAGCCTTGAACCTGTCTTTCAAGTAACAGCCCTTTTTCCGGATGGAATCCTGGAAGAGATGAAGGAAATGCATCTTGTCTGAACGTTCTTTGCCACGATTTGGTTTTGCATTGTCTGATGGAAATACTGCTGCCTGTATTGTTGTAAATCTGGAACGGTCTGGAACTGCTCGCAATTGCAAGAGTCAATGATCCTATTCAAATTGCTATGCAGTTGGATAGGTTATCTTTGCCTGAAGAATGAATAGAGGACAGACTGGAGTACGAGCATCATGCCTTTGACTTCCTGCCAGTTTCTGCTTTGAAGGCAAAAGAAGCGGTTTCAACACCGGCAATCCCGGTCTGTTCAGTTTTCAGCTGCTTTGAAAATCAGACAGAAAACGAATTTCAGCCCAATCAAAACAATAAAGACCGATCTGAACCAGACAGATCGGTCTTTGCTTTATTGGCTGTCAAAATGGAGTCAGGATGGTAATGGCTTCTACAGTAAGGAGAAACCAAAAACAGTCAGTCCGGACAGGGCCAGCGTGCAAAGTCTGGCGAGAATCATACGTTTTGCCATTGTCTTGTGTTCCTTTCCAAATCCTGCTTTTAAATCAGGCGGGTGTATTTCATTTATGCGAATTGATCTGACTTGTCTGTTCTTTGTTTTGATTGCATGTCAGGATCAATGGATTGTCATAATCATAATACAGACAGAGATATGAATCGAAGAGAAGAAACAACCGGTCGGTGAACTTCGAAAGGCCAGAAAATTGAAAGGAGTACTGCGAGACCATCACCAGAAAAAAGGTGCTGGTATCAAGAATGCAGGAAGAAAACAAAGAGACTGGTTGTCTTTATGCGATTCTGAATGGATCTCTGTCTGATTGAATGTCTGTATTATAGTTAGTTTAAGCTAACTTAGCAAGTGGAAGGAGTAATTTTTTTAAGAAAAGGAAACGACCTTTTCCTAGCAAAGTCTGAAGCTGCAGACTACAAAGCAAAGCCATGAAAAAACCAGTGGGAAATCCACTGGTACAGTGTGAGACGACATTGGGTTTGGAACCCTCAGTTGTCAGAAGAATTCTGGGAAGATTTAGAATTGGAATCGTTTTTGGGCTTAAAGAGCGCATTGCCCGTTTTGGTGACGATATTGTTGATGGTGCAGACCAGGCCGGATCCCCAGTCGGTTTCCGGAAGCTTGGTAGAAGCCTGGTCAATTTCAGTCAGCTGCTCCGCAAGCTCTTTTGGGAAAGGGAGCCGTTCATTGTGTCTGAGAATTTCATTGTCCCGATGCTGGGATTCCAGGGCCTCATCAATAGACTGCAGATTTAAGGCAAGATCTTTTAAAGCGGCTTTCTTGGTATTGATGGTGCTGATGGTGTGCTGAATCTGAAAATAGCGCAGCCATTTCTGGAAAAAAGATCTTTCCTGATCGAGATTATGGCGGTATTCTTTCAGTTTTTTTTCGTTCTTTTCAATGGCTTTACTGGTTCCTTCAATCGCATTGATAGTATCTGTTCGTGCGTATTCCAGCATCAGCCCACCTTCTTTCTGACAACATATATACGAATCAAATCGTACGAACTGTTCGAAATCTATACTCAGTCCATTTTCAGTGTACATCATCTGTCTGATCAGACGGTTTGAAAATAACCCAAAAGCAGGCAGGATCTTCGAAAAGCGGATACAAAACATGAAAGCGGGCCAGAATTTCAACATAATGAAAAGAATGACCAGAAAAATGGATACCAAAGATAATTCTTTGCTTTTCGGTTCGAAAACGACCTGGCCTCTGGCTGGCATTGAGTCCATCATGGATTCGTTTCTGCCTTTGATCGGTCAGGTTGTCAGGTGTCTGCTTTTGGCGAAGCCAAAAAGATATGTCAAAATAAAACCAAGATCTGGAGGCGTTTTTATGAATTGTCCTGTAGCAAAGCTTTGTGGAGGATGCGAACTGCTCAAAGTATCGTATGCAAAGCAAGGTGAAATGAAACAGCAGCAAGTACAGAAACTGGTCGATGAGGCCAAACTGAAAATTGAAGTCCAGCCAGTCCATATGGCTCAGAGCGCAATTGGATACCGCAATAAAGTCATTTATGGATTTGCCAAAGATAAAGATAAAAAAGTATACAGCGGCCTGTATGCACCAAAATCTCACCGCGTTATCAATACGAAAGGCTGCAAAATGCAGCCTGATCTGGTTAATGAAATTCTTGAATACATTACCCATCTGGTAGACTCCATGAAGATCCAGCTTTATTCTCCGAAAACTGGAACCGGACTTCTTCGTCATGTTCTGATCCGGTACGCGAAAGCAACAGATCAGGTCATGGTTGTCTTTGTCACTTCAACCCGTGAATTTCCATCCCGCAAAAACCTGGTCAATGCGTTACGTGAAAAGTTCCCGCAGATCAAAGCCATTCTTCAGAATATCAATCCAAGAGATACTTCGATTGTTTTGCAGGATCAGACTCTGGTTTTATACGGCAATGGCACGATTACCGATAAACTTGCCGGACTGGATATCACCTTTACCGCTTCTTCGTTCTATCAGATTCATCATGACCAGTGCGAAGAACTGTACAGTCTGGCAAAATCCATGCTGGATTTAAAACCAGAGGATGAAGTCCTCGATACCTATTGCGGTGTCGGTACGATTGGTCTTTCCCTGGCCGACTCCTGTCGTATGGTTACTGGCGTTGAAATCAATAAAGAAGCTGTTGAAAACGCGCGCTTCAATGCAAAGCAGAACCATATTGATAACGTCCGGTTTGTCGCAATGGATTCCACCCGGTTTATGAAGGATGTGGCAAGAAACCATAAATCATACAATGCCATCATCCTGGACCCGCCCCGGGCAGGAACCACCCAGGAATTCATCACTTCGGCCTGCTCCTTGCATCCTGAAAAGATCCTGTACATCTCCTGCGATCCGACAACTCAGGTACGCGACCTGCGTCAGTTTGCCAGAGCCGGATATGAGACCAAGACAGTGGAACTTGTCGACATGTTCCCCAACACAAGCCATGTTGAGAGTCTGTGTCTGCTGACACCAGCCAAAGGAAAACCGAAGACGTTTGAGAAGAAGAGTTCGTCAAAAGGCGTTCAGAAACCGAAAAAGGAACTGAATCCGTACGAAAAAGCCCTTCTGGAGCTGAAACAATCCAAGAAGAATAAGAAAAAGTAGCCAAAAGCAATCGCCCAGAGAAATCAAAAATCTCTGGGCGATACTTTTTGATGATGTTCAATCCATACTGTTCAATAATCGAAAGCAGAAGGATTGGTTTGCTCCATAACTGGTTTACTCTTGTTTCGTAGGCCACCTTTCAAAATAGGATGTTATAAGCAACGGCGTTGATCTTAATTAAATGATATAAGTAAAATTTGATTTGATTATTCCCGAATAATTCATGGCTTTTTTCACAAGACCATTTTTCGCGTTTTGTCTTCAAAACGCAAACAAATCTTTCTCGATTCGGTTATCCACATTGTTTCCGGTGGAGGGGGGTACTTGATTTTTTCAAAAATGACGGGCAAAAACTGGTCGAAATCGCATATAACAACCTTTTGTCCACGACAAAAAGACAGTCCGAAGGCTGCCAAATTTAAAATTTTACTTTGTTTAAAATAGATTCAACACAAATGAGCGGCTATCCATCCGATTGTCCTGGACTTTTGCAGATATCGGGTGAATCTGTCGGCATGACGAAATGAACTGGCAATCTTCAAGTGAAAACTTCGCGCATGAAAGCTCAGCCTTGAAGCAACTTTCTGATACTTTTTCCGGAATGATCCACATGTCATATTCTGATCAGCACCTTCCATCACCCGGAACTGGAAAAAGTGAAAAAGGTTATAGGCAAGGCA
>CAJTVE010000002.1 GCA_910579655.1 uncultured Allobaculum sp. | reverse complement strand
ACGTGAGTAATGAAGTTGGCCAGTACTAATCGGTCGAAAGCTTAATCTAAGATAAACGAGAGCGCCTGTTGGAAGTGATGAAGAATGAAGGATATGGAAACAGAGTCAAAGACGCAAGTTAAAGACAATGATTCCAGAATCATTCAAAATCACAGACAGGCGGTAATAAGAAGTAAACGATCAGAAATGATCAGATCATAACTGTAACCAAGGTTATGTCGAAGCTGGTGTTTGTTTTTGAAAGATTCATGTGAATCCAACCCGCGGTATTCGCAAGAATACTGAAACCGAATCTGTCATTGAATGATCATCCAAAGATGTGCTGATTCAATGCAATGTATGGTGACGATAGCCAATGGGTCACACCCGTTCCCATCTCGCACACGGAAGTTAAGCCATTGAACGCCGACGATAGTGTAAAAGCAAAAATAGGAAGTCGCCAGACAAAAGCGAAACCCGAAGAATAAAGGAGAAATCCAATATTCTTCGGGTTTTTAATTATCGCTTAGTTAGTCTTAGCTAATGATCATGCCACTAATCTGAATTGCAAACGATTATAGACTCAAGCCGAACACAAATGAATAGAATACCAAAATGCCCTGCAGGAAGAGGAGATTCTCCTTGCCTGCAGGGCTTTCAGTCTTTTCAAAATCGAATTGGCCGCATTGGTCTTACTTATACAATTTGTTCAAACCGTACTGATCTGCCTGAACCAGCTGGATCTTTGCACCATTGGGGATAAAGTCCAGCAGCTCAGCATACCGTGGATGCACACGACCAATGACATTGACCTTATCATCGGCTGGATAGTCGGATGTGGTAATCATGATTTCACCCGCATAGCGGCCATAACTTTCATTGTCCTGACATAGACTTCCACGAACACGTCTGACTGTATTGGATGGGGCAATCGATTTTGCTGGATCATGCATCAGACGGCTTTCCGCCAGACGGCGCAGCGTCTTAGGCGAATCAGCCCGGATCGTAAAGGGCTTATCCAGAATGGATGAATCCGCAAAGTCCTCCAGAAGTACAGGGATGAGATAGCACCCCTGCATTGCCTGCTGGATAAAGTTCAGCTCGCGTTCACTTAAGCCGGGATCTCCAACCAGAATCTGGTCGATGCCAAGGCGTTTAAATTGAGTCCATGCCACATACGGTGCCCCATGACGATGGGATTCCAAAGTTGGAAGCCCCTGAAACAGTGGACCGCGCAACACCTCGTCACCGGGGATAAACACAGAAAGATTGGCTGCTGGAACACCTTCGTTCATCGTACAGAATGTTTCCAGATCTAGTCCGGTTTCCGGACGTGGATAGAAGTTGTGCACAAATAGAAGACTGGAATGGCGGGCCAGAAGCCATTTCTTTGTTTCCGTTTCAATCGTTGAAGCATTTAATGCGACAGGAATCCTGAAGGCAATCTGGTCAATTTCCTCCAGAGTAAATCCAAAATCCAGACGCAGAATATCCAGATCCATAGCCCTGGCAAACTCATCCAGAGAGTCAAACCCATATTGGCTGGCTGTCTGGTCGTCCACATCACACATGACCTTCGCTTTTCTTGCATGGAGCTGGTCAACCAGATCTTTGAGTTTGGATGGATCACTCTGCGCTTCGGGAATATGAGCCGAAGTAAAAACCAGAGAACCCTCCTGGATGCAGGAGGGAATCTCTTGGAAGGAACCCGGATATAAAGAAGTTCCTAAATTATTTTGCATCCGCAACAGCGGAGGATTTGATACCAAAGTAGGTGATGATGAAGCCAGCAACATAGGAGATCACCAGACCGATGAAGAAGTTCAGCATGCCACTTGTTCCCTGCATCAGAGGAATGGCAACTAGACCGGATGGTCCAAATGCGTTGGCCATGACGTGTGTCAGCATGACATACGCCCCACCAAAACCGGCACCGAGGCCAGCAGTGATAAACGGTTTACCTAAGGGAAGAGTTACACCGTAAATCAGCGGTTCGCCAACGCCCAGGAAGCCTGCAGGCAGAGCACCGGCAATGATTTTTTCCATTTTGCGGTTGCCAACTTTCTTAGCCTTGATCCAGATCGCAATTGCAGCGCCAACCTGACCGGCACCAGCCATCGCCAGAACTGGGAACAGTGAAATACCGCCCATGGTTTCAAGCTGAATGGTATAAATAGGGATCAAACCTTGATGCAAACCGAGCAGAACCATCGGTAAGAACAGTGCTGCCAGAACATAACCGGAGATCACGCTGATCACTGGGTTGCTCGAGTTCAGAAGCAGAGACAAGCCATCAACGAGCCAGTCGGAAACAAATCCGGCAACCGGCATGATCGCAAAAATCATCAGAAGTCCAGTGATTAATAAGGATAGGAACGGAGTCAGGATCAGGTCCAGCAGATCTGGCATACGTTTGCGGATCCATTTTTCTACGATGGACAGAACCCAGACACCTAAGATGACACCCACAACGCCGCCTTTACCGGTGGTCAGAATGGAGTTTAGAGGAATTTCTTCATTATACAGTCCGAGCATCGTGGAGATCGTAACAATGTTGGCACCAATCGAGATGCCGCCGATCATACCACCCATGGCAGGGGTTGCACCGAACACTTTTGCAGCATTAATACCTGTGTAGATGACCAGATAGCCCAAGAAGGAGCCACCAATCAGGTTGAATACCAGCTGGGACATTGTCCAGAAATCACCTGCAATTGTTCCAGACGAAATCAGCTGACCAATCAACGATCCGAAACCGTTGAACAGACCAGCTGCAATAATTGCTGGCAGCATTGGAACAAAGATGCTTGCGATCATGTTGGCAAAATCTTTAAACGGATTCTTTTTCTGCTGGGCTTTTACCCCTGCTTTGTTGGATTTCCAGTCGCCATCCAGATTCATTTTTTCATCGGCTGGAATTTCGGTATCTGTACCGGTCAGACCAGTCAGATCCTTGAATTCATCCGTGACTTTCTGAGCCTTGCCAGGTCCTAAAACGATCTGGAAGTAGTTGTCATTGGTAATGACACTTAAAACTTCCGGTGCTTCTTTGATCTCTTCAATCCCGACAAGAGCTGGGTTATTGACATGCATGCGCAGTCTTGTCATGCAGTTTGCGGCATCCTGAACATTCTGTTTTCCACCGACTTTTTCCAGAATGAACACTGCCAGTTCTCTGTTGTTCATAGCGTCTCCTTTCACAATCCCATGGATTGGGTCTTAAATTGTTGCGTTTTGATAGTTGTATTTGCAGGTCAGAGAACGATGTAGTCCGAAATTGGGTATTTCGGAATGAATCAGGTTCTGACCTGAATCAGAACCGATTGACGATCCGATTGATGAAATCGATCAATCAGATCCGCTCAGCCGGATTTCTGTCCTCAAATAATTTTTGTTCTTATTTTTCGGTTCAGCTTCGATGTGCGACTCCCGATGTCTGATCAAAACCAGAACCAGGCATCCGACCCAAAATTGATTCCAGAAATTCAATCTGGAAATCCGGTCCGTAAACCAGGTTTAGAGAATTGGATCAATAAAACCGTTGGCTTCATTTAAAAGCTTGCGGGCTTCAAAGGCATCGACGTCTTTGGAAACCATCACGACTGCCGTTTTGACTTCGTTTTCTGCTTTCTCTAAAGTATCCCTGGCTTTGTCTTCATCGCATCCGGTTAGAGTACGGATAATGTTTACACCTCTGGCACGAAGCTTCTCGTTGGTCATCTTGACGTCAACCATGTAGTTCTTGTAAATCTTGCCTACTGACTTCATCGAAATTGTTGAAATCATATTGAGAACCATCTTGGTTGCTGTTCCGGCTTTTAAGCGGGTAGATCCAGTCAGAATTTCTGCCCCGGGCAACAGTGTGATTGTGTGTTCACAGAGTTTGGAAATGGCACTGTCAGCCGAACAGACGACTGCAGCGGTTGCGCAGCCAAGACTTTTAGCATACTCCAGAGCGCCAATCACATAGGGTGTTCTTCCGCTTGCCGCAAGACCAATGACCATATCGTCTTTGGTTAAATCAATGCCCTTAAGATCCTGCTCACCCAGTTCTCTGGAATCTTCAGCACCTTCTTTAGCTTTGACAAAGGCGCTATCCCCTCCGGCAATCAGACCGACAACCGTGTTATAATCCACGCCAAACGTTGGCGGGCATTCGACTGCATCCAAGACCCCCAGTCTTCCGCTGGTGCCCGCGCCGCAGTAAATGATGCGGCCATTTTTTTGCAGTGTAGAGGAACTCTGCTCAATCACCTTGACGATCATGTCTTTTGCGTTGGCGACTGCTTTGACAGCGTTCAGATCTTCTTCATTCATCAATGTCACTGCTTCTTCAATACTCATTGATGAGAAATTCTCACTGTTCGGATTTCGTCCTTCAGTGTTTAGTATTGTTAAATCGATCATGTTTTTCTTTTTCCTTCCCTGTGACCACAGCATACTGTACAAAAAAAACGATCACCAGAGTTTGGGACTGTGTTGGATTGTGGATCCGCTTCATGAATCTGAAAGCCGTTTCATGTCTAGAATGGTCGTTAAAATGTCCTGTTTGGCTATATTCATGAATGAATATCCGCAGATTCAATATGGTTGAAATGAAATGGAATTCGCATAAAATGGTAATCCTGCCTGTAAAATGATTCTTGAATCGGTCAATTGCGGATCAAAGACCGCAGCCAGAAACCATTCAACAGTCACAGACTGTCAGCCCGCCGGAGACTGTCCCAAACCTCGGCGGCTTCTCCTTAGCAAGGCATGAAAAAAGATCCAGCCCGAAAGCCAGATCCAGAACATTCATAATCTATACCTATTGTCTACCGCCATTAATCATCTGTTATCCACTGTCCATTTATCCAGGGAACTCTCTTCCCGAATGGAATCCGCTCTTCCCAATCCAATCCGCCAGAAGCATTCTCCAAAATCGCCTTCGCAAAATCTGAGTTTCTCCCATTCAAGTTGTTTTCCGAAGCGACTCATTTCAGGAAACAACAACCCTAAGCTTCCCTGCAGCATCTATTCCATATCATTGGTCAGAACTTTATCCAAATCCAACTCCGCATCCGGCATTTCAACCTTGGCTTTTTCCAGCGTCTGGCTGCTTTTGAGAATACGCTCATAGTCTTCCTCATAGTTGCTGGCAAGAAACCGACGGTAAATGATATCGATCATGGCAAGCATGCTAATACGGCTTGATCCGGCACCGACTCGGATTTCTTCTTCAATGCGCGGCACATAGAAGACATAATCCGCCAGTCTGGATAGTTCATTGGGTGAATATTGCGTAATCACCACCAGCACGCCACCGGCCTCATGAACCATCCGGGCTACCTTAATCATCTCTTCGGTCTGACCTGTATAGGAGGCAATAAGACAAAGATCCCCAGGTCGTACATTGCCTGCGTCGACCAGCTGGAGATGCAGATCATGAAACAGCAGCACCGGTTTCTGGATCCGGGTCAGCTTTTGCATAAAGTCTTCCACCACCAGATACGACGCACCAATTCCATACAGATGAACCAGCGGGGTCTGCTCCAGACGACGGACGACCGCCTCCAGAGTCCTGTAATCCATCAGCTTCCAGATCTGCCGCAGCGCGGTGATCGATTCTTTTAAAACCTCGCCACCCATCGTGACACTGTCCTGTTTTTCATCGTAGTTGGAAAAATGCCTTGAATTCTGATATCCGATCTCCTCACACAGCGCCAGCCGGAATTCTCCATAGCCTTTAAATCCCAGCTTCTGACAGATCCGGATCAGCGTCGCACTCGAACAGTACCCCGAAGCACTCAGCTCTCGGACATTCATCTCCGTTGCCTGCTTAGGGTGACGTAAAATCGTCAGAATCATCTGCTTCTCCGTTTCTGTAGCCTGCGTTTCCAGATAGTTTCTCAGCTCTGATGTTACATTGCGCATGGTTATCCCTCCGTTGCCTGCTGCTTTTTCCTAAATTCTGGGCGATGCCGTCGGTCGACATCGCGGAACTCTGCTGTATATGCTGTATATATGGTATTGTGATGTTCAACGCTTCCGTGATCGATGCCCTTACCAGTATCTATGGCGTGACCAGTACCGATTGTATGGCGATCAATGGTATGGTCAGACAGATGGATAAACAGACAGTTCTACTATCCATTGAATACCGTGGCTCCAGACTCAGTTCTGTCCCCATTATTGGTTCGTCCTTATTCTTATAATCTCGAACCTTGTCCATCTAACCTTGTTCATATAATATGGTATTCAAAACATAAAGGAGCGATTTCGTTGGTTCCAATTGCAGACCAGCGCATTTTTGACGAATCTGATGCGGTCCTCAGCCGATCAAATTCACCTGCAACCATCACAAATCCATCTAACAACGCAAAAAAAACAGTCTGTCTTCACGAACAAAACTGCTTCGCCCTTTGTAGCTAGGCCGTTATATGTATATTCAGGAAAGGCAGATCGTCAATCATTTGTCGGTTAAAACCGATACTTACTTTTCAGCATTGGCGCGACTGGTTTTATACGACAAAAAGAGAAGGATAAAGACCTGATAGTTAGACAAATCAGTTTGAATTTTGTTAGGTTCTGTGGAAAAATGCGAGTACAATGATTCGAACTATCCGGGATCTGAATATTGAATGCTGACCGGATTGCAGAAAGCGGGGATCCAGATGAACAGACAGGTCACCTCTCAGGAAGAAATTCTGAAAGTCTGCCGTGAGATGATTGCTACCAATCAGTCTTTAAATCTTCGACAGATAGCGGCCCGGCTGAATGTGGCAGTCGGATCGATTTACCATTATTTTCCCTCGAAGACCGAATTGATGAATGCAACAGTGGAAAGTGTCTGGATGGAGATTTTTGAGGACTATGGGCAGCATCGGTCTTTCACAGGCATTCGTGAGTGCGTGGAATGGCTGTTTGCCTGCTTGAATAAAGCCGATCGGCAATACTCAGGCTTTCTGTCTTTACATGGCCAGATGCTTACGCAGATGGCTTCCAGCCAGAATCTGGGTGATGAGGAGGCTACAGTCAGTGAGCAGAAGATGTCACAGTCTTTGCACTGGCTTTTAAATCCCCTGAAGCAGGTGATCGACCAGGATCCTGCCTTTCAAAAGCAGCACCAGAACGAAAACTGGAGCAGTGAAGATTATGCTCAAACATTGCTTACCCTGATTCTTTCGTCATTCGTTCTAAAGACAATCGATGAGTCAGTCATCCTCCGTTTTATTGAATATACTGCCGGATTTCAGAAATGAGTCCGGCTTTTTTCTGCTTTTTGCCGGCTGTCGAAAAGAACAAAACTTTCGATGCAATTGCTTGGGACATCGATGCTGATACGCTATACTGTTCAACGTGAACAATGTTCACTTTGAAATAAATGATTTGATCGAGGAGGTTGGAAAGAATGCGAGCGATCTTTGAATCATTATTTGATGTCTGCTATCTGATTTTTGTCATCACCATTGGAATTTTGATGATCAGAAAAGCTAAAGGAAATAAAGAATATACATTGTTTGGAGCAATGGCCGTTGTTCTTGGAGCGGGAGATTCCTTTCATCTGGTTCCCCGTGTCCTTGCGCTTTGCACGACAGGAATGGAAAGTTATACGGCAGCCTTAGGTTTTGGCAAGCTGGTTACTTCGATTACGATGACTTTGTTTTATGTAATGCTTTACTATGTATGGCGGATCCATACGCATACTAAGGCGCGGCAAGGATTAACTTGGGCGGTCTGGATTCTGGCAGTTGTCCGGATTGGACTTTGCCTGTTTCCGCAAAACGACTGGTTCTCAGCAGTGGAGCCGCTTTCCTGGGGTATTTATCGCAACATTCCGTTTGCAATCCTGGGAATTGTGATGATTGTTCTCTTTTATAAGAGCGATGGAAAAAATCCACAATCACCGTTTCACTGGCTGTGGCTTGCCATTGTCTTAAGCTTTGGCTTTTATATTCCAGTGGTTCTGCTTGCCCAGAAAATTCCGGCTGTTGGCCTGTTAATGATTCCAAAGACCTGTGCTTATGTCTGGATTGTGTGGATGGGCTGGCGGGCTCTTAATCGCTGGCTGAAGCACCAGGTTTAAAGACGTTTTGCGAGCTGATCGGCTGGAATCGGATAGCCTGCCTGGATCAGATTTACTCATTTTGAAGAAAAATGACAAATTTGCAAAAAAATCCCTCGAAGGAAAAAGGTTGCCCTGCTTCCTCTGGGGGATTTTTTGTTTTGATCAGTCAAAAGCCAAAAGAGTAAAATTTGTGTGGCTTAGGGTAGGCATAAATCAGATTAAAAACGTTAATAATGTAGTTTACTTCTTTTGAAGATTTCCAAAGTGCAGGAAGATCTTTTCGCAGCTTTGACGGTGGACAATCCAGGTAAAAAACAAAACGGTCATACCCAGTCCTGCACCGATCATCATGACGCTCGGCGCACTGAGAAAATCACCGATCCAGCCGAAGACCAGAATCAAAAGTGAGGAGGTCCCATACAGCAGAAGCGTCTGGAAACTGTTGATTCTGGCCCGCATGGATTCGGGAATATAGCTCTGGATAGCCGGAGTACGCAAGGAAAAAGAGATTGATCCCAGCGTGCCAACGCAAAAGCGATTGGCCAGCATGAATGGGTAAGGCAAAAGAAGCAAAATGCCATCCATGAGGTTGTAGACGATCATGACCATCAAACTAAATCCGTAGCGGCGTGATGGCTTGATTTCTTTCAGGTACTGACTGGCCCCGCCAAGCAGCCGGCCCATGCTTTCAGCAACTGAGAAAAAAGAGAAGGATAAGGCACCAAGACCGGGCGTAGACGAGAAAAAGGCGATCAGAATCGGGGAGCAGGCGTTAGCCACGCCATTGCTGAAAGCCGCATAGATAAAAAATGCGAGCAGACCCGGTTCATTTTTGAGATAGGCAAGAGCCTTTTTCAAATCCAGCAGCCAGGATTTGAAAGTGATCTCTTTGATGTTTTGTTTGAGATCGTGGCTTAAACGCATATGGTTTTCCACCCATGCCGCAGCTAAAGAAAGGCATCCCTGACTGATCAGAATCATCGGCACTCCGATCCACTCCATTAACAGAGCTGCAATGGGCATCATAATCAAATTGAGCAGGGGATAGACCATCCCGGCGGCCGCATAACTTTTCTGTTCTTTTCCTGGCGTAATGACCATCGGAAGAATCGAGTCATAGGCCAGTTCATCAACGCTGGAAGAACAGGCCAGCAGCAGGGAATAAAACAGATATCCAAGGTAGGAAAAAGGCTGAAACTGCATCCAGAAACCCATGACCAGGTATAACAGGCCATTACAGAAGTCGCCGGCAACCAGAACCGGTTTACGCGGCAGTCGGTCAAACAGCGGCCCGGCGATCAATGGCAAAAACAGAGAAGGGATCAACCGGATGGCCAGCGAGAGCGCTGAAGCAAAGACGGACTGTGTCTGTTCGTAGACGACAAAGGAAAGAGCGTAAATGCCTGCAATGGCGCCGATGCTGCCAAGAATGGTTGAACTCATCAATAAGGTAAAGTTTCGGTTCCAGACCTCACGTGTCTGTTGTGAAGTCTGCTTGAAGTGATTTAATTTGCTTACGTTTTTCATGAAACAATCGTAAAACGGAAGCAAAAAGAAGGCTATCTGTTCTTATTGGGAAAAAATGATCTGTTTAGCTGGCCTCAGGCAGGATAAACTGCGGCTTTCCAGGAAAATTTTCCAGAATTGCTGCTGCCTTTGCATACTGACGGTTTGCTTTGAGATACTGAATGACCCATGGCAGGTGAAATTGGGCAAAACCTTTATGGGTGTCTGTCTGGGCCAGTTCCTGATAGACATCCAGCAGCAGTTTTCCATAAGCTGGCTGATGAACCCAGTCTTCCTGACTCAGACGGATTTTAGACAGCTCAAAGATCTGATCAATCAATTTTGGATTCCATCCAACATAATCTGCCTGCTTATACAGATCTATTTTCTGCAAGGCTTCTTCTTTACGATTGAGCCACTCCAGACAGATCATCTGCTTATGCAGGTCCATGACGGAAGGATGTTTTACCTGCTCAAGCAGAGCAAGAGCCTGTTCACTGTTTCCTTCTTCCAGTGCCAGACAGCCCAGATTGTAGCGCAGCTGGTCGAGTGAGTCCTCGTCATCCAGTTCAATAAATAATCGAAATGCACGATGGAAATATTCCTTTGCTGCGGGATGATCTTGCACGTTGGCACAGACAATTCCCATAATGTGACTGATTGTAGCCATCAGATATGGATATCCTTCTTTGGCAGCCTGGGTGTAAGCTTTTTCCAGTCGTATGAGAACCTGATAATCGGATTGTCTGCTCTGATAAAGCCCAAAAGCAGCAATCAGCTGGACCCATCCTTCCTGGCAATAAAACGTTGCCCGGTCAAAATCTTTGGCAATCAGGGAACAGATGGCTTTTTGCTCATTATTCAGACACGGATTCAACTCCTCCGGATCAAAGACTGAAAACAGATCGAACAGCTGAAACAGCCCCATGAATAAAAGGACATCTAAAGAACAGGGATGACTGGAATCAAACAGATTGGGATCTGGAAGAGTTCGAGAGGAGCCATGGAAAAAGCCAGGAACCAGCTTTTCTGAGAACTGCTTTTGGACCTCGTCAATATGGCCGCTGCGCAACCGCTGCCACAGGACAGCCATTTCCCGCGGACTGAGCGAGCTGGTTGTTGGGGAGGCTGTTTCTTGTCTAGTGTCGGTTTTTTCTGCTTTCTGCTTTGTTCGTCTATTTTCAGACGGCTTGAGAAATTCATGATCATTGATTTCTTCGGTTTGAAATTCTGGAAGTTCCATTTCCAGTGCTTTAGCCAGGTCTTGTAGAATTGAAATTGCCGGGATGACATTTCCCGATTCAATTTTGGAGTAGTACGAAACGGCGCAGATCCCTTTACAGACCGATTCCTGTGACCATCCTTTCTGTCTGCGGTTTGTTTTCAATAAAAGAGCAGTGTAGCGCGCCTGATTGTCGTCCATGAATATTCCTCATTTTCTTTACTTTCTTGGTGCTTTTCTTTCTTTCTTTACTTACTTACTTACTTACTTACTTACTTACTTTCTTGGTGTTTGTGCTTATTTCTCTTTGAGGCATTCTGCTTTTAAGCCAGGTTGAGCAGGATGGGGAGCCATCCCAGCAGAATTGCCAGAGTTTGGATGATTCATCCCAAATGCTTTAAGTCATATTATAAGCATGAATTTTCTGCTTTGTTAAGATTGAATTAACACAATCCCATAAAGGAGGAATTCAATTATGGCAAATGTTGGGCAAATTCCGGCGTTGAGCGATCAACAGCGCAACCTGACCTTTATTGGCTGCCTGCTGCTGGCCCTTTCAATGTCAGCTTTTGGTCTTTCTCTGGCGAATATTCAAGGCGCAGTTCTCGATTCGATGAATGGTGCGGCTTCTTTTTCGCTGGTTACTGCACTTGGCAGTGCGGCTTTATGTATTATGACTCCAGTCGGAGGATCATTGATGGATTTGATTGGTACGAAGAAAGTAGTCCTTTACTTTGGTGCCATGGTTTGCATCTGTGCAATTCTGCTGGCGTTTACAGGAAATCTGTTTTTGTATATCCTGCTTCGTGTTTTATTATCCGGGGCGCAAGGTGCATTTGCATCGGTTCCATTTATTGTTCTCCGTAAACTCTTTGCACCTGAAAAACTGCCAACGTATACGGGCTATCTGTCCGGGGCTCTGGCAGCTGGCGGCTTTCTCGGCTCCTGGGTTGCCGGATGGCTTCTGGATCATTCCATGGTTGGTTTGGCGAGCTGCTTTCCAGCCATCTTTTTAGCGGTTGGGATTTTCCTGATGCTGAAATTCGGACCGGAAGATATACTGAATCGATCTAAGAAAATTGATCTTCTTGGTGTGGTGATTCTGGCGGTCACTCTATTATCACTGGTCTTTGGCTTAAATTTCGGTCCGACCAAGGGCTGGACTTCGCCGATGGTTCTGCTTTGTCTGGCCGGTCTGGTGATCGGTCTGATCGTTTTGATCTGGTGGGAAAAAAAGACTCCGAATCCATTGATTCCATTAAAATTATTCCACAATAAAGCCTATGTCATCCTGATTGTGGTATCAGGACTTCTGGTCATGTATATGACTGCTATCAATACTTACATCCCACAGGCTTTGCAGAAACTGATGGGACAGTCGGCCGCAATTTCCGGAACTGTTCAGATTCCAAAAACGATCGTCTCAATCATCGTTCCTGGACTGGCCGGTGCCTGGGTTGCCCGCTCTACCAATAACTTCTGGAAGGCACTGGCAGCTGCAGCTGTTGTGCTGATTGTTTCCTGCTCACTGTTAGTTTTCATTGGCCCGAACATGCCGCTCTGGTTTGTCATTACCATGGTTGCGTTTACCGGTGCTGCAGATTCTTTCCGGACTGTATCCACTGTTCCAGCGGCTCAGTCATTGTTAAAGATGCAGGACATGGGAATTGGCACGTCCATGATTGGTTTCATGATTTCCTTATCCGGTGTTCTGGCTTCTGCCTTGTACTCTATCGCTTACAACACTCTGGTTCAGGCAACGCCTGGTCAGCGTGGACTGATCGATGGCATTGATACGGTGTTGTTGATCTCGGCTGCAGCGGCATTAATCGCCTTGCTGCTGGATGTTCTGGTCTTCCGGGTTATTTATCCCAAAGCACTGGCGAAAGCAAAAGCGGAGAATAAATAGGTTTTATCCCCTTAAAAAGAAGAAACAGTCCAAAACAAGGAAAAAAGTACTTCTCAATCCATAAAAAAGTCAGTTCTGCTGCAGATCTGACTTTTTTTGATCTTGCCGCTCAGATAAGACCTGTATAGGAAGACCTGTATAAAAAAGAATAGAAGGCAAATAAGTTCTGAAAAGTCGAGGAAGAAGAAATGAAAATGGATAGATCTGGCGCGGACCAGAAAACGGAAAAAGGGAATGGGAAAGCGGACCAAGCCAGAGTGCTGAATGGATAAAGCGGACGGATTTCGCAGGTCAGGCGTGCAGAAAATGAAGAAAGCGGAGAATTTTTTAAAGGAACAGAATGCGAAAGGAAACTGGATCTGGTGGAAAAAGACCAGCAAAGAAAGGGCAGAAAACCTGGCTTTGCGACATTCCCCTGTGCAAAGAAAAAGGGAAAGAGCGGATCGGGCAGGACTTTATCCATCAAAATGGCAAATCTAAATATGTGAATAAGAAGGGAATTTGTGGAATTAGAGGAAAAGAATACCGTGAAATCGAAAAAAGTGCGATAGTTAAGCCCGTAGATCTTATTTCGAACTGTGATGAAAATGTTTCAGAAAGCGCTATATCATACTTTTTCTTGAAAACATTCTAAACAAACTCATAAGTTCTCGTGAACGACAAGTAAAGGAAAAATGAGATTCAATGCACCCAATGGACTGCTTTTTTATACTGAAATGCATAATTTGCCTTGCATTGAGCGTCGTGAACGACAAAAATAGAAACAGATAAATTTTCGAACTTATCCGATGACGGTATAATCTTGCTTGGATGAGAGTAATATTTTAATATGGTTTGAATTTGCTCTGATATGTGCTGAAATTGTGTTATTTCAACTGAAATGAGTGCTCTGTTTGCTTTGTGCCTGGACAAAGGATCTGGCTCAAAGGGCAGAACAATTCTGATTTCTTCCATTCCATCTGCCTGATCCCAGTCCGGAAAACTTCAGCAATTCGCCAGTTTCTGACTTTGCTGGTCAGATCGGAAAAGTCATCTTTAGAAAACCATTGAATCGTTTTCGCCTGCGTCTATTTGCAGGCATTAGAGATACCTGTCTTCTTTTTTCGGTTCTGTTTTAAATCTTTGATTGCTTTGATTGTCTGAAATCTGAAACGGCGAGAAACCGACAGGATAAAAATCTGCATCCTATTCCCCTGCTTTTGAATGCAGTTGCTATCGAAGTCCTGGTAGTACTGGTATTTGCATACCCCTAAGCAATGTCCTTTCGGACATCCAACCAACGCAGTCCCTGAAATCTTCCGCTCAGGACGCGTTATTTTTTCCACCTCCAGAATTGTCTGGTGCCTGGAAATAAGAACAGGAGAGAGATATGAGACTAAAATCGTCAAAAGCTGCTGCAGCTCTTCTGAGCGCGGCGCTGGCCGCCGGCTCACTGCCAGTTCTGGCATCCAATGAAAAAACCAGTACTCCATACGTTGAAGCCTATACGATCGAAGAGGGCGACCAGTATTCCTACACGCAGGAAAGCGTTTATGCCTATCCGACACCCGAAGAAATCGCTGCCCTGACCGCTCCTTATCGTGACAACCTCACCGGAAATGGGGTCATTGGATTCTTCCTTTCCTCTGGAGATGATATGGCGGCCGCCATCGTTGCCCGTGGCGTGAATGATGGAATCGTCAATCTATATGATCCCAACGATTGTGCAACGCTTCAGCATATGAAGGATGCTATTTTCTACTTACGCACCGCCAACGAACTGCGCGCCCGTCATGGAGCCAGTCAGTTAAGTGTTGATCCGGTTTTAATGGCCATTGCCATGGTTCAGGCCGATGCGTCCCGAAATGCTCTGGTCCATTCTGAACTGTACCCGGTTTCTGAAAACCTGGCAGTGGGCGGCCAGATTGGAGTTGGCATGGGGGTGACTGATTATGGAAACCCGTTTGATCTCTGGTATACAGCTGAATCGATTCGTGACTATAACAACGGCCACTTTCTGAATCTGATTCGTCCAACCTTTGTGACCACTGGCTTTGCGGTTGGAACAAACTGTACGATCTATCCATCTTCCAATACGATTTTCTCCCAGACGTTCAGCTATGGGCCGATTGCAGGCACCACCTACAGCATCGGAGATTATGAAACCAAACTGCATTCCTTTACGGATGCTGGCTTTATTGATCAGGAAAATGGCGAAACCTATCCAATGCATCGTCTGTACAACCCGAACTCTGGCGAACATCTGTTCACTAAGGATACCAATGAAAAAAACGTCCTGGCCTCAATTGGCTGGCAATACGAAGGGATCGGCTGGTTCGCTCCAAGAGAGGGCGGCGAGCCGGTGTATCGTGTCTACAATCCAAACTCTGGAGATCATCACTACACCATGGATCCAGAAGAGCGCATGGCCCTGATTGGTTATGGCTGGATGGATGAGGGAATTGGCTGGTATTCCGATCCCCAGCAGCGTGTGCCGCTGCTGCGTCAGTTTAATCCGAATGCCGTGACCGGCACCCACAACTACACCAAAGACGAAGCCGAAGCAGCAACCCTGATCAGTCATGGCTGGATTGCCGAAGACATCGCCTGGTATGGTGTTCAATAGTCATCTGTTTTCTGTCAATACGTGATTCAATTAATGCATGATATTAAACAGTTAATATTTGATTCAACCAATGAATGAAGCGAAAGAGGTGGCCTGGCTGCTTCTTTTTTGTTTCTGGATTTGCGGATCTGCTTTTTGTCTGAAACCGATCAGAAGGGATGAAATGCGCTGGACAATTCCATCCCCAGACATGAAGCGGAAGCTGACTGGAAACGAGAGAAATTGGACATGGTATAATCTCGAATGAATGGAGGATCGTACGATGGCTCAGACAAACGTTAGCTTTGAAATGAATGAAAAACTTCGCGATCAGATGGAAGAGATCTGCGACGAATTAGGCATGGATCTGGAAGATGCATTTAAACTGTTTGCCAAGAAAATGGTCAACGAGCAGCAGATTCCTTTTGAAGTAACTGTAAACGACATCCCCAATGATGATGCAGACGGAAAAATTATTCGCTTCGTCAAAATCAGTGCAGTCATTGCAGCAGTTGCCGCAGCGGTTTCTTTAGTGATTCATCTTTTCCGCAAACTTCGTTAGTTGGAAAAGAAGATGACCAGGCAAACCTGAGAAAATTCCAATTCAATCAACAACAAAGACGCCAGATCCATCAGAATCGGCTTGTCTGCCAGGCAGGCGCAGGCTCCTTCTGAAAATGATGGCGTCTTTTTTCTTTTCTCTTTTCGAACTCTTCTTCTCCAGCTTCCTTTTCGAGCCCTTCTTTTCGAGCTTCCTATGCCAGCTTTCATTTCCGGCTTCCGTTTCCCGTTTTGTCAGGAATGCAAGCCTTTGCAATACAGTAAAAGTTTCAAAAACAGAATGAAAACGGATGAAAAAGTGTCGGGATCCTTCAAAGACTTCTCTGGCCTTTTCTAAGCGCCTGCCAAATCTGTTAATGTTAAAGCCATGACAGAAAAGGAGTAACTCTACATGCGAGATCTTGAAATGTTTGAAATTATCTCCAGAGAGGAGAAACGTCAGAAAGACAATATCGAACTGATTGCCTCTGAAAACTATGTTTCGCCGGAAATCCGCGAAGCGCAGGGATCTGTTTTAACCAATAAATATGCCGAAGGCTATCCAGGCAAACGCTACTATGGCGGCTGTATTTATGTCGATCAGGCCGAAGAGCTGACCAGACAGCGTGCCAAAGAACTGTTCCATGCTGAACACGCAAATGTCCAGGCTCACTCGGGAAGCCAGGCCAATATGTCTGTATACAACACCGTCCTTGAACCAGGTGATACGGTTCTGGGGATGGATTTAACCAGCGGCGGCCATTTGACGCATGGTCATCCACTGAACTTCTCCGGCCGGACCTATAACTTCATTCCCTATAATGTCGATCCAGAAACAGAACGGATTGACTATGACAAACTGGAAGAACTGGCCATGGAACACCATCCAAAATTGATCGTTGCCGGCGCTTCGGCTTATCCACGCATTATTGATTTTGAACGACTGGGCCAGATTGCCAAAAAATCCGGCGCCTTGCTGATGGTCGATATGGCTCATATCGCAGGTCTGGTTGCGGCTGGACTCCATCCATCGCCGGTTCCTTATGCAGATTTTGTCACGACCACAACTCACAAAACACTGCGCGGCCCCCGCGGCGGTCTGGTTCTTTGCAAGGAAGAATACGCGAAGAAACTGGATTCCAGAACGTTTCCTGGCATGCAGGGCGGACCTCTTGAACATGTCATTGCCGCAAAAGGAATCGCGCTTTATGAAGCCATGCAGCCTGAATTCAAAGAATATGCAAGCCAGATTCTGAAAAACGTCCAGGCTATGGCCAAAGTCTTTGATGAAGAAGGCATCCGCATGGTCAGCGGCGGAAGCGACAACCACCTGCTGCTGCTCGATACACTCTCTTCGCTGAACATGACGGGAAAAGAAGCGGAACGTCTGTTAGACGAAGCGGGCATCACCGTGAATAAAAACACCATTCCATTCGATACCCAGAAGCCATTCATTACTTCCGGCATCCGCCTGGGTTCAGCTGCGATGACAAGTCGCGGGCTGAAAGAAGCTGAATTTGAACAGATTGCACGCTGGATTGTTCAGGTTCTGAAAGCTGGCGATGATCTGAGTGCTCATCAGGTCAGAGAAGAAGTCAGAACTCTTACCGCTAAATATCCAGCTGAGGCGGTATTTGATTAAGCTGTTCTGCATCGGGAAAAACAAAGACGCTTCGCTGCGCAAGCTGGAAGACGAATACAAAAAAAGACTTTCAGCTTTTGACAGACTGGAAGTCGTTGAATTCAAGGATGAACCGGACCTGCATTCTGAACGCGAAAAAGAAGCCTTGCGCATCAAAGAAGTCGAAGGGGGCAGAGTCCTGGATAAAATCCGTGCGGATGACTTTGTTATTTTACTCGATCTGCATGGCAAGATGGTGACTTCGGAAAAGTTTGCGGATCTGCGTGCCGGCTGGAGTGCATCTTCAAGACCATTAGTCTTTGTGATCGCGGGTTCTTTAGGTCCCAGTCAGGCTCTGGTCAACCGGGCTGATTATCGCTGGAAGCTTTCGGATCTGACCTTTACACACATCATGTGCCGGGTGCTGGTTCTCGAGCAGATCTATCGCTCGTTCATGATTGAAAAAGGCCGTCACTATCACAAGTAACCAACACGCAGCCAGTTAACCGGAAAGCGCCCAGTTTTCTGTTTTTTCAACCGATGAGATTTTGAAGATCCATCAAACGGTCTGTTCGCTCAGGCCGTTTTTTCGTGGACTTTTTTACGAAGCAGACATGGCCAAACCTTGATTAAATCAAGACCGGATCCTGACAGATTCAGACAAGATTCTGAAAAGAAGGAGAAAAAGGTCTGGGTATGCAGATTCCCTTGTATCCATCAGATCTGTAAGATGGCAGGCAAAACGACGATCTAAAAAGGCCAGTTTTCAGGCTTAATGCATAGAAGGGCCGGGACTTGGTATAATTGGGGCGATCTGTGAATTCAGTCAGCCAACAAGATTCACAAAGGCCTCAGCCAGTTTTTCTGACTGGCGACCAAGAGCGCTGGCTGGTAAGAGATAAGAGGATTTTTATGAAACGAAGCGCAAAAAATTATCTGACCGTGTGCGTCGGTCTGCTGATGATTTATTTTCTGTGTCTGGCTATTCTGGCGGGCAGTGAAGAGCAAAATGCTTTTCTCCGTCTTCATCCCGGGCAGACCAGTGAGATTTCCTTGTGGTGGTATATCGCCATGGGGTTGTGTGGGGCTGTTGCATTGCTTTGTCTGGCATGGATGATTGTTTCGAAACGAAATCAGCTGACCTTTGCCCAGGTGATGGCCAGGCATCTCGATCTGGCTGCCGTTGTAATCTCGCCTGTTCTGGGTGCCGTTGCCGCGGTAGCCGTTGGAATCAATGCCATTGGCAGTCTTCCCCAGATGCACATGCCAAGTTTTTCAAACAATACGAATCCGGTTGCAGACGTAAGCGCAAGTGAGTCCGCCCAGAATGCGACGGAAGCTTCTTTACAAGAGGCACCGAGTACGGAAGTCTCACAGGCTCCGATTGAAAACAACCAGGATATCAGTCTGGAAACTTCGCAGTCCATTGCGGATGAAAGCCACTACATTCCCCCAATTCCGGAACTGCCGCCTTTATGGCCTTCGACCAATCTGATTACCAAAGCCCAGGGCGTTCAGACGATCAGCGATATTCAGACGCTCGATGGAAACTATTCTTCCAGCCAGCCCGATTTTTCGTGCCTGCTGGCCAAAGATGCCGCTCAGATCACAACCGATCATGCGGTATTCAATAAAACCGGCTCGGTCAGCGATGGCGCTCTGGCCAGCAAGTACGGCATCAACGCGGCTGTTCTGGCTGCTGACAGTGCTTCGGTGAATATGCTCAGCTCGATCGTTACAGCCAATGGCGATGGGGCCGATGGCGTGGCGGTCAATGGCATGAATGCGACGGCTTCAGTCAATAACTGTGATGTAACGGTCAAAGGTATCAATTCTTCGGCCTATTTTGCAGCCTTCCAGGCCCAGATGCGGGTTTCAGGGGGCAATGGAATTTCAACCGCTGATTCTTCGCCTTTATTCGCTCCAAGATCCACGGCTTCCATTCAGGCGGATATGGTCAACTGTCAGACCAATGGCAGTCTTTCGCCAATCGTGCGGGCTTCTGGGGCGTTTGCGGCAACCAATCTCAATGCCAACACCGTAATCTCCAGTTTTGGCCAGATTGAACCAGGCGGAAGCATTACGATGTCTGAGTCTAAATTTACCGTTGGTGCCATTCAGAGTGACACGGGGCATCAGGGCGTTTTCATTTTTGACAACCAGGAGGACACCCAGAAACAAGAGCCAGGCCATTTAAGTCTGACTGGCAACGAATGGATGATCAACCCGGCTTCAGCGGCAGCGCCTTCTGCTTTCAGCTTTGTGGTCAATGGGGCTTCCGCCCAGATTGATCTGACCAGCAATACGATCTACCAGGTCCCACAGTGTGCGCAGGTTACCAACGGCAAGATGACCATCAACTGCACCAGCCAGGCTTTGTCAGGACCTGTGCTGGTGGATGAAGCGTCCAGCTTTGAGCTCAACCTGACCAGCAGCAGTTCCTTCAATGGTCATATCAACCAGGATCGATCGAGCCAGAATGTCATCGTTCATCTCGATGGCACATCCAGACTGATTTTAACCGGCGACTGCTATTTGAGTGAGTTCAGCAACGATGATCCATCCAATGCCAATATCACTACCAATGGTTTCCACATTTATGTTGGTGGCAATATGCTGATCTGAGTATCAGCCTGAATCAAGCTCTTGAAATCTGTACCCATTGAAAATCAGAAATGTCCATATTTTCTCAAAATCCGGATCCCGTTTCCGGGTTTTTTTGTGGTCAGTTTGAATGGAGCGGCACAAGGATGGACGAAATCAGAAAACAATTTCACTTTTCTCTTTCTCCAGTCGCTCCAGAAATAATTCCCAAATTCAGCCTGAATCTGACCGGCGAATGTGGGAAAGGTCAGGAACCATTTCAGGACAGACCACAAAAGAGGCTGACCAATCGGATTTGAAAGCGCATCAATGAAAATAGCGATCATTTTTCATGAATGTTCAGAAAAGTCAAAGGTTGTCTGTGAAGACTTTGACATAAAGGCGGAATGAGAAGGATTCAATCCAAAAAAGAGCGGATATTGTGAAAAACAGGACAAATGCAAAAAAGAGCGGGAGGTGGGTTTTGAGACTTTGCCACAAACAGTTTAGGGGGTGATATACTTTTGAGTATGTAGAGTGCAAATGCACATTTAGGAGGAAATAGCATCTATGGCTAAGAAAACTGTCAAAGATCTGGACGTGAATGGCAAAAAAGTCATTGTTCGTGCGGATCTGAACGTACCCCACAAAGGCAGCGAAATTACAAATGACAATCGTGTGAAAGCTGCTGTCCCAACTCTGAAATATCTGACAGACAATGGCGCCAAAGTCATCCTGATGTCCCACCTTGGAAAAGTGAAGACTGAAGAAGATAAAGCCAAAAACGATCTGGGCATCGTTGCTCCACGTCTCCAGGAACTGCTCCCTGAAGTCACTGTAAAATTCTGCCCTGAAACTCGCGGCGCTGAACTGGAAGCAATGGTTGACGCCCTGAAACCAGGCGAAATTCTGTTAATGCAGAACACTCGCTACGAAAAAGGCGAATCCAAAAATGATCCAGAACTTGGCAAATACTGGGCAGGTCTGGCCGACATGTTCGTAGAAGACGCATTCGGTTCTGTACACCGTGCTCATGCTTCCACCGTTGGTATCCCAAGCAACTTACCAGACAACGCTCTTGGTTTCCTGGTTGAAAAAGAAGTAAACATGCTGGGCAAAGCTGTTGATGACCCTGTTCATCCATTCGTTGCAATCCTTGGCGGTGCGAAAGTATCCGATAAGATCGGCGTAATCGAAAACATGCTCGACAAAGCTGACAAAGTGATCGTTGGCGGCGGTATGGCTTACACATTCGATAAAGCACGCGGTTATAACGTAGGAAGCTCCCTGCTCGAAGAAGACAAAATTGACCTTGCTAAAACCATCATGGAAAAAGGCAAAGACAAACTGGTTCTGCCAGTTGACACAGTTGCAGCTGACAAATTCGCCAACGATGCCAACACAATGGTTGTTGAAGGCAACATTCCTGATGGCTGGATGGGCCTCGATATTGGACCAAAATCCATCGAACTGTTCAAAGATACTCTGCAGGGTGCTAAGACTGTTGTCTGGAACGGCCCAATGGGTGTATTCGAAATGCCTAACTTTGCCAAAGGTACCCTGGAAATCTGCGAGGCAATCTCCGAACTGCCTGATGCAACCACTGTAATCGGCGGCGGCGATTCTGCTGCAGCTGCAATCCAGCTTGGATTCGAAGACAAATTCAGCCATATCTCCACTGGCGGCGGTGCTTCCCTTGAATACATGGAAGGCAAAACTCTGCCAGGTATCGCGATCATTTCTGAACAGTAAAAATTGCTGCCTGAATTCTGACTGGCGAATACCCCTACAGTCTGAACTCTTATCCGCTTAAAAGAGTTCGAGGCTGATCATTATTGCTCTTCAGTCTGCCTTCTTTTTGCTTACTGGAAGGCAGACTCAATTTTCTGTATCATTCACTGCTCGATTTGCCAGAAAGGATGAATCCTGATTCTGGCAGGTTGATTCTTCCTGTTTTCAGATCACAGCCATGCAGCTTTGTCTGGGCAATCAGCAAACTGGTGCAGGCAAACTGAAAACAGGCATCATCATTCATAGAGAAGAGGATATAACCATGAGAGACCAGATTATTGTCGGAAACTGGAAAATGAACAAAAACAATGCCGAAACAAAGGCATTCTTTGAAGAAGTTGACGCAAAAGCGGTCAGCGACAAAGGCTTATACGGTGTCGGCGTTCCTTTTACAGATCTGAAAACTGCTTTAGACGAAGCGAAAAACCTGATCGTTGCTGCTGAAAACGTACACTTCGAAGACAGCGGCGCTTTCACAGGCGAAGTTTCCGTTCCTATGCTCGAAGAACTCGGCGTGAAATATTGCATCATCGGTCACTCCGAAAGACGCCAGATGTTTGGTGACACCAACGAAACGGTAAACAAAAAAGCGAAAAAACTGCTGGCTGCTGGCATCACTCCAATTCTTTGCATCGGCGAAACCGAAGAAGAATATGACAACGGCAAAACAAAAGATGTAATCACTGAAGAACTCAAAGGCTCTTTAGCTGACATCGCTCCAGAAGAATACGCAAATATCGTTCTTGCTTACGAACCAATCTGGGCAATCGGTACCGGTAAATCTGCATCCGTAGAAATCGCTGAAAACTGCTGCAAACTTGTTCGTGACGTTGTAAAAGATATCGCTGGCGAAGATGCAGCTGAAAAAGTACGCATCCAGTATGGTGGATCGGTTAAACCTGGAAACATCGTTGAATATATGGCTCAGCCTGACATCGATGGCGCTTTAATCGGCGGCGCTTCCTTAAAACCAGATTCCTTCATCGAAATCATTGAAAAAACAAAATAAGCTGGCAATCAATCAAAGGTCGTCTTTCGCAGGCGGCCTTTTTCTATGCCTTTTGATTTTCGTTTCATTCGCTCCAAACGATAAGAAAGGACGGTTTCTTTTCGCACAGACAGACTGGCGATGAGATTTGATGGTCACGGCTGGCCCAGGGAAGAGTGGGCAGACAATGTCTTTAATCAATAAACAAAAACAAGAGAATATACTGCTTAAATGCACAAATAAGAAAATTGAAAAAGAATAGAAAAGGAATAGAGATGCTGATCAGAACCAATTTTTGACGGACTTTATGGAAAGTTTAGACTGAAATGCAAAAAATACTGGATAGAATCTTTAAACCAGGGGCGAACGATGTAAAATTACCTTAACGAAGCAAAATGGTTCATTCCAGATAGAAAGTTCCAGAAATGCCCGATTTGGATTTAAAAACAACCATAATACTATTCAAATCTGAATAATTCATTCAAAATCCAGAAGGGATCGTTTTGCTGCGCACTTCTGAAAGTGAATTGATGAACATGCTGTCTTAACACATTTCCGGTTTTTATCTTTGTACCTTGATAATTATCTGCTTATGCGGGCTGTTAATTTTGTAAAAGCAGAGTATACAATCAAAAAGCCGCTGGCGTTTGGATCAATGTTCATGACGTGGAACTGGAGGGAATGACGATGATTAATTTAACGAAAGATGAATTTATCAAAATGATTGTTCGTATAACGTCCACCTATCACGAAGACTGGATGTACTCAAAAGTCCGCGCTTTTGCAAACGGCGTCTATCAGAACTCCATCCCCCAGGGATTGGGCGTAACGGATCGTTTCGTGATTGCCGGATATACAGTTCTGCTGGATAAGGATGTGGAAAGCAGGGAACTGTGCGATCCGGAAGCAGACCTGATGGTCAATTTTCTTCTTCCGCAGACGGGACTGAAAGAATATCTGAAAAAGACGGTCGTGGACTGCGGCTATACGGGAGATGATGTCGATGGCGAAGCCAGCCAGGTCATCCGGGCGATCAAGCAAAAAGGCAAAAGACGCTCGCTGCGTTTTGAAAAGATGTAGCTTCTGCTTTTGGTGCCCCACCCAATTGGATACGAATCAAAATCACTGCGAATGCCTGCACCCATGTAAGAAGGGACGGCATTCGCTTTTCTTTTGCATACCGCCATTCATTCTTCTTTACCGGACTCTTTGAAGGGAAGGCCCGGGGGATGAGTCTGGATGGGCCGGATTTGCGCGGCTGCAAGTGAAAAGTGCGACAGAGGAGGGAAGAGGCGATAAAGGGGAGGGAAGAGCGGAAACGATGAAAAACAATCGCTCGAATTTCTTCAGATTTTTGAGACGGCCAGAATTGGACTCCGCCAGAAATTTTAAGAAAATCGCACGACTTTGCTTCAGTTTTTTTTCAGATTGAAAAAAACATAGTTTAGCCAGAATAGAAAAATTTTCCCACCAATCTGACTGGTCTGAAGTCGGACACACAGTATGTGAAAATAAACGGACAAAAGAGCTGTGTGCTGGTTTCCAGAAGAGGAAATCCCCATAAATTAGGCAGAATTTTGATCCCACACTCTGTGTTTCCCCATTGTTTTTCCAAATGATTCTGATTGTTTTGACACAAAACGGATGAAAAATGATCCTGCGTTTTGTTTGTTTATTCAAAATTTATATAGATGACGATCTTCCTTATCTTTCCTTAATTTCAAAAGAGCGGTAAATCGAACAATTTTTGAGCAAGTTTTATAAACTTTCACGACAGAAATGCAATCAATATTCCCTTACGAGTTCTATTTTTGTCCTAAAAGTTAAAATATGCGTAAAAATTGAATGATCCATGCAATAGTGCATAAAAAGTGCGACAAAGTAAATGTGTGAGACTCATGTTTTTAACTCTGGGCGGTTGTCAGACCCCCTTTTCTCGGTGTAACTTATTAAGTGACAAATTCTAAATGTAAAGCGTGTCGGTTATGGTAATCCCTTTCAAGCCGCGCTCCTTCCACTGATCCGCTTCTAAAAAACACAAGCTTGTTTGGTGTAATCTTTAGGGATTGTTCTGAATTTGTTCAGAAAACGAGGTGTCACATGAAATTCTTAGAAAAAGATGGAAATAAATTAGCTGCCGCTCTGACTGTCGCTTCTGCTCTTGCCGCCGGCTATTCCGCACATACAATGTTCTCCGCCCTGAACTCTCCAGTCGCTCTCGCTCAGGAAAACCAGGACGAAAAGCTGGCTAAGGAAGTCAGTGATTCATACTACATCGAAGAACAGGCCGAAACTTCTGTACCGGAAGCTTTATCCCTTGCCGATACCAATTCGATTCCAGAACAGTCAGAAGAACTGAATGTTGTTGAATCGGATTTACAGACCGAACCAGAAGCTGCTCCTGAAGAAATGGTGGCTTCTGAAGAAGTGATTACTCCCGAAGAGCCTGCGGCTTCAGAAGCCCAGCCGGCAGTTCCAGCAGAGGCGGAAGTTCAGGTTTATATCGCCCAACAGCCAGAGGCTCCGGTAACCGAAGTTGTGGAACAGCCATCGGTGACGGAAGCGGTTGAACAGGCGCCCGTTGAAATGGAAGCTCAGCCGGCCATTCAGGAAGAGGTCGTACAGCCAGAAGTCCAGCAGCCAGAACCTGCTTTACCAGTGGTTGAGGAAGAAGCCCCAGTCGTTCAGGAAGAAGCTCCAGTGGAAGTGGCTGAACAGATTGCGCCTGAAGAAGTGGTAACGGATGCCGGCGATGGCCCAACTGCCGAAATTTCTCCAGATCCAGTGGCTGAAATTCCAGTTTTGGATGAAGCTCCAACCTATGAAACCGCAGAAGATCCAACGGCTGAAACACCAGAACCAGCTCCGGTAGAGCCAACAGAACCTGCTCCAGCTGATCCTGTTGTCCCTGATCCCGTTGTCCCCGATGATGTTCCTGCTCCAGAACAACCAGTTGAACCACCAGTTGACCCAACGCCAGTGGATCCAGTAGAAGATCCAGCGGATTCTCCAATCGTTGAAGCTCCAAGTGATCAGTATGCGGATCTCAATGCCCGTATTGCCGATGAAGCATTGAAACTGGTTGGCGTGACCGACGGCATGCAGTGCACTGAAGTGGTTCAGGCCGCTTTAGCCAATGCCGGTGTGCAGGATGCTGCCACCCTGTGGCCGCGTGAATATGAAGCAATGTATGGCTATGCGACGGACAATCCACAGGCTGGAAACCTGGTTTACTACAACCAGGGTGGTGATGGACTTGACCATATTGCTGTTTATATTGGCGATGGTCAGGCTGTTCATGGCAACTACATTACCGATGGCGTTTCTCAGACGGTTGTGGCCAGTGTTGAAGTTCCAGGCTGCACGGATTACACCTACATCCAGGTAGAACGCTAAAGCCAAAGATCTTTCAGATCGATCAATCAGACCAGTCAGATCGGTCAGACCAAAGCAGAAGGAAAAAGGCCGTTTCAGTCCATTGCGATTACAGGCCCCAGAATTTTCATTCCAATCGGGAATTGGCTAGAATAAAGGCGGTTCCCTGTCTGCATTTATCTTGAATTTTTAGAGAAACCATATCGACCAGGGAGTTTTCTCTGGTCTTTTTTCATAGAAAGGAAGCCTCTGTATGTTTCGAATTGGACAATCCATCGATATTCATCCTCTTGAAGAAGGACGCCGGCTTGTTCTTGGTGGTGTAGAGATCGACTCTTCCAAAGGACTGGTCGGTCATTCGGATGCCGATGTTCTCACCCATGCCATTGGCGAAAGCATTTTAGGTGCCCTTGCCCTTGGGGATCTGGGCAGTCATTTTCCGGATACGGATCCAGCCTATAAAGGAATCAGCTCCATGATTCTGCTGGAACACATCTATCAGCTGATGAAAGAACAAGGCTATTCGATCGGCAATGTGGATGCGACCATTCTGGCTGAAAAGCCCAAAATCGCTCCTTATATTCCGGCGATCCGTGAAAATCTCGCCACAGCCCTGCATACTGGTCTTGACCAGATTTCCGTCAAAGCCACGCGCGGCGAAAAACTTGGCTTTATTGGCCGTCAGGAAGGAATGGCGGCAATGGCCATCTGCCTGTTAGAAAGGGATCCTGAATGAGAGTTGTCTTACAGCGTGTCAGCCATGCAAGCTGCACGGTGAATGGCCAGGTGACTGGCGCCATTGAAAATGGCCTGTGCCTGTTTGTCGGCTTTGCGCCTGACGATACCGACCGGACTCTTGAAAAGATGATTCATAAAATTCTCAACCTGCGCATTTTTACGGATGAGCAGGACAAAATGAATCTGAATGTGCAGCAGGTGGGCGGAAGCATTCTTTCCATTTCGCAGTTTACCCTGTATGCGAGCTGCGTAAAGGGCAACCGGCCGGGATTTGGCGAAGCGGCGCCTGCGCAAATAGCAAGTCTGATGTATGATAAGTTCAATGCTCTTCTCAAAGAGCAGATTCACACCGAAACCGGCATCTTTCAGGCCGATATGAAAATCGACCTGCTCAACGATGGCCCGATCACCATTGTTCTGGACAGTAAAGAACTCAAATTCTGATCGAATGCCCATCCAGAAGAAAACTGGTCTTACGGTATGAGAAAAAAAAGAAGAGGAAGCCTATGATTTTATATGGAAGTGAACTGGCCGCCAAATTGCAGGGCCAGATGAAAGAAAAGATCGACCGCTTAATTGAACAGGGTGACAGACTGCCTTGCCTTTCTGTGATTCTGGTTGGCGACAATCCGGCCAGTCAGTCCTATGTTCGTTCCAAGGCCAATGCCTGCCATAAAATCGGAATTGAAAACCGGACCATTCATCTGCCGGCCGATATTGACCAGGCCGAACTGGAAAAAGTCATTCAGGCTGAAAACGAAAACCCCAAGGTTGATGGCATTCTGGTTCAGCTGCCGCTGCCCAAGGGACTCGATGAAAAAGCCGCTTTACTGGCAATTTCACCGGATAAAGACGTCGATGGACTCCATCCGGCTAATGCCGGCGCGCTGGTGCTCGATCGAGAAGGATTTGTTCCCTGCACTCCAAAAGGGGTCATGGCGATCTTAAAAGAAGCCGGTCTGGATGATCTGTCTGGCAAACGGGCGGTGGTCATGGGCCGCAGCAATCTGGTTGGCAAACCGGTCGGTCTGCTGCTCCAGAAGAAAAACGCCACAGTGACGACGATTCACTCGCGCACTGCCCATGCAGCCGATATCTGTAAAGAAGCGGATATTCTGATTGCGGCCATTGGCAAGCCAGAATATGTCACAAAAGATTTTGTCAAACCCGGCGCTGTTGTGATTGACGTGGGGATCAACCGCGTCGATGGCAAGCTCAAAGGCGATGTGCTCTTTTCCGATGTCGAACCAATCGCCTCGGTTATCACGCCGGTTCCCAAGGGTGTAGGGCCGATGACCGTGTGCATGCTTCTGGAAAATACCATCGAAGCCTGGAAAAAACACGAGGAAAATAAATAAATGACTGAATGGAATTATGATCTTGGGGATATCGTAGAGATGAAAAAAGAACACCCCTGCCATCTGTCCAAAGAATGGAAAATCATTCGGATGGGTGCGGATATCCGGATCAAGTGTCTTGGATGCCAGAGCAGCGTTCTGATGCCCCGTTCCAAATTTGAAAGCAAGCTCAAACGAATCGTCCGCAAAGCGGATCCGAGTTTGGAAGAATAAGGAAGTTTCGAACCGAAAGTCCGTTTCGAACGAATCCAGATGATTTATTGAAGAACGAAAACTCAGTGGCTGTGCAAACTGTCCGGTTTTGAATCCTGGTTATGCCTGACGCCTGAAAAGGGCAGAAGCTGCTGAGGACAGATCAAGAGGATCTGAATGTAGAAAGGAAGATTTTCATGTCATTAACAGCTGGAATTGTCGGACTGCCAAATGTTGGCAAGTCGACTCTGTTTAATGCCATTACCAACTCTCAGGCTGAAGCCGCCAACTATCCGTTTGCGACGATTTCGCCAAACGTTGGCGTTGTTGAAGTCCCAGACGCCCGTGTAAAGCGTCTGTCGGCTTTGTTTCAGCCGAAGAAAACGATTTATACCACTTTTGAATTTACCGATATTGCCGGTCTGGTCAAAGGGGCTTCCCGTGGGGAAGGACTGGGCAACCAGTTTTTAGGCAACATCCGCAATACCGATGCGATCTGTCATGTTGTCCGCTGCTTTGCGGATCCGAACATCACGCACGTTGAAAACTCCATTGATCCAAAACGGGATGCCGAAACCATCAATCTTGAGCTGATCCTGGCTGACTTACAGTCCATCGAAAACCGGATTGCCAAAGTGGAGCGCAAAGCCTCCAGCGGTGACAAATCCGCTAAGGAAGAAATGGCTGTGCTCTCCCGCCTCAAACCGCACCTTGAAGCCGGAAACCCGGCCCGTTCGTTAGAGTTCACAGAGGATGAAAAACAGATTGTACGCAATTATTCACTGCTGACGATGAAACCGGTCATCTACGTGGCCAACATGGATGACGAAGGTTTTGCTGATCCCCAGGCCAATGAATACTATCAGGCATTAAAAACAGTTGCGGATGCCGAACAGGCCAACATTGTTCCAATCTGCGCCCGTCTGGAAGAAGAACTCTCTGGTCTTGAACCAGAAGAAAAAGAAGCCTTCCTGGAAGATCTGGGATTGCCTGAATCGGGTCTGGATACGCTTATTCAGGCTGCTTACAGCGCATTGAACCTGTGCACTTTCCTGACAGCGGGAACGGATGAATGCCGCGCCTGGACATTTAAACGCGGCATGAAAGCGCCGGATTGCGCCGGTGTCATTCACTCTGACTTCAAACGCGGTTTTATCCGGGCGGAAGTCTATGCGTTTGATGATATCGACAAACTCGAAACCGAACAGGCCGTCAAAGAAGCCGGCAAACTGCGGGTGGAAGGGAAAGATTACGTCGTTCAGGATGGCGACGTCATGCATTTCCGCTTTAACGTTTAAAATTCAGTCTGTCTCTTTCTGTTTGCAGAAAGAACAGACTTTTTCTTTGGCAAGAAGAAAATGAGAGAAGAGGCAAGAAGCATTCTGGAAGTAAAGACAGACTGTAAAGAGCAGATGGTTTTGAAAAGCAGAAAGCCAGGTGAGCAGAAAAGCGATTCGAAAGAGAAATGGAGTGCCGGCACTGCGACAGTTACTCATTGCAGCAGTTACGCATTGCAGCAGTCAGTCGATGGTTGCGATATCTGGTGAGTATGATACATTGTTCGTTGGCTTTTCTAGAAAAATCTGCAAAACTCAATGTATCCCGTCTGGATGATTCTGTTGTTTGGAATTGTTTTGAGGGAAAAAAATCGAATGGCCTCTGGCCAGAAAGGAGATTGTCAGTTCGATGTTATCTATGTTTCGATCGATGAATATCCGGATGATCATTATCCAGATCATTGCGGTCATTCTGGCTATGTCAGTTCATGAAATGGCGCATGCCCTGGCGGCCAGCTGGCTGGGCGACCAGACCGCCAGAAATCGCGGGCGGGTTTCGTTAAACCCATTGGCGCATATTGACTGGGCAGGTCTGCTCTGTCTGCTGTTGTTTGGATTTGGCTGGGCCAAACCAGTGCCCATTGATCCCTGGCACTATAAAGATCCAAAAGCGGGAAGTGTCTGGACAGCTTTTGCCGGCCCGATGGCAAACTTTATTCTGTCGTTTGTGTGCATCCTGATTTTTGAAATCCTGGTGTATTTTACCGGTGGCTTTGTCAGCACAGCTGTAGGGTCGTTTTTGATCTCGACGCTTTCCACGACTGCCATCCTGTCGGCTGGTTTTGGAATTTTTAACCTGATTCCGGTCCCGCCGCTGGATGGGGCCAAAGTGTTCTGGGCTTTTTTACCAGACCGTGAGTATTTCCGTCTGAATAACCCGCCTGCCTGGGTGAACCTGTTATTTATGGTTGTTATTTTCTCGGGCATTCTGAGCAGTCCGTTATCCATTATGCGTTCTACCCTGATTGGCTGGATGGAAAGCGGTGCGCTGGCGATTGTGCGGCTGTTGATCTAAGTCATTGAAAAGGTAAAGAGGTCAGCAGGAAAGCTGGAAACCAGCTGAATTCTGTCTGCCTTCGTTTTGATCCGCTCTGTCATGCGACAGGGCTTTTTTTTCGTTTTATTGGGCCTGTGTCTGATTCTGTAATCCTTTCTGTTTTGAATGTCCTGTTTTTGGAATGGCTTTGCTTTTGTGATCCAGTCGAGAAAGAGACAGGAATTCTTGTTTCGTAAGACCTTCCACATTCTCGGAAATCTTCCCATTCCATAAAAAATCCCCTGTAAATTTCTCGCTTTTCGAAGCACTATCCCTTGAAAAGAACGAACAGACTGCGCAATTGGATTGAAAATCCAGCTTCAGCCCGGATTCTGGCGGGATTTGATGGAAAAGGCGGAAAATTTTGGAAAAAGTGACGAGCGGTTTTTGAAAAGCAGGAATGAACATTCTTTGTTAAATTGTTCATTTCTCTGGATTCTGCTGGTTTTCTGTAAGAAAAAATCGTCTTTTTTCAGAAAATAATACGAATTTTCATTGAGTTTGTGAATCGTGATTGTGCTTCTGAAGGATTGTGTTTAAACTTTGGTCTATCTTTTATAGAAAGAGGATACGAATGAACAAACACATCTGGAAATCAGCTGCTGCGATGGCATTAGTTTCTGCTATGGCGGCTGGCTGCTCACAAGGAGGATCTGCTTCCTCAACTGCCAGCTCTGCTGCTGGCTCCACTGATGACTCCACAGCTGCAAGTACGGCCAGTTCAACTGCAAGTACGGCCAGCACAGCTGGGGGAGCTCTTGGTGATACTGTTAAGATCGGCCTGAACTTTGAACTGTCCGGCGGCGTTGCTGACTACGGTACAAAGGAACTTAACGGTGCCAAAATTGCGATCAATCAGTTTAATGCAAGAGAGGACAAACCTTTCACAGTGGAAGGCGTTGAAATCGATGACAAAGGCGAACCTGCTGAATCCATCAACGCAATCCAGAAACTGATTGAACAGGATGGTGTTGTCGGTGTTGTAGGACCTGCTACTTCCGCAAGCTCCATCGCAACGTATGAATTTGCAACTTCCAAAGCGACTCCTGTTCTTTCTCCATCTGCTACCCAGGTAGATGCCATGATGAAACAGGACGGTACTCCATATGAATATGCCTGGCGGATTTGCTTCGAAGACAGCTACCAGGGCAAAGGAATGGCTGACTATGCCTACAACGATCTTGGTTTACGCAAAGTTGCAGTCATCAACGAAGTTTCCGATTATGGAAACGGACTGGCAAAAGCTTTCTCTGAGGAATTCAAGTCTTTAGGCGGTGAAGTGGTTGATGAAACGCAGTACCAGTCTGGTGACAAAGATTTCGCAAGCTTCATCACAAAACTGAAAGACAAAGATTTCGACGGTATCTATATCGGCGGTTACTACAACGAAGCTGCCCAGATCGTGAAAGCAGCTCAGGCAGATGGCATTGACAAACCAATCATCGGCGCTGATGGCTTTGACTCTCAGGACTTCATTGACCAGGTGGGCACAGATGCAGCCAATAACATCTACTACACAACGGCTTATACCGCTATCGATCCATCTGATGAACTGAAAACATTCATCGAAGACTACAAAGCTGAATATGGCGAAGATCCAAGCATGTTTGCTGCCCTTTCCTATGATGCAACCAACCTGCTGCTCTCCAGCCTTGAAGCTTCTGGCGAAACAGGTGCAGCCCTCAACGAAGCGATCAAAAAAGCTGACTTCTCTGGTATTACAGGATCCTTCAGCTTTGACGAATCCAACCACACTCCAGTCAAATCTGTTCTGGTTGTCGAACTGGTTGACGGCGTTCAGTCCAACGTCAAAGAAGTAAAAGCTGAATAATGAAATCCGCTGCAGGGGAAACCTTCCCCTGCATTTTTTTAGGAAGGAGTCCAATCCAATATGAGCCAGTTTCTTCAACAGATCGTCAACGGGCTTTCTTTGGGCAGTATCTACGCCCTGGTCGCTCTTGGCTACACGATGGTGTATGGAATTATCAAACTGATCAACTTCGCCCATGGTGACATCTATATGATTGGCGCCTATACCGCCTTTTTTGTCACAACCTATATGGGCATGAGTTTTCTTCCCGCACTCCTGGTCTGCATGATTGTGTGCGGCATTCTCGGTGTGCTCATTGAGCGCATCGCCTACAGACCGCTTCGCAAAGCCCCTCGCATTACCGCGCTGATTACCGCCATTGGTGTCAGCTACGTCATCGAGTACACCACCCAGTTTTTCATGGGAACTTCGGTTAAGACTTTCCCGAAACTTCTGCCAGATACCAGCTGGGTTTTTGGCCCGATTAAAATCACGTACATTCAGATGGTTATCTTTACCGTCACAATTGTTTTGATGGTTCTGCTGACCTTTATTATTCAGAAAACAAAAATCGGCCGCGCAATGCGCGCCGTATCCGCGGACGAAAATGCCGCAAAGCTGATGGGAATTTCGGTGGATAACACCATTTCCATGACCTTCTTAATCGGTTCGGCCCTGGCTGGGGCAGCCGGTATGTTAGTAGGTCTGTATTACAACGCCGCCAGTCCATTAATGGGGATGGTTCCAGGCCTGAAAGCGTTTGTGGCCGCTGTATTTGGCGGAATCGGATCGATTCCGGGTGCCCTTGTCGGCGGTTTGTTTATCGGTATTGCCGAAACCATGGTCGTTGCCTATGGCTCCTCGCTGTATCGTGACGCCATTGTATATGCCATCCTGATCCTGGTGCTGATCATCAAGCCAACCGGTCTGTTTGGCAAAAACGAAAGAGAGAAGGTGTAGTCCATGGCCAGACAGTTATATTCCAGAACCAATATGGTCTGGACCGTCCTGATTCTGTTTGTCTTTTCCCTGATCCAGGTTCTGATCAGTATGGGGGTCATCAACTCTTACTATGAATCCACCCTGTTTACGATCTGTATCAATATGATTCTTGCGGTTTCCCTGAACCTGATTGTCGGAATCTGCGGGCAGTTTTCTTTAGGACATGCCGGATTTATGGCCATCGGTGCGTATTGTGCGGGGATTGTGACGCGCATGATGCCCAACTATGGCGGTATGGTCATTGGTATTCTGGTTGGTTTTGCCATTTCCAGTATTGCCGCGCTGATCGTTTCCATTCCAACGCTGCGGCTTCGCGGGGACTATCTGGCCATTGTTACGCTGGGCTTTTCGGAAATTATCCGTATCTGCATCCAGAATATGAAAATTACCAATGGGGCGGCCGGTCTGACCGGAATTCCAAAACTGACGACCTGGCCGATTCTGTTTGCGGCCGTTGTGGTTTCGGTGATCGTCTGCACGAACTTTGTGCGTTCGGCTCCGGGTCGGGCGGCCAGGGCAATCAACGACGATGAAATCGCCGCTGAAGCCATGGGTGTCAATACAACCAAATATAAAGTCATTGCCTTTGTGGTCGGCGCAATTTTAGCGTCACTGGCCGGCAGCCTGTTTGCCAACTATTTCTATGTTCTGAATCCAAACCAGTTTACCTTCAATAAATCGATTGACATTCTGGTTATGGTTGTCTTTGGCGGTATGGGTTCGATGTCTGCCTCTGTTCTGGCTGCCATTGTCATCGGTATTCTCAATATGTATTTGCAGCAGTTCACAGACCTGCGCATGATTATTTATGGTGCGGCTCTGGTTCTCATGATGATTTTCCGTCCTCAGGGTATCCTGGGTTCCTGGGAACTTTCGATTGAGCGCTGGATGAAAAAGCGCGCCGCGAAAAAGGAGGCAGCCTGATGGAACCAATTCTTGAAGTCACCAATCTGTCAAAAAACTTCGGTGGTCTGGCAGCTGTTTCCGGCATCAACATGAAAATTGAAAAAGGACAGCTGGTTGGTCTGATCGGTCCAAACGGGGCTGGCAAAACCACGTTCTTTAACCTGTTAACGGGCGTCTATGAGCCAAGTGAAGGCCTCATTGAGCTCAATATCGATAACAAGAAAAAACAGATCGGCGGCATGAAGCCTTACAAGATCACCGAACTGGGCCTGGCCCGGACCTTCCAGAACATCCGTCTTTTCAAAAGCATGACGGTTCTGGAAAACGTCAAGCTGGCCATGCACAAAAATGCTGGCTATGGTCTTCCTTCGGCCCTGTTAAGAACATCCAAGTTTTACAATGCCGAACGCTGGATTGAAGAAAAAGCCTGTGAATATTTACAGGAAGTCGGTCTGTACCGCAAGCGCAATGAACTGGCGACCAACCTGCCCTATGGTGAACAGCGTCGTCTGGAAATTGCCCGGGCGCTGGCCACTGAACCGGTGATTCTGTTTCTGGATGAACCGGCTGCCGGCATGAACCCGCAGGAAACCGATGATCTGACGAAGCTGATTTACCATCTGCGGGATAAATACAAGCTGACAATCGTTCTGATTGAACATGATATGTCGCTGGTCATGAGCCTTTGCGAAAACATCTTCGTTCTCAATTATGGTCAGCTGATTGCCCATGGATCTCCTGAAGAGATCAAGAACAACGAATTTGTCATCAAAGCCTACCTTGGAGAGGAGATTTAAGATGAGCCTGCTGGAAGTTAAAGATCTGCACGTCCATTACGGCGTTATCGAGGCCCTCAAAGGGGTATCCATCAAAGTTGAACCGGGTCAGATTGTGACCCTGATCGGAGCAAACGGGGCCGGAAAGACTTCCCTGATGCATGCGATCAGCGGTATTGTTAAGAAAACAGGCGGAGAAATCCTGTTCCAGGACAACTCCATTTATAAATCCTCTCCGCGTTCGATCGTATCGAGCGGGCTGGTCCAGGTTCCGGAAGGCCGGCATGTTTTCCCAGGCCTTTCTGTTTATGAGAACCTGATGATGGGGGCTTACTTAAGAAAAGATAAGAAAAACCTTCCTGACGATCTCAAGAAGGTCTATGAACGGTTTCCAATTCTTGAAAAACGAAAAAACCAGGATGCTTCAACGCTGTCCGGCGGTGAGCAGCAGATGCTTGCAATGGGCCGGGCACTGATGGCGCGCCCAAGTCTGCTTTTGCTAGATGAGCCCTCTATGGGTCTGGCCCCGATTCTGGTCAAGGAAATCTTCTCGATCATTTCTGATATCCAGAAAACCGGAACGACCATTCTGCTGGTTGAGCAGAATGCCCGCATGGCCCTTTCTGTTGCGGACTATGCGTACGTTCTGGAAACCGGAAAAGTCGTTCTGGAAGGGCCAGCCGCTGAACTGGCCAAATCGGAAGATGTCCAGAACGCCTACCTGGGCGGATCCGCCAAGTAAAAAGGCGCCAGCGCCTGAGAGTGCAAAACGCACAAAGGAGATCCTATGTTTCGTGTAAACGATTTTATGACCAGAAATCCGATCACGGTCGGTCCGGATGAAAAGATTTCAGCGGTCATCGACCTGATGAAATTCAACAAGATCCACCGTATCCCGGTTGTAGATTCCAGAGATCAGCTGGTGGGGCTGATCACTGAAGGCATGATTGCGGCGGATAATACAGCCACGAGTCTGAGTATTTACGAACTCAACTATCTGTTATCCAAAACAGAAGTCCGTACCGTAATGGTTAAACATCCAATTGCGATCAATCAGAATGCTCTGATGGAACAGGCTGCCGATAAACTGCTCGCGCACGACATCGGCTGTCTGCCGGTTGTGGATGACGACAACAAAGTCGTTGGCATTCTGACGCAGAACGATATTTTCCGCGCGTTTTTGGATATGCTGGCCTGGAACAAGAAAGGCAGCCGTCTGGTTATCCGCGTTCCGGAAGGCCTTGGCATTTTAGGAAAAGTCAGTTCATTGTTTGCAAACCAGGGCATTTCGATCAACTCGATCAATGTCTATGAACTCAATGACAGTGCGGCTGAAATCCTGATCAAAACCAAAGGATCCATTGCCAAAGAGAAAGCGGAAGACATTCTTGGCAAAGAAGGATTTACTCTGTTAAGTTTTGAGGATGCCCAATAAGCGAAAAAACAGACTGATTTCTGATTCTTTTGAAAAGTAAAAAACAGAGGTTCTAAAACCTCCCAATCAGGGAAGCGTTCAGAACCTCTTTTTTCTTGCCCAAAAGAGCAGAAAAGACGTTTCGAAAGGATTTTCCTGACCGGTTTTGGCAGGATGGTCTGTGGAAAAGAGTCAAGGACTGAGTCCATAAAAAGCAGAGAATGGAAAGCCAGATTCCCATAAAAAGCTGGAAGCGCTCCATCATTTTCCAAAAAGCCCTCGAATTTATCCAGGAATTCATGGAAGATCTTGAACTTTTGGCGATCCGTCGCAAACTGGAATACGCAAAATGTTTCAACTGGAAACAATGAACCTGCCAGACGAAGAGAGTGCTGCTCTTCTGTTCCGGCAGTGAAGGAAGGAAAAATCATGAATTATGCTCTCAGTGTTGCCTTTGCGATTCTGCTTGGCCTTCTGGTCACACGGATTGGCAACAAGTTCAAGCTGCCGGATGTCACCTCTTATCTGATCGCCGGTCTGCTTCTTGGCCCTTGCCTGCTTGGGACCTTGAATATTCCAGGTCTTGGATTTCACACGTTTGAGGATGTTGAAATTCTCAGCGTATCTTCAATCGGGTATTTTCGGTATTCAGGTAATGACAGCCAGCGGTTTAGACTGGCCGCTATTGCCTTCGTCCCTCAAATCCCCTTTTCCGTACATACGCCTGACGGTAAAGCAATCTTCCTGAGGACTACAAAATTCTCCGCATAGTTCCACCATGCCCTTTAGTCAGGCGAACCTGACTAAAGGGCATGGCTTCCCTATACGGGGAGTACATCCCATAGACCCGGAAAATTCAAAATTGTCCCATAAAGCAATGATTCCCTTATCTCTTGGAGGGGAAACGACAGTACAGAACACTTATTAACAAAAGTAAAAACCTAAAAACATATCGGACGAAGTCATCATCCGTTCAAAATATATAAATCGTGAGTGTTACGGACTATTGGTGTCAAATAAAATAGAAGGCAGAGTTGGCTGGTCTGCCGTTTAATACAAATGGCAATATCAGGAGCGGAAACCTCTTGCCCTTTGAGCAATCAGCCATGCGGCTCCGGAGTGAATATTCATTTTACGTGCTTTACAATAAGGTCTTGCATGTTTAGATGTATAAGCTGGATTTACCGCTGTGGCGGTAACCCCTTCTTTAAAACATCTTCTTTGAAGTCCCTGTTTATATTGAGAATAGGCCAGACTGTGGACCATTCGATTATAGTTTTTCCCTTTTCTGGAACTTGCTTTCAAAACGGAAGACTTGGTCTTGATAAAATCTAAATCTTCATAAGCGATATCTTTACCGATACTTCTGGCCCAGGAAACAATTTTCTTGATTGTTTTAAGAAGTTCGTCTTTCGCCTGGGCGTTCTTTCCATGGTTGGGGAGTTCAAATCTTTTGAAGCCCAGGATATTTCCTGACTGATCCGTTTCGCAGGCCTGAATAAATCCCTTGTTAAAGTCAAGACCAATATTTCCATGGCTGCTTTCCGTAGACCAGGGCACAGAATCCTTTTCAAATGAAACCTGCAGATACCAGGCTTTTCCTCTTCTGAGAACTTTTCCTGTCAACGGCTTCCTGTCGAATGAATTGTTCTTATGTCTTAAAAGCTCTTTATCCAGTTCGTCCAGATGAGCTGATCTGCTTTCACCAGGAGCTGGCCGCCAGCTGAATTTAACTTTTCCCTGTACTGCCTTATCTCGTTTACCAGACTTTACCGGTTTTCCAGGAAGCACAGAGAGAATATAAACCCCCTGTTCATCTGTCATTTCCAGATGACACTGCTGGTTTCCAAACGTTTCTTCACTTCGTGGAATATAAGCCATCATTCGATCTCTCGATCTTCTGAATTCATGTCTCCATTCCTTATGGTTTTTAAATCCGTTTTCTTTGAGATGCCATTGCGCGTTGAAAAGTTTCCTTGTGCCATAGCACATAGATAATTTTTTCGACTTGATGGTTTCTTCCAGTTTCATCTTTCTGGATTCCATGCGGTCAATGCTTTGCTTCATGAAGTGAAGAGTTCTTTTCTCTTTTCGATAGAACACAAGTTCCTGCTCGCTCAATTTGTTCCTGGCGGCTTTCTCTTTCATCTTATTTAGCTTCTTGATTCGTTTTTGGTACTTCTTTTTCTTGCTCTTCAGTTTTTCTTTTAAAGACGAGAGTTCGATTTTCTTTAATTCGAGAAGGGACTTTCTTCTGCCTTCCACTGTTTTGACAAGTGAATTGGCAGTTCTCTCTTTAATTCCAAATTTGTTTTTCAGCCAGTCCATTTCAGAACAGGTGGAAAGCTCAGGATGATTCATGTGGTGCCAGACCAGTCTTTGCATATGGTTCCATTTCTGAATCTCAGTTTTCTCAAAAGCAATGAGAGAGGATGCAGTTTTTGGATCAAGCCTTGCTTCAACTGTAGTCATCATATCAATCATCCCTTTCTAAATTTCGAACAGGTACAAATGCTTATTACAATGAAAATTATTTGGTTAAAAAAATAAAGAAGTCGTGACTGCAGACCGCCTGCCATCATGAAAGTTTGAAGCGAACTTTCAAAGCAGAAGATGCTAAAATAAATGAACAAGTAATTCCTCTGACTGTATTTTTAGGCATCCTGAACGGATAGAAGCCGTCCCTGTTATTCTTGCTCCTGGATTTTTTCTATCTTCTGGCGAAGCTTCTTTTTCTCGCTTGCCCGAATTCCATACAGTCTTCCAGAAAACGAGGCAATGAGTGAAAGCAGGTCGTCAACCAGTTCTTCCTGTGGACTTTTATCTTCACCAGCCTCTAAAACAATAATCTCCGTTTGATGGTCTTCAAAAAACCATTGAAGATATTCAAATCCAAATCTTGTCAGCCGATCTTTATGGGATATAAAAACGCGGCCAACATGATCAGTACGAACAAGCTGGACAAGTTTAAGTAAACCTTTTCGCTTTGTGTTCAATCCAGAGCCTATATCTTTAATGATTTCCAGGCGGTTCAGCTTGTATGATGAAGATAACTCCAGATCCAGAACGATTTGTCGATCAAGGTCACCATTCTTTGCCTGCCCATGGCTGGAGACTCTTGCATAAATGATATCTATTTTCGGATCTTCCTCTGCCAGCAGCTTGTATTTCTCGAGCAGCCGAAGAACTTCTTCTCTTGGAATTAGAATATCTGATTCTTGGCCCATCAACAACCATATGTTCTATTTCACCTCTTGCTGCCCAAAAGTACGGTGTCTTAGGATTGAGGTTGAGCATACGTCCCAGCTCTCCGGTTGTATAGTAGTCTTTTGCCAATTCTGATGACTTAATCATATTAGGTCCTTTATGCTTTAATTTGGGTATTAATAATTTTATTTTACCTTAAATAACCTAATTGTCAACCTGCTTCTTACCCCTTTTAATGATGTCGCTTTAGGCTTTATCGCTTTTGCGATTGGCAGTGAATTCCGTCTGTCCCATCTGCGTAAGACTGGTCATGCGGCCGTCATTATCGGGATCATTCAGGCGGTCTTTACGACCCTGGTCGTCGATCTGGTTCTGTTCGGTGTTCATCTGGTCATCCCTGAAACGCTTACTCTGAGGGATGTACTCATCCTGGGGGCTATTGCCTCGGCGACTGCGCCAGCGGCTACGCTGATGGTTGTCCGTCAGTATAAGGCCAAAGGGGAAGTGACTTCAACGCTGCTTCCGGTTGTGGCTTTAGATGATGCGGTGGGGCTGGTCCTGTTTGCGGCAAGTTATGGCATTGCGATGAATCTTGGAGATGGCGCTTCGGCTGATCTTCTGACTTTGCTGACGGGTCCGCTGCTCGAAATTGTCTGCTCGCTGGCTGCCGAGGGTGCTCTTGGCTGGCTGCTCACTCATACTGCCCGGATTTTCCATTCCAACCGCAACCGGATCTCGCTGATTACTGCTTTTATTATTTTCGGCGTTACGATTGCCACCATCGAATTCCATGTAGGTTCGATTGAATTTTCGCTGTCGGCACTGTTGGTCAACATGATGCTGGGTACGGTCTTCTGCAACTGCTGCAAGAAGTCGGCGGATCTGATGGATCGGGCGGATCGCTGGTCGGCCCCATTGATGACCTTATTCTTTGTTTTATCCGGTGCCGAACTCAACCTGGCCACCTTCGCCAATCTTCCCGTACTGATCGTCGGCCTGATTTATATTATTTCGCGTTGTGCGGGGAAGTACTTTGGCGCCCGTTTCTCTTCTGCGCTGGCTCATTCTTCCAAGGCAGTCCAGAAGTGGCTTGGAATTACATTGTTCCCGCAGGCTGGCGTCGCTTTAGGGATGGCGGCAACAGTTGGCCAGCGCATGGGAGCGGAAGGCCAGTTGATCCGGAACATTGTTTTGCTTGGTGTCATGATTTATGAGTTGGCCGGCCCCTCCCTGACGAAATATGCGCTGACGCAGGCGGGTGAAATTCATGCCAAAGAGCAATATCTGGCCAGGACTTCTGTTCCTGCTCCAATCGAAGAAGAGCAGGCTGTACCCCAGAGCACTGTTTAATCGTGCAGGTTTGGGCTTTGGATTCCAAAAGAAACGAAAAGAACTGCCTGCGGGCAGTTCTTTTCGTTTCTTTTCTAAATGAAGACTGAAGGATAGCTGAAGAATAAAGAATAGTTCTGTTTCCAGCATTGAAGATTGAGGATTGAGAATTCAGCTATTTTGCGCAGTCTGGTTGAGCAGATAGAAAAAATGATCGATGCCGGTACAGATTTTCTGCCGGTGGTGAAGGTCATCCAGCCGAACAAAGTAGATGTTCTTGGTAAAGGTGTCATAGACAAAATCATCCCCTTCTGCTGAGATCGCAAAGGGAAAGCAGCCTTTGCCAAACAGGTTGGAGGTCTGGCAGATTTCCAGGATGTGGTCCACTGACATCGGGCCGCTGAACAGGGGCAGCATGCCATAGACTTCAAAGGTTTCCTGTCCGGCACGAAGACAGACGGGCTTGATGGTCTGGCAGTTGTACTTCATGTAATAGTCTTTTAGAGCCTCAGGAAGATGAAGATCAAAACGTTCTTCCAGTTCAGTCAGTTCCTGGGCACTGACAGGTTCCGGTCTGCTTTCAGGGTTCAGAAATGAATACATATGCCCCTCCTTTTTCCAGTTTCAGTATAAGGGACAGAGGATAAGGAGAGAGAAGTCTTTTTCGAACTCTACAGAACTTTAATGTGAAACATGAATATGTGAAAAGATGGAATAAAGACCGGAATGAATAATATTTCATATTAACGGAATGTAACAATTTACATTTATGCTTTGCCTGACTTTGAAAAACGATGGCTTGCCTCCATCTGATCCATCTGATGTTTTCCATCCCTGAATCTTTTCATCCCTGAAGGTTAGAAGATTGAACTGTCAAAAAGAACATCATGGAAAGACAAAATCAAAAAAGGTCTTTCTGACTGAAACAAAGCCAGTCCAGAAAGACCTTTGGAAGGTGTTGATTCTGAGTGTCTGCATGCAAATTGGATTTTGACGAATCTTAGTTGTCATCGCCTTCGTCGTCTTCGTTATCTGCGCCTTGGTGCATCATTGGACCAGGCTGGCCATATTTGCCATCTTCCATGACAACGACCGCCAGGCCATCCAGAGAAGTCTCTTTGAGTTCCATGGGCAGTTTCTTGCCGGTCAGATTCATCGTGCGCACAACCATATCAAAAGAAACCCGGTTTTTCTTCACATTGCGCAGATACTTAGCCAGTCTGGCTGCATCGACAGCCCGCGTGGAGGCGACCGCATTGCGTTCAATACACGGGATCATGACATAGCCCATAACGGGATCACAGGTCAGCCCCAGATGATGTTCCAGACCGATTTCAGCGGCACATTCAATCTGCTCATTGCTCATTCGATCGCAGCTGGCGCAAAACGCCGCAGCCATGGCACAGGCAGCACCGACTTCAGCCTGACAGCCCGCTTTGGCGCCTGAGATGGTCGCATTTTCCTGGATCAGGTTTCCGATCAGGGCGGCCACTTTTAAGCCGTTCAGAATGGTTTTGCGGGGCATTTCTTTATCCATTGCGTAGTGATAAACAAGCGAGGGAAGCACACCGCACGATCCCATCGTCGGGGCGGTCACAACCGTTCCGCCTGACGCATTCTGTTCACTGGCTGCATAGGCATAGCTCTGTAAAAGCAGGGCATCTTTATCGGCTTCGTTGTCACAGGACTGGGCGGATTCAAACAGGGCATAGGCCACCCGGTCAAGTTTGAGCTTGCCAGGCAGCCGGCCGGTTTTGGACAGGCCTTTTTTAACGGAGTTGATCATGGCTTTGTAAATCTTGAGAATATAGGCATCAATCTCCTTGCCCTCAACCTGGGTGACGTATTCATCCAGGCGCAGGTAGTTTTTCTTGCAGTAAGCCTGAATGTCATCGAGCGTTGTATGTGGATAGATGTCTTTGGCACTTTCTGGCATCTGGCCATCGATCATGATCTTGCCGCCGCCAATCGAAACATAGGTTCGCATCAGGGATGTGCCATCGGAGTTGATGGCTTTGATGGTCATTGTGTTGGGATGTTCCTGCGGGGTTTTCCAGTCAAACTCAATGCTGACTTTTTTGCCTTTGAGGGTATTTTTCAAAATGGCATCGGTTAAATGGCCCTTGCCCGTTAAAGCCAGTGAGCCATAGAGAACAATTTCAAATGCATCCGCCTTTGGCGCACTTTGAAGCATGTCCTGGGCCGCCCGCATCGGGCCAAAGGTATGGGAGCTTGATGGTCCGGGACCGATCTTGAGCAGTTCTTTGATTGTCTGCATAGTTTATCCTTCCTGATTCCTGTCTGTTTTGTGAATTATTGGTCGTTTGACTGTTCCTGTCCCCATGTACTTAAATCATCGGGGAAAGCAACGACGACATTTTCGTCCATGGCCAGAATCTTGATTTCAGCTTCCAGATCAAAATCGGCGCTGGCACTTTGAATATCATAAACACCATGCAAATCGAGATCGACCGAACGCATCTGACCATCGACAATTTCGGCTTCGAGCATGCCCTGCTCAATGGACAGGGCGCCATAGGAATCGAGCAAGGTATTGATTTTGGACGGGCTGAACGTGAATGTGTACACATCTCCCTCCACCTTGGCCGAATCAAATAAAGCCTCACGCTCATCCCGGCTTAATTCCAGAAAAGGATTGGGCAGATGGAACTCATTGTCATCTGTAAGGCCAAGATTGGCAGCCACAGAGGAAGAGCGGGTGCCTAAATAATCGAGATACGTCTTGCCATCCCGTATGTAAAAGGAGGCGAGGGGAAGACCGGATGAAGTGGCTTTGATGGCGACTGCCTGCGGTTTTGAGGTGTAGGCGGCTGAAAAACCGGTTTCCAGGCCGCTGAATTCAATTGTTCCTTCGGCCTCTAAAGAACTGGCTTCGCAAAGCCGGTTGTAGGCGGTAAAAAATGTATCCACAGCGGCGGCTTTCGAACTGGTATTCTGGCAGCCGCCAAGAAGTCCGAGCGAAGAGAGGGAAAGAACGCCGCAAAGTAATCTGGTTTTTGTATTCATGAAATTTCCTTTCCGATCCTGTCTTTTTGAGTTGTTCTTCATGGATTTCCTGACCAGAGAATCTGGTTTGTCGTCAGGCAGGATCACTTTAACTTTATTATAGTAGAGGAAGACTTAGCCGGTGAAATGGCGGGTCTTTTTTCCTGTCTGTCTTTGAAAAGTGAACAGGAAAGTCTTGGATTGTCTTTTTAATGAACATCAGATCCAGACAGACAAACCGTCAGAAGAGATAAACTTATATTATTTATATAGGAAAATAATCTAAATTAACAGTATATGAGTATGAGGAGGACAATGATGATTCTGTTTTATCCAGGTTTTTTACAGGCTGATCCAGAGGCCATGAAACGATTTGAAGCCATCACCAGAAAGGAAGAAGTTCGCTGCCTGTGCGATGAAGACCTTGATCGTTCGCTTAAAGAACTGACAGGTGGCAAGCCGATTGAATATGATCCCAGAAAACTTTCGCAGACGATGCCGTTTCTGTATTTTTCCGGGTATGAAATCGCGGAGGTATCGCGCCTTCAAAACGAGATCGAAAAGGCAGGTCTGTCCATTGCAGCCATGGCCATTGCGACCGCAAACAATCAGGAAATGCTTCTGAAAGATCTGATGGAAGAAGTGGGACGTGAGGCGGCCTATTTTGCCAGGCGGGAAGAACTGGCCAGTCTGCTTGAGCATATTGATCCTGTAAAGCTCCAGGCCAATCCCGACTATTTCAAGTGTGCCATGTTAGCGGCCAGCCTGCTGAAGGAAGAAGAGCTTTCGGAAAAAATGCTGGATACGGCGCTGACAATCATGCATTCCTTTGAATCTGACCAGTAAGAAGGATTGGATTGGAAAGTGAAAAGAGAGAAGATTTTCGCGCAAGCCAGGGACAGAGCGTAAGAATACGCCCAAAACCGCTCAATGGAACGGATAAAGTCCATCAAAAGCGTGCTGGTGTTGGTTTGCAAAGGCGTTCTGAACGCTTTGGTAGGGACGTTTTGTTAGAGTAAATTCCAGTTTTTGGCTTAAAAACGGAACAATTCAAAAAGAGAGACTCTCTTTTGTGTTGATCCGCTAAAATGAATAGACCGGGCCTTTGCAGGCCGGCTTGAAAAGAACAGTCAGGCCCCCAAAAAAGCGGCTGGACTTTTACTGGATTGCATAAACAAAAACACAGAAATTCAACGTCAGACTCAGTCTTTGATCCTGTCATCTGCCAATCAGAGTGAACCGCTGACCAAAGAAAGCCGGGCCTGCCATCAGAGGATGCATCTCAAACTTTAAGAAAGGGTGAAATCATGCAGATTGTAATTGCAGGATTGGGAAAGGTAGGAACCTTCCTGGCCGGAGAACTTTCCCTGGAAGGACATGATCTGACCGTTGTCGATACGCGATCGGAACGCGTCCGCGCGGCGACCTCGAACTTTGATGTCATGGGGATGACCGGCAATATTGTCGCTCCAGATACCATCAATGAAACGGGACTGGATGAGGCAGATTTGTTCATTGCGGTGACGACCAATGATGAAGTCAACCTGCTGTCCTGCCTGCTGGCGAAAAAAGCCGGCTGCCATCGGACGATTGCCCGCGTGCGTTCGCCAGAGTATTCCGCGGACATGGACTATTTAAAAGAACAGTTAGGACTGGATATGATCATCAATCCAGAACTGCTGGCCGCTCAGGAAATCGAACGTGTTCTGGCTTTGCCAGGTGCCATTGATGTCGATACATTTTCACATGGCATCGGGGAAATTTATAAATTTAAAATTCTGCCCAATTCCGTTCTGGATGGCCTGGCAGTAAAAAACGTACGATCCCATGTGGCTGATAACGTCCTGCTTTGTGTCGATGAGCGCAATCAGCTCGCTTATATCCCAGATGGCGACTTTGTACTCAAAGGCAAAGATAAGCTGTATTTGGCTGGCAGCCGAATCAATGTCATCAAATTCTTCCGCAAAGCCGGACTGCCGACGGCGCCAACCCAGCACGTCATGATTATCGGAGCAGGCAAGATTGCTCACTACCTTGTCGAAGATCTGCTTAAAGAAGGGATGGAAGTGACGATCATTGATCATGATCTGGCCACCTGCGAACAATTCGCGCTGCTCCATCCAGGCTGCATCATCATCCATGGCGATGGCGCGGATGCGGACCTGCTGCTGGAAGAAGGGCTGATGGAAATGGATGCCCTGGTTTCGCTGACGGGCTTTGATGAAGAAAATGTCTTTCTGTCCATGTTTGCCCACCGCAAAGCGGGCCTGAAGACCGTTACGAAGGCCAACCGGATGTTTGATGAAGTGATTCAGGATCTGGATCTGGATACTCTGATCAACCCGAAAAAACTGACTGCTGAATTTATCGTGCGTCATGTCCGTGCAATTGCCAACGGCACCGGAAGCAACGTGGAAACCATGCATAAACTGGCCAATGACCAGGTTGAAGCCCTCGAATTTACCGTCTGTGAAAATGCGCCGGTCATTGGCAAGCCGCTCTATCAGATGGATCTCAAGCCGGGGGTGCTGATTGCTTTGATTACCCGGGGAGACGAATCGATTCTGCCGCGCGGTTCTGATCAGATGCAGGCTGGCGATTCGGTGGTTGTCATCACCAATAACTGTGGATTTACCGATATTTCGGACATTCTCAGCACCACGCCTTATCCCCGTCAGAATCAGTCCACCAGCTCGGCTAAAGGAAGAAAGGTGAAACCATGAATCTAAGAGCCGTTCTGTATGTGCTCGGTCAGGTATGCAAAGCCGAAGCGGCCTTCTTGCTGCTTCCGATGATCTGTGCGATCTGCTATCAGGAATATAATGTGGCGCTGATTTACTTTCTGGTTGCCCTGCTTTGCCTGGGACTTGGCTTGCTGCTGACCTGGGGCCGAAAATCGATGGGCCGCTTTCGAGCGCGTGAAGGGATGGCCGCGACGGGACTGGCATGGATTCTGATGTCGATTCTTGGCAGTCTGCCCTTCATTCTGGCTGGTGAGATTTCCAATCCGATCGATGCCTTTTTCGAAACGGTCTCCGGGTTTACGACAACCGGCAGTACCACCATTCCGGATCTTTCCACGATCAGCCATGGATCCTTATTCTGGCGTTCTTTTACGCATTGGATCGGGGGGATGGGGGTTCTGGTGTTTTTGTTGGCTCTGCTGCCAAGTACCTCTGCCAAGTTCATGAACCTGATGATTGCCGAATCCCCAGGACCGGATGTGTCCAAACTGGTTCCAAAAGTCAAAGATACCGCCAAGACCTTGTATATGATGTATATCGGCCTGACACTGATTCAGATTGTTTTTCTGCTTTTGGCCGGGATGCCGCTGTTTGATACGCTTTGTCTGACCATGGGCACTGCCGGTACGGGCGGATTTGCGGTCCGGCCTAGCGGGTTTGATGACTATACCATGCTCCAGCAGGGAATCATTGCGATCTTTATGATGCTGTTTGGAATCAACTTCTCCTTCTATTTCCTGATGCTGCGCCGCAAATGGAAACAGGCGTTCCACATGGAAGAAGTCCTGACTTATATTGGCATCATCCTGGTGGTGACCTTTGTCATTGTCTTATCTGTCCGGGATCGTTTTCCAGATTTGTGGCAGGCGATTCACCATGTTTTCTTCACTGTCTCGTCTTTGATTACGACCACGGGCTATGCGACGGTTGATTTCAATTTATGGACGCCGTTAGCAAGGACTTTACTGATCATCATTATGTTTATCGGCGCCTGCGCCGGTTCAACCGGGGGTGGAATCAAGGTCAGTCGTTTTAACGTCATGGTCAAAGGCATCAAAAAAGAATTTCGCAATCTGCTTCATCCAGGACTCGTAGAAAAAGTCCATATGGACGGAAAACCGATTGCGCATGAAACCGTTCGGGCCATCAATGTTTTTCTGGCCATTTATCTGATCGTGTTTGTGAGTGTCCTTCTGGTTGTCACGATTGACGGCAAGGATCTGGTGACAAACTTTTCTGCAGTCGCCGCCACCATCAACAATATTGGTCCGGGTCTTGGCGATGTGGGCCCAATGTCTACCTTTGCCGGATTCTCAAATGTGGCAAAACTGGCTTTGTCTTTTGCCATGCTGGCGGGTCGTCTGGAACTGCTGCCGATTATTTTGCTGCTTGTGCCGGCGATGTGGCAGGGAACGCATCGCATTACCAAACGGGATCTGAGTGAGCGAAAAGAAGAATGGGAACATTCCCATGCCAGAAAAGAAGAACCGGATGCACCCTGGGCAGGCGAACAACAGCATTCTTCGGATTCAACAGGAACTCCGCCCCCTGTTGCCCGACATGTGCGCATCCCGGAAGAAGAAGACGATCCGGAAGTGGCAGCCCGAAGACGAAGCCGTCGGATTGCCGGATAACCACTCTCCTTCTTACAGCTTTGAGCACTGCTCCGCTGAATCAGAAACTGGCAAAAGATATTTCTGGTGGAAACCATACCGGTACTGGTCTGGCAAATCTTTCAAATTGAAAACAGAGAATCAAAAGCCTGTCGGCAGCTGCAGACAGGCTTTTTCAGGTTCAGATTTTGGAAAAGAGGGGAGGTTCCATGTTGTCACACGAATCCGATAATCGATTCTACGAAAATATTTAAAGGAATCTGCATCGATCTTGCATAGTATAGTCTGGTATCTATTCTTCTTGACGCTCAAAAGGGGCTGTTTGCTTAAAGCAAACAACCCCCTTGAATCGTCCACTGAAGCAGGACCTCTCTAAATGTATCCCGCAAATACATCCTTCCTCCTCATTCTGTCTCTCTTTTTTACAAAAAACAATGTTCGTTTGTCCATCTTTTATAAGCAGAGCTTAGAACAGTCTTGTTTCAGACAGGAAAGCCAGAAAACAGGGGATAATTTTCAAAAGGCAATTGTGGTTGCAATTTCCACAAAAAAAGAGTATGAGCTGCAGGGCAAATCAGATGGCTTTTTGAACGAAGAGGAACAAACTGAATGGAAGAATCGGTTGATCAGGCTGGGCGTTGAAGTTGAAAAAGTGACAAAGACATCGAAAGGTTGTACTCTGTTCTTTCCTCTTCGGATCCCCCGCCGAAGAAATTGAACAGATTCGCCCTGAAAAGTGATCTTTCAGGCAGATGAAAGGCACAACAAGGGTTTAAAAGTTGAAAATGATATCGAGATGCAAAGCCCGCAGACAGAAAGGATGCGTGTGAAGACCGGAAAAGAGCTGTATACGTCTTTTCAGGATGTAAGTCAAGACTTGTATTTTAACTCAAAATCTGAAAAGGTCCAAAAAATGTATAAAATACCCATAAATTAAAGGGGTTGCAGGGAATCTCATTTGCAAAAGGGTAAGGACCATCATACACTAGTAAATTGCATAATAGCCGAAAACTGGCTGTTGTTCAATACTGAAGAAAGGATCGTGCGCATGGAAGGCAATAAACCATACCAAATCGTTCCGGAAGGAAAAAAAGCATTTAGACGGGACTATTCAAAAGTCTCCGGAAAGCTGGAGCTTCCAAATCTGGTCGAAATTCAGACGAATTCCTACGACTGGTTTACCAAGCAGGGAATTGAAGAAGTTTTCAATGAAATCTTCCCGATTGAAAGTTTCAACAAGAATATCAAACTGAACTATAAAGGATTCCATTTTGCTAAACCAAAATGTACTCCGCAGGAAGCCATGGAGAAAGAGTGCAACTACGCTGCTTCTCTTGAAGTTGACATGGAACTGGAAGTGGTCAACGAAAATGGAGAAGTCATCACCAAAGCAGACAGAGTCTATCTTGGTGAATTTCCCCAGATGACGGAAACTGGTACATTCATCATCAATGGTGCTGAGCGTGTCATCGTTTCTCAGATTGTTCGTTCTCCTGGCGCGTATTTCGCGGAATCTTATGATAACAAGACTGGCCGTCAGAATTACAGTTGTGAACTGATTCCTAGCCGTGGTACATGGCTTGAGTTCATGACCGAACAGAAAAAGAACACGAATGGCCGCGCCATCAATGTTTCCATTGACCGTCGCCGTAAGATCCTGTCCTCGATTTTCTTTAAAGCCTTAGGAATGAGCTTCTCTTTGGAAAAAGGAGAAGACGCTTTTGACACCAAGCCTTTGGATACGTTCCTGAAAGCCATTGGCAAGGAAGCAAAAGACGTGGCTGTCGACGAGGGCAACCGCGAATACATGAACCAGTATCTCATGTTATTCAACGGCTTCTTTGGAAAATCTGAAGAAATCGAAAACACACTGCTCGCTGATAAAGTCAAAACAACAGAAGAAGCCCTGCTTTCTTTCTATGAAAACCAGCGCTCTGACGAAATCCCGACTCTGGATGGATCCATCACCCTCATGCAGGCCAAATTCTTTGACCCGCGCCGTTATGATCTGACCAAAGCCGGCCGTTATAAACTGGGCAAAAAGCTCAATGCTGTAGCCCGTACCATGAATACAACTCTTGCCCACGACATTATTGGCGTAGATGGCGAAGTATTCATGCCAAAAGGAACTCATGTAACCCGTGATGAACGCAACGCTTTGCGCGGCGAACTCGCAAAAGGTCTTTACATGAATCCATATCCTTTCAAACCAGAATTCCTCGAAGCGGATATCGTAACCATTCCTGCCTCTTATAAAACAGGTCTGATTGGCCGTGTCCTGGCTGAAGATATCACGCTGGATGGGGTTCTGCTTGAACAGGGTCAGGTTCTTACTCCTCAGGATGTAGAACAGATCGTAAAATTTGACAAACCTGTCAAGATTTATGCGGGTCTGGTGGCAAAACCTGTCACATTAACAGACGAAAATGTTGACGCCGTCCTGAACTATGGTCAGCGTCTGCTCACCTTAGGCCGTCTGACAGATAAAGATGGCCGTGATCTGGTGAACTCCGATCTCGAACCGATTGCCGGCCGCTACACCATTGGTGTAACACCGGAAAAACTGGATGACGCCGCTGTCTTTGATCTCAAAGGCCGCATGCAGAACGAAGATGTTACGGCATGGTTAATCGGTGCAGCCGTTCAGGAAATCGATGTCGAAGATAAAAATGGCCAGCTGGTTCATATTACCGGAAATGATCCGTTTGCCAATATGCATACCGTGACAATTCCAGATATTTATGCATTCTTTGCCTATGATCTGAATGTTATGGAAGGAATTGGCGAGACCGATGATATCGATATGCTGGGCAACCGTCGGATCCGTTCGGTTGGTGAACTGATCCAGAACCAGTTCCGTATCGGTTTAAGCCGAATGGAACGTGTGGTGAAGGAAAGAATGTCCATCCAGGAAGTTGAAAACATCAACCCGAAAAAACTCACCAACGTTCGTCCATTAACTGCAGCGATTAAAGAGTTCTTCTCTTCTTCTCAGCTGTCCCAGTTCATGGACCAGCAAAACCCACTGGCTGAACTGACCAACAAGCGCCGTATTTCCGCTTTAGGCCCAGGTGGTCTGACGCGTGACCGTGCCGGATTTGAAGTTCGAGACGTTCACTCCTCTCACTATGGCCGAATCTGCCCAATCGAGACCCCTGAAGGTCCAAACATTGGTCTGATTTCCAACCTGACAACTTATGCAAAAATCAACGAATATGGATTCATCCAGACTCCATATCGAATCGTAAATAAAGATGGCACTGTATCCGAAAAGGCGGTATACCTGTCTGCGGATGAAGAAGCCGATTACGTGATCGCCCAGGCCAACGAAGTTCGTGATGGCCGTCTGATCCACGATCGTGTCGTTGCCCGTAAAAATGGCGATACAATCATCGCTGACAAATCCGAAGTCGAACTGGCCGACGTCAGCCCGAAACAGATCGTTTCGGTTGCAACCGCCTGTGTTCCATTCCTGGAAAACGATGACGCCTCCCGTGCCCTGATGGGTGCCAACATGCAGCGTCAGGCCGTACCTTTGCTCCAGCCGCATTCCCCGTATGTCGGCACTGGTATTGAATACAAGATTGCCAAAGACTCCGGTGTTGGTATCGTCGCAAAAGAAGACGGAACCATTACCTATGTAGACTCCCTGCGCATTGTCAACACCGACAAAGCCGGCAAGGAACACACCTACATGCTCCGTAAGTTCTCCCGTTCCAACGCATCGACCTGCATCAACCAGAAACCAATCGTTAAAGTTGGCGAAGAAGTTGAAGCCGGCGATATCCTGGCCGATGGACCATCCATGGAAAATGGCGAACTGGCTTTAGGTCAGAACGTAACCATCGCCTATATGACCTGGTATGGCTACAACTATGAAGATGCCATCATTATGTCTGAACGGATGGTCAGCGATGACGTCTACACCTCAATCCACCTTGAGGAATACGACATCGACTGCCGGGATACGAAGCTTGGACCGGAAGAAATCACCCGTGATATTCCAAACGTATCCGAAAACACGCTGAAGAAACTCGATGAGAATGGCGTCATCCTCAAAGGTTCTGAAGTTCACGAAGGAGATATTCTGGTTGGTAAAGTTACGCCAAAAGGCCAGTCCGAAGTTTCTCCGGAAGAAAAACTGCTGCTCGCGATCTTTGGTGAAAAATCCAGAGAAGTGCGCGACAATTCGTTGAAAGTTCCACATGGTGGCGCTGGTATTGTTCACAGCACCAAAGTCTTCAAACGCGGGGATGGATCCGACCTGCCCCCTGGAGTCAATACCCGTGTCAAAGTCTACATTGCTCAGAAACGTAAGATTTCTGAAGGGGACAAGATGTCCGGCCGTCATGGTAACAAAGGTGTAATCTCCAAGATCATGCCAATCGAAGATATGCCATTCATGTCCGATGGTACCCCAATCGATATCATCCTGAACCCATTTGGTGTACCTTCCCGTATGAACATTGGGCAGATCCTGGAAATCCACCTCGGCTATGCAGCCAAAAAACTGAACCAGAAATTCGCGACACCTGTATTCGATGGTCTGTCCAACGAAGATCTGGCTGATGTCATGAAAGAAGCACAGATGACATTCGATGGGAAACAGGTTCTTTACGATGGCCAGACTGGTCTGCCATTCGATGAACGGATTTCCGTCGGTGTCATGTATATGATCAAACTCGCGCACATGGTTGACGATAAACTGCACGCCCGTGCAACTGGACCTTATTCCACAATTACGCAGCAGCCATTAGGTGGTAAAGCACAGAATGGCGGCCAGCGTTTTGGAGAAATGGAAGTCTGGGCACTGGAAGCTTATGGTGCCAGCCATACTCTGCAGGAAATCCTGACCATCAAGTCTGACGATATTCAGGGCCGTATTGAAACCTATGAAGCGATCACGAAAGGTAAAGACATTCCAGAACCAGGCGTTCCAGAATCCTTCCGCGTACTGATCAACGAACTTCAGGGTCTGGCCATTGATGTCACACTGCTCGATGACAACAACAACGTTGTTTCTCTGAACTCTTCCAACAAGAATGACAATGCCGTTGAACATGACGACGATTCCATCATTACAGTTGAAGCCAGAGAAATTCCGGAAGGCGAAGAAGAAGCCGGTGAACCACCTCTTGAAAATGATCTGGATCCATCGGTTGTTGCTGAAGCCTTATCGGGAACAACTTTCGAAGGTGATGACACAGAAGACGAACAGACTGAAGACGACGAGTTTGAAGAAGAACGTAAAGAAGTGGAGGATGTACAGATCGAATGTCAGTAAACAATTTCTCCTCGATTCAGGTCAAACTTGCCTCTCCAGAAGCCATCGAAAAATGGTCGTATGGAGAAGTTCTCAAGCCTGAGACGATTAACTACCGATCCCAGAAAGCAGAAAAGGATGGCCTGTTCTGCGAACGCATTTTCGGTCCAACCAAGGATTATGAATGTGCCTGTGGAAAATATAAGAAAGTAAAGCATTTTAATGGCGTCAAGTGCGAACGCTGCGGTGTTGAAATCACCAAGTCCAGCGTGCGCCGTGAGCGGATGGGTCATATTCACCTGGCCGCTCCAGTCGCCCATATCTGGTATCTGCGCGGAATTCCAAGCCGGATGGCGCTGCTGCTGGATCTGACACCAAAACAGCTGGAAGAAGTTGTCTATTTCGTCAGCTATGTAGTCACGGATCCAATGGACAGCGGTCTGAACTACAAACAGATTCTGTCTGAAAAGGAATACCGTGAAAACCAGGCGATTTATGGCCCAACTGGCTTTAAAGCCAAAACAGGTGCCGAAGCGGTTCTCGAACTGCTTCAGAATGTTGACCTGGAAGCCGAATATACCAAAGTTACGGAACAGCTTGAAAAAGCAACCGGTGAAAAACGTAAGAAATTAATCAAACGTCTGGACACCATCAACGCTTTCCGTCATTCCGATAACAAACCAGAATGGATGATTCTCCAGAACATTCCAGTCATTCCACCTGATCTGCGCCCAATGCTGCAGCTCGATGGCGGACGTTTTGCGACCAGTGATCTGAACGACTTATATCGTCGTGTCATCACCCGTAACAACCGTCTGAAAAAATTGCTGGATTTAGGCACTCCAAACATCATCGTTCAGAACGAAAAACGTATGCTTCAGGAAGCTGTCGATGCTCTGATCGATAACGGCCGTCGCTCCAAACCAATCACGGGTGCCGGCGGACGTGCCTTAAAATCACTGTCCCACTCCTTAAAAGGTAAACAGGGACGTTTCCGTCAGAACCTGTTAGGTAAACGTGTAGACTTCTCCGGTCGTTCGGTTATCGCCGTAGGACCAGATCTGAAGATGTACCAGTGCGGTATTCCACGTGAAATGGCGATCAACCTGTTCAAGCCATTCGTTATCAACGAAATGGTGAACTCTGAAATCGTCGGCAACGCCAAACAGGCTGAAAAAATGATCGAAGCCCGTGACGAAAGAATCTGGCCAGTCGTAGAAAAAGTAATCGAAGGCTATCCAGTTCTGCTCAACCGTGCGCCTACGCTGCACCGCTTAGGCATTCAGGCCTTCTTGCCAAAACTGGTTGAAGGAAGAGCCATGCGTCTGCACCCGCTGGTATGTACCGCATTCAACGCCGACTTCGATGGTGACCAGATGGCCATTCACGTGCCTCTGTCTGAAGAAGCCCGGGCGGAAGCACTGGTTATGATGCTTGGTTCCCATAACATCCTGGGTCCAAAAGATGGTAAACCTATCGTTACCCCTGGCCAGGACATGGTTATGGGCAACTTCTATCTGACAATGGAAGAAACCAAACAGGAACTGCTCGATGAAGCGGAACGCTATCGTCAGGCCGGTGTTGAAAAAGAAGCAGCAGCCTGGGAACGCTATGCCAACGCCGAAGGTACAGTTTACTCCGATATCGATGAAGTTATGCTGGCTTACAAGACTGGACAGGTTCACCTGCACAGCCGGATTGCCTTGCCAGTATCCGGTCTGAACAAAGAAAGCTTTGGTCCAGAACATGCCAATGATTATCTTGCTACAACTGTCGGTAAGATCATCTTCAACGGTATGTTCCCATCGGACTTCCCATATCTGAACGAAGTTTCCAAAGAAAACTTTGAAAAGACGCCAGAAAAATACTTCATCAAGCCAGGAACCGATGTTAAAAAATTCATCGCGGACCTGCCAACGGTTGAAGCTGTAAAGAAAAAAGACTTAGGTAAAGTTATCGCCGAAGTATTCAAACGCTACAAAGTCGATGACGTTGCCGAAATTCTTGATGAAATTAAATCCCTTGGATTCAAATACTCGACCGTGGCCGGTATCACTGTTGCCCTGTCCGATATCGAAGTTGCTCCAAATAAGGAAAAACATATCGATGAAGGCCGTGAAAAAGCTGACCAGCTCAAACACCTCCAGCAAAAAGGTCTGCTCACCATGGAAGAATGGGAGCGTCACCTCAATAAACTGTGGGCTGATGTCAAAGACGACATTGTTGAAGAGCTGATGAGCAACCTGCCGCGTAAAAACCCAATCAACATGATGGCGACCTCCGGTGCCCGTGGTAATACGTCTAACTTTACCCAGCTGGCTGGAATGCGTGGTCTGATGGCCCGCCCTGCCAAAGGTAAATCCCGTGCCGGTGAATATGTTCCATCCATCATCGAGGTACCAATCTACTCTTGCTTCCGTGAAGGTCTGAACGTATCTGAGTTCTTTATTTCCACTCATGGTGTACGTAAAGGTCTGACCGATACCGCCCTGAAGACTGCCGAATCTGGTTACCTGACTCGTCGTCTGGTTGACGTTGCGCAGGATGTCATCATCAAAGAAGACGACTGCGGAACCGATAGAGGCTTCTGGGTAGAGGATCTCGTTGACCGTAAGACAAACACGGTCATTGAACCTCTGTATGATCGTCTGGTTGGCCGTTACTCCAAACAGGATGTTGTCAATCCGGAAACTGGCGAACTGATCGTCGAATCCGATACGTACATGACGGAAGACATCGCCAAAAAGATCGTTGATGCCGGCGTTACAGGCATGTATATCCGTTCGCCTTTCACCTGCAAATCCACCAATGGTATCTGCGTGAAGTGCTACGGTAAAAACATGGCAACCGGTAAAGTCGTTGAAGTCGGTGAAGCCGTTGGTACAATGGCTGCCCAGTCTATTGGTGAACCAGGTACTCAGCTGACCATGCGTACATTCCATACCGGTGGTGTAGCCGGTGGTGATGGTGGAGATATCACCCAGGGTCTTCCTCGTGTAGAAGAGCTGTTTGAAGCCCGCCATCCAAAAGGTGTTGCCGTCATCGCCCAGATTTCTGGTGAAATCGTCTCCATCAAACGAATTGATGGTACACTGCGCCAGGAAGTTGAAATCAAAAACGAAACCGAATCTGTTTCCCATAAGATCAATGCCAACCAGACCCTGCGTCCATGGGTACAGGTTGGACAGGAAATTGAAGCGGGTCAGCCGCTGACTGAAGGTCCACTGGATCCAAAAGAACTGCTTGCAGTTGCCGGTGTCAACCAGGTACAGAACTATATCCTCAAAGAGGTTAAGAAAGTTTACCAGTCTCAGGGTATCGAAATTTCTGATAAACATCTGGAAGTCATGATCCGTCAGATGATGAAGAAAGTCATCGTCACAGATCCAGGCGATACGGATCTGAATACTGGTGTTCAGCTGTCCTTAAATAACATTACGCAGATTAACCGTGATGCACTGCTGCAAGGTAAAGTTCCAGCGACCTTCCAGCCAATTCTGTTAGGTATTTCGAAGTCCTCTGTGGAAACCGACTCCTTCCTGTCGGCTGCCTCCTTCCAGGAAACCACAAAGGTTCTGACGGATGCCACCATCAAGGGTAAAGTCGACCACCTCGTTGGTCTGAAAGAAAACGTCATCATCGGTAAACTGATTCCTGCTGGTACCGGATGCAAAGGTCACCGGGCCCAGAATGATGAAGTCCGTAAGATGGCCAAGAGACTGCGTGACCGCCGTCTGGCTCGTCAGGTGGAAACTCACCACGATACCAACTTCGAAAAATTTGCCAGCCAGGCCATGAAGGAACCAGAAGAGATTGATCCATTGCTGCCAGAAGTGATTGAAGATCATTCCTTACTGGAAAATGATTCCATCCTCAATGACCCGGAAAGCTTTGCTGAAGCTCTCGAAAAAGCGGACGCAAAATAAGCCAGCAGCTATGCCCATTCAGGCAGAAAACCAGGTTGTCCGTTTTAAAACCTGATCTGCCCGGATTGAAGCCATCCTGGCTAACCCCGGAGTTGCTGCTTTCAAGACATTTCCTCACATCAAAGCCGTTTTCCTCATCGATAGCCATCGATAGAAGAAAACGGCTTTTTTGATTTTCATGCGCCAATAGCCAATAGCCAATCGGCTGCAGGTGGCAGGTGGCTGTCTGTTTCACTGTCTGTTTCACGCCGTACCCATGAAAAAGCATTCCGGCTTATGCATTTACGGTTCGCTCCATATGGTCTTGTCCGGTCTTGTCCATTTCATACACTCTTGTCCACTCTATATGTTCGTATGGCATGGCTTTGTACCTCTTATGCATACTGTGAATTCGTTTTCAAATTTCTGAATAGGCTTTCAAAAAATGGGGAATCGCACTTGCATTCTTGATGATGGAGTTTTATGGTAGGGATAGAAAACATATTGGTGGGACCAATTCGATTAAAGAAATGGTCGTACCAATTTATCCGTAAACTGGAAGCGGTATTCCGCTGCTTTCCAGAGATTCCTTATGAAAAGTCGCTCTGCTCGACAAGAAGGAGAACATATGAAAATTTTAGTCTGCATCAAGCAGGTGCCAGAATCGAATAAAGTTGAAGTCGATCCCGTAACTGGCGTCATTAAACGCGATGGGGCTGCCTGCAAAATGAATCCTTATGATCTGTATGCTCTTGAAACGGCCTTTAGAATCCGTGAAAAAATGGGTGGAACCGTGGATGTCATCTCGATGGGCCCTCCTCAGGCTCAGGCAGTCATCCGGGAAGCCTTTGCGATGGGAGCAGATAACGGAACCCTGATTTCGGATCGGGCATTTGGTGGAGCGGATGTGCTGGCAACAAGCTATGCGATCAGCCAGGGCATTCAGGCCAGCGGCGAGTATGATCTGATTCTCTGCGGAAAACAGACCATCGACGGTGACACCGCGCAGGTTGGCCCGGAAATCTCGGAATGGCTGCAGATTCCATCTGTTGCCAATGTCAGAGAAATCCGTGATATCGATGAGGATTCGATTACGATCGCCATGGATCTTCCAGACGAAATTGAAATCGCAAAAGTATCGATGCCTTGCCTTTTAGCTGTGGATAAAGATATTTTTATGCCGCGTCTGCCGTCATACGTACGCAAGATGGCTTCTAAAGACAGAGAAATTACAATTCTCAGTCTGAAAGACATGAATGATAAAGATGCTTCTCATTATGGACTGAATGGTTCCCCAACCCAGGTCCAGCGTATTTTCCCGCCTGATTCTTCCACTCACCAGGAAATTTGGAACGGATCGGGGCCTGTCCTTGCCGACCGTCTGTGTGACAAGCTGACAGATCTGAAATTTATCTAGAGGAGAGAGATCATGGCAAAACTTGTAATTCATCCCGAATGTATTGAAGATCCCCAGATTTTAGTCGATATCTGCCCATTCGGGGCAATGGAGTTGACCGATAAAGACCTGCAGATTAACGCAGCCTGCAAAATGTGCAAACTGTGCGTTCGCAAAGGCCCCAAAGGAGCAGTCACATTTGAAGAAGATGCTCCAAAACCAAGTGTAGATAAATCCAAATGGAAGGGAATTGCGGTTTACGTCGACCATGTAGATGGCAATATCCATCCGGTTACTTATGAGCTGATTGGCAAGGCGAAAGAAATGGCCGAAGTCATTCATCAGCCTGTCTATGCACTGTTCTTAGGTCACAATATTGAAGAACAGGCTCATAAACTGCTCCACTATGGTGTAGATGAAGTTCATGTCTATGACTACCCAGAACTTGCCCGATTTGAAATTGAGCCATACACGGCAGCATTCGCTGACTTTATTGAAAAGATTCATCCTTCCTCGATTCTGACTGGCGCCACCACCGTTGGCAGACAGCTTGCACCGCGTGTCGCGGCCCGCATGAAAACCGGCCTGACCGCTGACTGCACAATCCTGGAAATGGAAGAAAACACCGACCTGTCTCAGATCCGTCCAGCCTTTGGCGGAAACATTATGGCCCATATCAAAACGCCAAATAACCGTCCACAGATGGCCACCGTTCGTTACAAAATTATGAATGCTCCAGAGTATCAGCCAGAAGAAACAGGAACGATCATTGATGAACTCATCAATCCGGAAAAACTTGCTTCTCATGTTGAAGTTCTGGATATTGTCAAGAAGCCAAAAGAAAAAATGATTGAAAACGCCGACGTTCTGGTGGTAGCAGGACGTGGTGTGAAAAAACCAGAAGATTTGGAAATGCTTCAGGAACTGGCTGATCTGCTTGGTGGACAGATTGCCTGCACAAGACCACTTGTCGAAGCAGGGGTTTTGCCTGCAACCACCCAGATCGGTCTGTCAGGACGAACTGTTCGTCCAAAACTGATCATTACCTGCGGTGTCTCCGGAGCTGTCCAGTTTACAGCCGGTATGGATCATGCCGATACGATTGTGGCTATCAATGCCGATGCCTCAGCCCCGATTTTCAAAGTGGCCCATTATGGCCTGGTTGGTGATCTGTATGATGTTATTCCTGAATTGATCACCAAAGTGAAAGAACAGAGGAAAGCCCATGTCTGATTACAAACGAGTCGATGCCAATGATATTCTGGCAATTCGCAATATTATCCGTGACGATACCCGTGTTCTGTATGCGGAAAACCTGTCTGATGACTATGGTCATGATGAACTTGGCGGAACTTACTCCATGCCGGATGTCGTCGTTCGTGCGAAAACAACCGAAGAAGTTTCAAAGATTATGAAATATGCTTCCTTCAATTGCATTCCCGTTACCCCGCGGGGCGCTGGAACCGGCCTGGTTGGGGCAGCCGTTGCGATGGAACATGGCATCATGCTGGATACCACATTGATGAACCAGATCCTCGAGCTGGATGAAGAAAACCTGACGATTACTGTAGAGCCTGGTGTTCTGCTGATGGATCTGGCCGCTTTCGTTGAAGAACACGATTTCTTCTATCCTCCTGATCCAGGGGAAAAATCTGCGACAATCGGCGGCAATATTTCAACCAATGCCGGTGGGATGCGCGCGGTAAAATATGGAGTTACCCGTGATTTTGTCCGCGGCCTGGAAGTCTGTCTGCCCAATGGGGATATCGTCAACTTCGGCGGTAAAGTCGTAAAGAACTCTTCGGGTTATGACCTGAAAGATCTGATCATCGGTTCGGAAGGAACACTGGCGATTATCACAAAAGCCACCTTAAAGCTGCTTCCAAAACCGAAAAAAGCAATCTCCTTGCTGATTCCATTCCCGACACTGAAGGATGCCATCAGTACGGTCCCACTGATTATCAAATCCAAATCGATTCCAACTGCCATTGAATTCATGCAGCGGGAAGTCATCGAAGATGCGGAAGAATATCTTGGCAAACCATTCCCGGATAAGCAGTCTGATGCCTATCTGCTTCTGAAATTTGACGGGAACTCTACCGAAGAAATTGAAGCGGCTTACGATACCGTTGCCAGACTCTGCCTGGACAATGGCGCTGTGGATATTCTGATTTCTGATACTGAAGAGCGTGAAGAATCCATCTGGAAAGCCAGAGGCGCCTTTTTGGAAGCTATCAAAGGCTCGACAACTTACATGGATGAAGTCGACATGGTCGTTCCAAGAAACCGGGTCAATGAAATGGTTGAATACCTGCACGGTCTGCAGGAGGTTGTTGATCTGCGGATCAAGAGCTTTGGCCATGCAGGAGACGGCAACCTTCATGCCTATATGCTCAAAGATGATCTGTCTGATGAGGAATGGGAAAAACGTCTGCATGAAGCCATGGAAGCTGTGTATGCCAAAGCCAGAGATCTTCACGGACAGGTATCTGGTGAACATGGAATTGGCTTTGCCAAAAAGCCATACCTGTATGAATCTCTTCCCGAAGATTCGATGGAACTGATGGTCGGCATCAAGAAAGTCTTTGACCCGAAAAATATCCTGAACCCGCATAAGGTTGCCCAGCCTTAATGGTACTGATCCAGGAAGAGGTCAATCCTGAAGCAAAGCAGGAAACAGCCGACCCTGCCCAGCAAAGCAATTAAAAACGAAGTGCTGAAGTAGATTAAACCATCAGGGATCATGACAGCCTGGATCTGGTGATACAGAATCTGGGGCGATCAGATCCCTGATTTTTTGGTGAAATGGCCGATATCCATATGGTCATCTCAATATGGAACTGGAAAACAGTCCACTACAATCAAACAAGAAGAAAAGCTGCCGGTGCGCTGATCGTGCCGTTTGTTCTGCCTGATTTTCGTTCGTCTGGCATCATTTTTACTCGCTCCATCCTGGTAGACGGACAGTCAGGTAAAAACGGCAGCTTGAACTGAATTGAGGAGAATTAGTATGACAACATTTTTAGGCAATCCTGTTACTCTGGAAGGAACACCATTGGAAGCTGGCATGATGATGCCGGATTTTGAAGTCATTGACGTGGCTCTCAATCCTGTCCATCCGATGGAAACAAAAGGAAAGAAGATCATCCTGGCTGTCCCCAGTGCGGATACTGGCGTATGCTCCCTTGAACTGGCCAAATTTATGAATAAAATGAAAGGCCATGAGGATGTAGAAGTTCTTTCCGTCTCCGAAGATCTTCCATTCGCATTGGACCGCTGGTCGAAAGCAGAGCAGAATACTGTAATTAAAACGTATTCTGATTACAAAGATCATGACTTTGCAAAGAAGACCGGCACCTACATGAAAGAAAACGGCTTGCTGGCAAGATCTGTTTTTGTCACAGATGAAGATGGCCAAATCGTTTATGTTGAATATGTCGATGAAGTCAGCCATGAGCCAGACTATAAAAAAGCCCTGGCAGCAGCCGGAATTCAAGAGTAATTCGAATTCAGCAGCTCTTTAGAAATCCATGGATTGACTGGAAGATAGAACTGAAATATAGAGCTGGAACATAGAACAGAAACATAGAAGCCCACATCCAGGTAAGCCTGAAGCTGGAAAGTATGTTATTTTGGATTGTATTTTCATAAACTGCATAGTTTCTTAGATCGATTCCTGGATCCACAGGCTGGAAGGTAGTGAAAAACAGCTTATCTGTTTCGAAGTTCAGACGTTCAGAAGTATCAGTCCACTCAAGGCAAAGAGAAAGGCCGGAATTCTTCGGGTTGAAGAATTCCGGCCTTTTTGGGACAGGATCGATTAGTCTGAACAATCTCTTTTGGGCTTATTGATTCTGGGTGTGTGTTTTCTTTTAGGAAAAGCAGAACAGGTTCAGTCCGATTTCTTCACTGAATTCGCGATCGACAACGCCTTCGATGATTGTAATGATCATCTCGCAAGTGGCGCTGATATTGGCTTTGTTGAGGTGGCCGCCAAAAACCTGGCCCTGATCATTGCCGGCACTCATATGCAGATGAGAGTAAAACTCACCATGCATGGTGTTGATTGTGCCAGTCAGCGAAACAATTTCATAAGCTCCTTCAAAGTGGTTGGCATGGTATTGCTTTGTCTTCGTGTCGAACACGCCGACGGTAAAGTCATCGACAGCGCCCAAAGCCTGTACGCTGGCCAGCTTGATGGCTTCTTTTTGGGCAATGATTTTGATCTGTTCCAGAATGTCTTCGCCCTTGTCCAGACGGGCAACGATCGTGTTGTTAAATCTGCGGTAATCCAAGTTCAATTTCTCCTTTATTTTCAATGTCCTGATTCAATCTCCTCATTCTAAGAGGCTTTATGAAACAACTCTGTCAGAGGACTCCGTGGTTCGGGCGCTTCTGATTGAGGTTTACTCTTTATATTATGAACGATAGTTCACCATGTTCATTGAAATGAACTGTCCAAAATCATTTTTATCCTGAGCAAATTCAGCGGTTGTAAATACTCTTTGAAAGGCTGCCATTGCCTTGAAAATCAAAATGGTACTTTTGCATTCTGGCATTCAGACGATTATGAAGATCGATGCGCTTTGAGTGAAGAGCCACTTATTTTGCTTACAAGGGATTTACGCTTTTTCTTCTTGTCAGTAAGATCGACGAATTTTATCTGAATGTTTTGTACTGGACTGAACTTGAAGCAGCCTTTGATATAGAAACTCAGATCACGGTCAAAAAGAAATAAGAAAAGCCCCATTTCTTAGGCAGAAATGGGGAAATCAAAGCAGTCTGTTCAACGAAATGGACAATCAGAAAGATAGCCATCTGGAGCAGAGACCGAACAGGATGCTATTGGTTCTTGATGCTCATAAAGGTCATTCCATCAGGCGTATAGAGGGTATAGGATCCTGGAAAGCTGTCTTTGAGATTGTCTGGAAGAATGCTGTATCTGCCCTGAACGAAGGCAGGATAGTCTTCAATCGGTTTATCAGGAGAGGCAATGTAGAAATCCATTGGGGCGTACAGGCCAGCGAATGGTTCCAGCATGATCTTGGAAAGATTTCCCTCATGGAGGACTGTATTGACCGGCTGGATTAAGTCGCTTGAAACGACGTGAACTTTCCAGGTATAGTCATCAACTTTGACTGGATCTGAAAGCTTTCCCGTAAATTCGCTATATTCAGAAGCGATGCCTGGCCGGATAGAAAGTCTCGTGTTGGTTTCCCGATAGGTTCCGTCGGCATTGATCGTCATCGACGCACTTGGTCCGCCAGCGCCACCCCAATTCTTCAAGGTGAATTCCTGGCCCGCAAAGCGTGTATATAAAGACGGATCTGTTTCTTCATATCCATCGCCGAGCACATTCCAGGCTACCTGGTCATACAGCCATCCCGAGCCAATCAAGGCATCCTGTTCGGTGCGGCTTGTTGTATAGTTGTGGGAGCCTGATTTTGCGTTTGGATTGTAAGCCGAGTAAAGACTGATATCGCCGCCGGAATAGAAAACAGGTTGGGCACCATTGTCCATCTGCCAGCCTGCCGCAACTAGAGAGTTGGCTTCATTCAGATCCTTGGTGTAATAATGGTCGCCGCCATCCGCGTTAGGATTGTAGACTCTGTAAACAGGTGCGCCTTCTGTTGGCGCCACCCATCCAACACCTTCAAAAATCCATCCTTTTTGAACAAGGTCGGCTTTTTCATCAGAGTTTGAAGTGTAGAAGTGTTCGCCGGTGTGTCCATTATAAAGGCGATAAATGTCCTGACCGGCCATGATAGGCTGATCGTCTGCCAGAACTGGGGCTGAAAACAGAAGTGATGTGCAGCAAACCGCCGCAAATGTAGAAAGAATATTTGTTTTGTGTTTCATACTTAACCTCCGGGATACCTAAGCAGCAAACAAGTTGTTTTCGAACATATCCGCAATTCTCATACTCCATTCTATCTGATGCCAGACTCCTGTTATTTACGTTTAATAAAGGAAGATTCGAGTGAATCATAAGAATTGCTATTTCAGTTTGAGACCTGTGACGTGTCCTGTCAGGAGACAGTCAAGAACCCCAAATCCTACCGGACTTTTCAGTGACCCTTTATTCCTGCCAATTCGAAAAGTATCGACTGGGTAGGCTGCAAGGTTCTTACGCAAAGTTTGTAGTTTTCCAACAAATTGTGATCAGCTTCTCTTAAATTTCTTTAAGTAAGGTAGTACTGACTAGTAACTCTTAGCGGACCACCCAGATTGCGTAAGAACCGGATGTGCAATAGATAAGTCGTTTCTTTATGATTGGGGTTTTTTGCTTTCTGAAAGTAAATCAATCAAACAGAAAACCAGATAGGAAAAGGCAAGCCCTGGAGAAAAAGGATTGTATCTTGTTGAAATCCAATTGGTCAGTCCATTAAGAGGAATAGGAAATACAGGAGTGACCAGAATCCAGATCATTAGACAAAGAACCAGTGTGATTATGACTATCCCCTTGGAAACAGTTCCACTCTGCCAGAGTCGGCGGCTCGCTGTTAGGCACAACGTATAAATAATCAGACCGATTGCCAACAATAGATAACTCAATCCCATATTTGTTCCTTGTCGGAAAGCTGCCTGGGATGGTGAGCAAATTCCAATCATCACGGCGCTGATCAACGGAAGTGCGATATAGATCGCCCCTGTTTGTTTGGACATTGTTCTGCCTCCTTTAAAAGATTTGTCTCATACTAAAATTCCATATAAAGTTCAATAATATGAGATGCACTGCCCATGCCTGTGGGGGTAATAGTAGCCTCACTCCAAACCCGAGGGTTCTGGCCGAGAATTCTTGAACAACTCCAGTTTAAAGTATATGCAAAGCTATTTGATCCAGGGTGTTGAACCGTGCTTTTTCCGCCTCCAGCATATTCGACGGCACCGCAAGATCGATTCGAAATTAAATTATAGCTTTGGTTTGGTACCCAACTTCCTGAAAAAGAATACCAAGTAAACGTACCGCTGCTATTGGTAACCGAATAATTGGCAGTTACTGTTGCTGTTACACCTGCTTCAGTTTTGCTTTGGCTCTGACTGTCTCGAGGGGAAACACTTTCTTCGAAAGGAATGTAGACTTCAGTAGTTACCGAATTCATTCGCTCCATTTTTGGTGAAAGCCATTCGTATGTGGTTTGTGTCGCTTGAACGGTAAATTTTTCGACCTTCCCGGTTTGTACGTTTGTATCAGTTACTACGGCTTCTTTGTTTTTGGTTTCAACCACTTGAATTTCATTTTCGACCGTTACAAGTTGATCGTCAAATTCAGTAGGTGCCATCAGAGTAGATACGATAAGAGTGGAAGATAATAATTTAGTAAACATAGATATCTCCTTTGTTATTAGAAATGAATTTTGGCTCTTACGCAAATGTAGTTTTCAACACTAATAATACTGACGAATAAATAAGCCTGCATCATTCATGTTGTTGATTAAGTAACATTGCCCAATTTGAGATGAATTGATCTATCGCATTTTGGGTTGTTTTCCTTAGTTACAAGAACTGTCTTTAACAAGAGTTATGGTAGCTAAACACACTGTTTTTGTGAGAGCCGATAGAATGCCCGAATCATTTATGGAACAAATATATATGCCCATGAATGTCCGGGCGGTTCCTGTAAAAAGCAGTTGACAGAACTTCATATTATTCTCCTAACTGAATAATTCTCTTTTGCTGTATTTTGAAAATCTCGGTTTTTTCATCCATCATCCATCATTATCATTGTTGCGTTCTTTTTAAAATATACTTTTTATAGTGTTTTTATTTACGTATAGTTAATTAGTATGATGGAGGACAAGTAGTTATTCTGATACTTCACCATTTCCTCCGTGAGGCATGATTTCTTTGATCCAGCAATAGTCTTCAGTCTGATGCACAGGGCAAAATAATGGAACTATTGTCAGACCAATTGATAAAACGATAGCGAAAATATGGGTCACTGTTGTTTTTTCCACTCCTTCGGTCTTTACAATTTAAGTCTAAAGTGGATTTGAGAATAAGCAAAGCCCCCTAAAATTCGTGAACTTAATGGTAAAAATAAAATGAACGTATATAGTAATCTTGGCTTTTTTGAAAAGCAGCTACGAAAGAGCTGCGGCTATTCTTTGGAAAATGTGTCACATGATATTGGAATTTCAAAAGGTTTTTTGAGTGAGGCTGAAAATGGAAGAAGAATTTTAAAGCGAGAAGCTTTTACCAGATTTCTGGAACGATATGGAATTGATTTTTCTTTGGACGAATCCCCTGCAAACATGGCCCAGTCTTTATTAAATGATTTTGTATTGGCTTGGATCGATCGAGATTTTGCGGATGAAGAGAAGATCAAAAGAAGGCTGGCGCATAATCGGCCTCTCTTACAGAAGTCTTTGGGATGTCTGCATTTACTTCTAATCGATATCTTTTTATCTGTTCACCGTTATGCGCAGGTCCCCGATGTTCGAATAAAGAGATACTTAGAAGAAATTGATGACTATCTGCCTTTCTTCTCGCCAGACGAACAAGCTTTAATCAATTTTCTCAAAGGCTTTGAAGCAGGGAAAAAAAAGAAATATCCAGCTGCACTGGATCGCTATGAGAAAGCTTTGAATATATTAGACCGCAAACAATGGCCGGAACTGGAAGGCATCATCAAATTCCATCTGGCTCATGTCCTGGGAACTACTGTTTCGTTTTTTCAGGCGTATAAAACAGTACAGGAAGCGCGTTCCATTTTTGTCAACCATAACAACCATATACGGATGCTTCTGTGTGATAACAATAGTGCGTCTTATCTCATCAGTATGCAGGAATTTGAGGCAGCCAGGGAGTGCATTCGGAATATGCAGCGTTGTCAGAAACGATGGTTTCATGACAATCAGACCTATTCAAATACAACGACGCTTATGATTCTTGCCTTAACACTGGAGGAAGAATTCGGGCAAGCTGTTCAATTTGTCAAAGATCATCCTTTTCCAATTGAAAATGGTTTTATAGGAAATCTCTCATTGATTCCATATTGCCATTACAGACTGGGACAATATGAAGAATGCCTGAAAGTGATTGAAGATTTATCAAAAGAAAAGCCGACTGCCGATGACTGTGCACTTTTTGAGATTTTAAAGTGCATCCTGAAAAAGGATTCTAAAGGTGTTGAAAAGGCGAAATTGAAAATGGCCCAGATCTGCAGCAGACAAATGAACTGGTGCATGTTAATGGTTCTCTATCAACTGATGATTGCCTATTATGAATCAGAAAATGAAATAGAGCTGCTCAATGAAGCCTATCGTCAGCAAGTGCAAATTTGGCGGCATAAAATGCCTGAATATCATAAAAATTTAAAATAGCAAGACCTAAAAGTTCACACCCAAACTGGTGCTGCTTCCAACAAAGTTGGAGTCTGATTTTCGCTGACAGAGTGGGTGTGACCCTAATTCATCCTGAATTTTCAGGATTTTTCTACCAACTAAACTGTATTCATGAATTCGTACAACTTTTTTAGATCGACCCCTGCTGAATCTATAGGAAAGGATCAGATCGAATTGGACAAGAAATTCAATCTGTCCAAGGCGCAGGCTTTTTGCTGGTCAAAGGACAGAAGCTGTTTAAGAGGGTCGGGCTTGATGGAAAGGGAGAAAATGGAGGCCTGATATAATTTGGGCATCTGAAAGGTGGAATTTGATGCAATTTCATAATCTCTCTGTCCAGCAGACTGCTGAAGAGCTGAAAACCAGCCCTTCCAATGGTCTAAGTGGGCAGGAAGCTGAAAGTCGACTATCCAAGTATGGTCCCAATCAGCTGAAGGCCAAGAAAAAACAATCCAAGTTCTCGAAGTTCTTAGATCAATTTAAAGATCCGATGATTCTGATTCTGCTAGCGGCTGCCGCAATTTCGCTGGTGGTTTCCATCATGAATCATGAAGGCATCAAGGGGTTGTTTGAACCGTTTTTAATTGTTCTGATTGTTGTTGTGAATGCGGCAATGGGGGTAGCCCAGGAGGATAAAGCCGAAAAAGCACTGGAAGCTTTACAGTCCTTGTCGGCTCCAAAAGCCCGGGTAATTCGCGATGGAAAAGAAACGTTGGTCGAATCGAAAGATCTGGTTCCTGGAGATCTGATTCGATTAGATGCTGGAGATTTTGTGCCGGCTGACGCTCGGTTAGTCCGTTCATCATCTATGAAATCGGATGAGTCGGCTCTGACGGGGGAAAGTGTACCAGCAGAAAAAGAAGCTACGGCTGTCATCGAAGAAAAAGCACCGCTGGGAGATCGTAAGGATATGATTTACTCTGGCTGTACGATTTCGTATGGCACCGGTATGGCAATTGTTACGGCAACCGGCATGGATACGGAAATGGGTAAAATTGCCAACCTGCTCGACAGTGAGCAGGAGACGATGACCCCTCTTCAGAAAAAGCTCAACCAGCTTGGAAAATATCTGGGAATTCTGGCGATTGTCTGCTGTGCCATTATCTTTGTGATTGGCTTGATGGATGGTCAGAATCCGTTGGAGCTGTTCATGACAGCTGTTTCGCTGGCTGTTTCAGCAATTCCTGAAGGTCTGCCAGCGATTGTAACGATCGTTCTTTCGATTGGTGTGCAGAGGATGGTTAAGAAAAATGCCATTATCCGTAAACTGCCAGCTGTTGAAACATTAGGCTCGGCTTCAGTCATCTGCTCAGATAAGACTGGAACCCTGACCCAGAATCGCATGACGTTAACGGAAGCCTATGTGGATGGTTCCAATGCGATTGAAGACATTACAACATCCAACTCGGATGGCGTTAAAGAATTACTGAAATATGGAACACTCGATTCGGATGGATCGGTTACCTGGGATGGCAAAAAATGGATCCATATCGGGGATCCAACGGAAACCTCAATTGTTATGGCTGCCCAGAACAACGGCATGCCAAAAGATGAACTGAATAAAGAATATCCGCGGATAGCGGATCTGCCTTTTGACTCCGATCGTAAAATGATGACAAGTATTAATAAGGTTGGAGATAAGTATGTAGCCATCACCAAAGGGGCTTTCGACCAGATGCTGCCACGCATTACACATGGCAATACGGAAGAAGCCAAGAAGATTAACCAGCAGATGTCTGAAAATGCACTGCGTGTGATTGCAATTGCCAAGCGTGAATTTGATTCCATGCCTGAAAATATCACCAGTGAAGATATTGAAAAAGACCTGACCTTCTTAGGCATGGTCGGTATGATTGACCCACCTAGAGAAGAAGCAGCTCAGGCAGTTGCCGAAGCCAAGAAAGCAGGGATCCGTACTGTGATGATTACGGGAGACCATGTTGTTACAGCCTCCGCAATCGCAAAAAAACTGGGTATTCTGCGTCCTGGTGATAAAGCGGTCACTGGAGCGGATGTCGATGCCATGACGGATCGGGAACTGGAAAAAGAAGCTCCACAGATTTCGGTTTATGCGCGCGTTTCTCCGGAAAATAAAATTCGGATTGTTAAAGCCTGGCAGAAACTGGGTCAGACTGTTGCTATGACGGGCGACGGGGTCAATGACGCTCCAGCCTTAAAAGCAGCAGATATCGGTGTTGCGATGGGGGTTACCGGAACGGATGTGGCCAAAGGCGCTTCGGATATGACACTGAGTGACGACAACTTTGCGACAATCATTGCAGCTGTGCGGGAAGGCCGCGGTATTTATGCCAATATTAAAAACGTTGTTGGATATCTGCTGGGAACCAATATTGGTGAAGTCCTTGTTGTATTCTTTGTAATGCTGCTGTGGAAACAGTCCGCGCTGCTTTCGATGCAGTTATTATGGATTAATATGGTCACTGATTCGCTGCCTGCCATTGCGCTTGGCATGGAGCCAGTTGATGATGCTGTTATGAATCAGGCGCCAACGCCAAAAAATCAGGGGATTTTTGCGAATGGCTTTGGCACCCGGATTATTTTACAGGGAATGATGTTTGGTCTGCTGGCCATTATTGCCTTCAGAATTGGTGAAACCTGGACTGGTTCAGAAATGGGCGGCCGCAGCCTGTGCTTCATGGTTCTTGCTTTCTCTCAGGTTATCCAGGCTTATAACATGCGCTCCGAAAAGAGCCTGTTTAAGATTGGTCCATTTACCAATAAGCATCTGAATATGGCTGTAGCAGCTTCGACTGCCATGATGGTCATTGTTCAGTTTATTCCAGGCATTATGACCGCCTTTGGTGTGATGTATCTACCATGGCAGCTGTATCTGATTGGCGTGCTTTTGATTTTTGTTCCTGTCCTTGTGATGGAAATTTCTAAAAAGTTTGGTCTGATCAAGCATGCTGAAAATATGGAAGAAAAGTACCATGAGAAAGTCGAAAAGGAAATCGACTCTCGGACCTTAGATCCTGAAGATAAATAGTTTCATTTGTTTTGTCTCCGAGATGAACATAGGCGTTCTAAATTTGTAAGTGGTTTTTAAATTACCGGCTCTAAACCATTGGGTGGATTTTCTATCTCCCAAGTGGTTTAGAGCCTTTTTGTATGCCATTGATCAGGCTTCTCAACTCTCACGAGAGCAGCTAGGTGCGTTTCACTTTAGTGTCTGGATGATTCCGTTCCTATTATCAATCAGACTGGAAAAGAGGTAGCTGTCTTGCTGGGGAATGCCGGGACAGGTTTATAAATTCATTGTTTCTTGTTCACTGGAATCAAGCAGAACCCAACAAACAGGGTCCAGGAAATCCCCACCAGAATCCATCCGATCTGGGAATAGTTGAAGGACATTGTTCCGGCCATCATGCCTTCAGGTTGATGGAAAGAGGGAAAACTGTAGCCAACAATCAGCAAAACAACACAAAGTAAAAGGAACCAGTACAGTCTTTTGCTTTCTGGTAATTGCTTCTTCAGCCACACCCAGAGAACTGCAATCAGAACAAAAAGAATCGCCATGATCACAACAACCCATAAACCTTCTGAACTAGAGTGACCCAGAAATCCGAATAAATTGAGTAGGAGAAAAAACAGTAGACAAGGCCAGAGACAGGATCTTTTTCCGGATGAATTTTTGGTATGCATCGAATCGCCCTCCTTGAATATTGATTAGCAAAATACACCTACAAAAGCAGTAAGAGGAGGATATATGTGATCTTTACTCGAAAACTATCAATTGCATTTATTTGAATTTTTATTTAAGAATATAGATAATCTATAATTGCTTTAAAACGACTTTATCAAATGCATGTTAAAGTTGTTATAGATAAGTAAATTAATGATAAGATACAGTGATCGATAGTCATAATGAATTCTATTTTGCTTAAATCAATTATATCTGAACAATTCATCAAAATCGACAAATGGTCGGAAACGCCTTTAAAGGACAGTTTTCCGACCATTTTCCTTTTCGCCAAGCAGGTGAGTGTAAATCATTCATCATTTCTGTGCAATGTTAGCTGTACAACCAAAAAAGAAAGAATTTTGAACAATGCCACAATTGGCAATTTCTAAAGACTGCTGAGGTTAAAAAATATATTTTCGTAAGAGTTTCAAAAGTTCGAGAACGCTTATAATTGTTTTATACAAAGTGAGAATTTAAAATTAAGCGATTTCCATACTCAATTTTTGGTGCAGGTATGGTCAGATTAAGCACTCTTTCTAACCTTTTGGCGACAAAAACGGAACGAAAACTGGACACCATCTTCCAGTCAACTCCAAAATGAATCCTTCAATCGAATGAAACTGGAAGTGATCATCTTCCCCAATCAACCGGAAGGATATGCCGGCAGACTTTATCTTTGCATTCGTACGCATCAATTAACAAATCTGTCTCATTTTCGGACTTGTAGTAATAAATGAGCAATTGATATACAATCATCAACATCGCCCAGTTCAGCTGTTTGCAGCAAACCCTGATCATTTTTTTCTTAGCCGCTTCAATCCTTTCTTTATCCTCTTCAAGAATTGCCATCAATAAGGCATGAAAAGCCTTGTCGTCACGAGTAAGCGCCTCTTGACTGAGTTCTGTCATCGAAAGAAGGCATTGATCTGGTTCACCAAGCCGATAATAACAATATGGCAACAAAGATCTGTTTCCTACATAACGATCTTCGTCATCCATTGGGTATTCTTTTGCAAACTGGATAGCCTGCTCAAATTCTTCCCCCATGACCAAAGCCAAAAGCATTGTTGAAACCGCAAATTTAGAGAAAGAGTGCCCAGGAAAAGATTGCTGCGACAGTAAAACTCTATTCAAAATTTCTTTGGCATTTGAATATGCCTGTAGATAAATTAAATAGTTTGCTTGATTGTTGGAACTCATCAATGCCCTAACATAGTTATCATGTTTTGAGAAAATTTCACTGGCTTCTTGTCCGATGAGATAAGCCGAAAAGAAAGAGGAAGACTCTGAAAGCGCAATTGCATAGTTTAACTTAATAATCCCCTCGAGCTGTGGCCACTTTTTTCCATTGAGCAGATCTAAAGCTTCTGAATATTCATGAAGAGCATGATTTAGATTTCGCTTCTTTTTTGCAACGAGACCTTTGAGATATAGAAAAAGGGCCTTTTCATCTGGAGCATATACAGAAAAATACTCAGAGACGTCTGCGAATGCATCAAGTTCAGATACAGTAAATTCTGCCGGTTTCTTATTGTGTGTCCAAAACGCTTTTATTAAAGGAAGATACAGGCAGGCAAACGAATACTCATATTTTTTTTCCTGTTCAAAGAATTTCTGTTTGATCTGACGTTCTTTTTCAACATTTTTATATGTATAAGCTTCCATTAATTCCTGTAGCAGCTGTTCGGCCTCTTTCAAAAGCCCGAGATCAAAGTCAAAATTGATTTTATACTGTTCCACAAACTGACAAAATAGAGTCTCCTTGAGAGACCGTCTGCCATTTTCCATCTCACTTAAATTGCCTTTTGAAATTTTTAAATCTTTTGAAACATTGTCTAATGAAAAGCCGTGTTTCTTTCTGAGCATTTTTTCGACGAAGCCTAAATTATTAACAGTATCCATACATCCCCCTATGTTCTCGAATTTTTGGGACTATAAACCGTGCAAAGAACATACTAGTATTAAATCACAAAAAGGAAGGAGAAAAAGCTTGATGAAGTATATTAAGACGATGTGGGATAATCGGCCTAAATACAAAAAATATCTGGGATTGATCGGATTGGTTTTCCTTGTTGGCTGCTCAAATTCTCCAAAGTACTCAGCATCCGTGATTGAAGATTACCAGCCTTCTTTCCAGGCCAGTGAATACGGTCAGTCCACCACTTTTTACAATTGGCAGTTTTCTGAAATGGAACCTTTGTCTCGGCTTTGTGTATCTTTTAAAGATTCCTCTTTCAGTGCAACAACTGTATTTCCTGATTCCTCTAATGTATTAAGCGTCGGAGTTGAAGAAGACGGTAAGATCTATCTGTTTATTGAAGGGACAAATGAAAAAGGCGGATCTTTAGGTGGACTGGGAAGCAGCTTCACTGAAACTGCAAAACCAGGCTGGACTTACATTGAGCCTCATACAACCGAGCAAATCCAGTTCAACCAAGAGTTTCCACTGCTTACCTTTCACTACAACCATTCGCAAGATGAACAATGTAAAGAGGATTGCATGGTCTTCCAAGGAGAATTGCTGGAAGAAGACCCACAATATTCTGAAATTAATGCCTGGCAATTCCGATAAAGCCACTCTCATGCCCTTTCAGCAATCATTCTTGCTAGTTAAATAGTCCCAAGCTTAATTTAAAATGACGTCTATCGCGATCAGGTAATTTTCCCTTCTACAGCAGACAGGCTTATGTAAGGGATCAGAGACCTGATCGTTCGAAGATCTGGTTTTGGACGACTAATTATCTGAAAAGCCAGATCTTTTCTTTTTAAAGGATCTTTTGGTTGATGGATCTTTTCAGCCGCATATAAATTATACTCACAGTTAAATTATAACTATCAGTAACTGTCTCATTCCAAGGCTCCTGCTTTTTCTGTGATATTTGCCTCAGTAAGGCCTAATCCCACCGGATTTTCTAGTGACTCAATATTTGGAACACTATCTAATGACAAGCCATGTTTCTTTCTGAGTGTTTTTTCGATAAAGTCTAAATTATTAGTAGCATCCATACATCTTTCCCCCTTATGTTCTCGAATTTTTGGGGCTATAAATCATGCGAAGAACATACTAGTATTAAATTACAAAAAAGAAGGAGAAAAATCCTGATGAAGTATTTTAAGGCATTGATTTTAGTTCTAAGCCTTCTGTTACTCATCGGAACAGCAATCAGTCCAAAGTTCTGTGAAAAGCATCAAGTAGATGATTATTGTTGGATAGAAGAGGATAGACCTTATGGTGGAACAGAAACAACAATGGAAGACTAATAAATTTAGTATAAGATTATGTTCTCTTAGCTTAGGAATTATACTGACGCTTACTTTATGGGGATGTCAGGGAGATTTATCTTTGAGTTCTGATAGTTTACCTTCTAACAATAGTCAGAGTACTAATATCAGTCAGAGTACCAATATGGAAACGTCAAGTAGCGAAATAAAGACACTGAGTGAAGCAATAGTTGCTCCCCCCTTCAACTTTGGACTATGATCAAGTGCCTATTAGTGATCTCGGATTTTATGATGGATCGTACTCGTCCTTTGTAATCCAGGACGATCTGGTTTACCTGACCCGCTATGCCCAGAGGGATCCAAATTCCACGGAGTCAGCCTACTGCGATACGATTGACGTGTTCAGCCTGACAGGCCAGACGATCGTGAATTCCTACAGTCTTCCCTAGACAACGAATGGAAAATTTGTTCAAAGTGCTCCTGATGGCGTACTGATTCTGGACCGAACAAACGCCCAGACCGATCGTCAGATTCCGATCGTCCTTCTCTGGCCTGCAACAGGAGAAATCACTCCGGTTGAGATCGATTATGAGTATCCATATGCAAGTGGACCAAAACCGTTTATCTCAATCGATCAGGACAAAATCTACTTTTCCTATCGGGCAGTTATCTACTACTATTGTCTGAGCGACCGAACCTTGACGACTGTGGATCTTGAACAGCTTGGCTACTCCGATTTTCTGTTGTTTTTGAAATGCTCGACCACCTGAGTATACGACAAAATGGCTTTCCTTTACCAAAGAAGGGCGCGTCTAAAAACTTTGTGAAAGCAGCCGGCTTCAATTCTGTCATCATTCTGGAATCGGCCTTGATTCAAGCGACTCTTTTCGTCGCAGTCGAATCCACTCGCCATATTTTACGAAAACCGGAAAGGCAGATAAAGCTGCACCTGGCTATGGAAGGGTACTGATCCCGGAACAAGAGTCATCAGATAGAGATGAATTGAAGCCTTAATGTGATGAAACAGAGTGTTCATCGGGATAATGTGGTAAAAGGTGGTGTTTTGATGGAGAGAGAACTTACATTTTGATTTTGCTGTGTAAAAAATGTTGATGATTCAGATTTATCCATTACAATAAAGACAAAATTACTCTCGTGACCTGAGTTTAAATCATTGAAATCTCAAGAAGGATAGTCTGGCGTATCAAAAAGCTCGCTTTTTCTGTCCTGGCAGATTTGCAGGGATGAAACGTCGAGTCCAGGGAGTGAAGAAATTGAAAACGAAAGGGAGATTGTGATGACCACGATGAAACACGCAAAACGAATCGCAGCGGGATGTGTATCGTTGATGCTGATGGCAGCCGCCTATCTGCCAAGTCAGGTGCAGGCTGCTGGAAGTTATCCGCTGTATCGCCTTTACAATCCAAATACAGGTGAACATTTCTACACTGTCTTTTCAAATGAAAAGAATTCTCTGATCTACAATGGATGGACTTATGAAGGTGTAGGTTGGAACGCTCCGGATGAAGGGTGGTATGTCTACCGTCTTTATAATCCGAATACAGGCGATCATCACTACACGATGGATACTGACGAACGCGATTATTTAGCCCGTATTGGTTGGCGCGATGAAGGGACTGCATTTGCTTCTCCCAGCTTAGGCTGGGAAAATACTGCGACTGCGCAGGGAAAACCAGTTTATCGCCTTTATAACCCGAATGCCACTGTGGGTGCTCATTATTATACCACCAGCGCCCGGGAAGTTAATGCGCTTCACAGACTTGGCTGGCGGTATGAGGGCATTGGCTGGTATGCACTCTAAAATATCAGTCAAAACATGTGAGTTCAAAAAGATAAAATAACCTTAACTTGTTGAATAGAAATTGAATTTGGATTGTATTGAACGCAGAGCTCTTCAATGAGATCTGCGTTTTTTGCATCTGATGGAAAGAGCTAGCTTTGTTCATCAGAGAAAGGAGGATTCTGTAGCGGGAAGTCCAAAGAAATCCAGTTTGCCAGGCAAGTGCTCTTAGACATTAGGACCAGAATTCGCTTGCCCAGACAAAAATAACTGAAAACATCTGAACTCGGAGCCGTGATATGGTAAAAGAGAATTGCAGGCTGGGTGACTGAAACTCGATCAAATGCAACTGAACGATGCAACGATTAGATGGATGGAGATGCGAAGGGGAAAATGAAGATGGCCGATGAATATATTCCACCTTTTACGGTAACTGAAGAGATAACTGGTTTGTTGGGTGAAATTGCCCAATATGTCGAATTGATTACTGCTTTTGAGATGCTTCATCCAAATCCGGGACTGAGAAAAGAGAACCGGCTTCGCTCGATTCATTCTTCACTTGCCATTGAACAGAATACACTGACACTTGACCAAGTCACAGATGTAGTAGATGGGAAAGGGATTCTTGGCCCTCCCAAAGATATCGCTGAAGTCAAGAATGCGTATGAGGTGTATGACAAGGCATCCTTGTTTGATCCATATAGTGTAAAGGATCTGTTACGAGCGCACACAATCATGATGAATAGGCTGGGTAAAGAGGCTGGACGATTTCGTTCTGGAAATGTCGGAGTCTATAATGGGGACCGACTGATTCATGCGGGGACACCAGCCAATTATGTACCCGATCTGGTCCGCCAGCTCTTCTCATGGCTGAAAAAATCTAAATATCATCCTTTGATTAAGAGCTGTGTCTTCCATTACGAATTTGAATTCATTCATCCGTTTGCGGATGGAAACGGCAGAACTGGAAGACTGTGGCAGTCTTTACTTCTTCAAAAGTGGCAGCCGGTATTTGCGTGGCTTCCGATTGAGACGATGGTCCACGAACATCAGGAAGAATACTATCGAGTTCTTCAAATGGCAGACAATGCAGGAGAGTCGACCGTTTTTATTGAATTTATGCTGCGGATGATCTGTGAAACTCTCAGACAGATTGCAAAGACCCAAAACGAAAGACAGGATGTCGGTACAAATGTCGGTGTAAATGTCGGTACAAATGTCGAACCCAAGGAAGAAAAGCTGCTGCAGCTGCTCAGACAAAAGCAGATACTTAGCGCCAGAAAACTGGCTGCTTTTCTTAACCTGACTCAGCGGCAGGTAGAACGAATGCTGGCGAAACTGAAAAGAGAAGGCCGACTGATCCGCCATGGAGCTTCAAAGAATGGATACTGGGAAGTAGTCGAACAGGATAAATCCCAATTATTTTAGGCCTGAAACTGACTGGTCCTCCAGCTCTTCCGGTCCCCAGTCCTCTTGCTGTCAAACCCTCTTGATATAATGAAAAAGCAACGAATGCAGTTTCGCGAGTCAGAAAGAAGGAACAGTATGAATTTAGATGAACTCCAAAATGGAAGCGATATTCGAGGGGTCGCTCTGGATCTTAACCCAGATGAACCTGTAACTCTCACTGAAAATGAAGTCAGAGATCTTGCCCGCGCCTTCACCGCCTGGCTGCGCAAAAAAACAGGCAAAAAAGATATGACCATCGCGGTCGGCCGGGACTCTCGCTTATCTGGACCAAAACTGGCCAGAGCAGTGATGGACGCCCTGGTTTACGATGGAGTTGATGTGTTTGATACGGGTCTTTCCAGCACCCCGGCCATGTTTATGTCGACTTTGTTTGAAGACTTTGATGCAGATGGAGCCATCATGTTAACTGCCAGCCACATGCCGGCAAACCGGAATGGCATGAAGTTTTTCTATAAAGGCGGCGGTCTGGACAGCGATGAGATCAAAGAATTGATTGATATCGCAAAGAAAAAGAAATTTAATCATGGAAAAGGCGGATCCATTACCAAGTCGGATTTGATGAGTGTCTACTCCGAACACTTACGCAATATCATTACGGAAAAACTGGAAGCCTCGCAGGCGGATGTGAATCCTGAAAACCCGTTGGAAGATCTGCATGTGGTCGTCGATGCCGGCAATGGTGCGGGTGGTTTCTTTGTTGAACAGGTATTGAAACCTTTAGGGGCCAATACAGAAGGATCGCAGTTTCTGGAACCAGACGGAAATTTCCCGAACCATATTCCAAACCCAGAAAATGCCGAAGCGATGGCTTCCTTGATTCAAGCGGTCAAAGAAAACCATGCAGATCTTGGCATTATCTTTGATACGGATGTTGATCGCTCCAGTGCAGTTGACAGCAATGGCAATCCAATCGGCCGCAACGATATTATTGCTTTAGCTTCTGTTCTTGCCGCTAAGCATCATCCTGGAATGACTGTTGTAACCGATTCAGTCACTTCGGATGAACTGGGCGAATTCCTTGAAAAGAAAGGGATTCACCAGCATCGTTTCAAACGCGGTTATAAGAACGTGATCAATGAAGCCAAACGACTCAATGACGAAGGCGTAGATGCCCAACTTGCTATTGAGACAAGTGGACACGCTGCTTTTAAAGACAACTATTATCTGGATGATGGTGCCTATCTGGCTTCCCGAATTGTCGTCGAAGCAGCCAGCCAGTCGATCAGTGATTTGCTCAAAGATCTGGCCCATCCAAAATCAGAAAAGGAACTGCGTCTGAAAATCAACGAAAAGTCCTTTAAAGAATATGGTAAACAGGTCATCGAAGACTTGCAGAATTTTGCAAAGGAAAGTGAATACATTACCGTTGTTGAGCCCAACTATGAAGGCTGCCGGATCCGTTTTGATACTGATCATGGCAGCGGCTGGGCCTTGTTAAGAATGTCCCTGCATGAAAACCTTCTGCCATTAAACATTGAATCCAGTCAGCCGGAAGGTGCAAAGATTATGGCGAAAGAGTTGTATCACTTCCTCAAACAGTACCCTTCGCTGGATCTGAGTCAGATCGAAGAATTCATCAAAGACTGATGCGCAATATCAGGATTTACGAGATATCCAGCTCTACAGCACATCTCTATAAAATATAAGGAAACAGAAATATCAGAAAACAAAGAAAATCGTCTGCTTTCATCATTCGAAAACGAAGTGAGAAAGACAGACGATTTTTCTGCTTATGATTGACTTGGTGGTTATCAAGCTAGGGCGAATACCCCATAGCTTGCCCTGGGGTCAGTGAGCAACGATTAATAGCCGCTGGCAAGCCACGCCACATCTTCTTCCTGCCAGTGGTAGACAGTCACCAGGGCAATGGCTTCATCGACATCTGGCGTGTAGTTATGGCTGCCGGCTTTTGCGTTTGGATTGTACTGACGGAAAACCGCAAAGCCTTCTTTTTCTGCGGAATACCAGCCGATGCCTTCATCCCGCCAGCCAAGACTGACAAGCGCGTTCTTTTCATCTACGTTGGTGGTGTAGTGATGATCGCCGGCGTTGGGATTATAGATCCGGTAGACCGGAGTGCCTGATTCTTTTGGGGCAATCCAGCCAATTCCTTCATCATTCCAGCCTAATGCGACCAGGCCATCACGTTCGGATGGATCTGCTGTATAGAAATGCTCACCGGAGTTTGGGTTGTACAGCCGGAGCATCTGCACATATTTGCCGCTGTTGAGGGCTGAACTGCTCAGGTTGGATGGCTTCTTATTGGATCCCGTTGGCTGATAAGACTGACCACGCACCTTTTTGTAGTAGGTGTCAAACAGGTTCTGAAACTGACCAATATTCATTGCGCCCGCCGCATACAGATTGCGCTGGGAACAGAAGGTCTGTGAATAACCGAATTTATGGCCATTCGCATTCGTTGTTCCATAGGCCAGACCGGTAACGGTATTGGTGGGCGTCACAATATTGCGATATTGCTGGGTCCCATCCCGCCGGCCAGTCATATAGCGGGCTTTTTCTTCGTCATACCAGCTGCTGTAGGGATTGTCCAGATCCCAGGCGAGGTTTTCAGCGACCTGGTAGCTTTTGGCATGGTAGTTATTGCGGTTTGCATAGTTGAGCTGGACCTGGGCCACAGCCATTAAGGAAGGAGAGACATTGAAATCATCCAGAGCAGTCTGCTGGGTCTGGTTTTCAATCTGACGATACTGATTCACCCGTGGCAGTTCATCGACAGCCTTTTTCATATTTTTGATGCTGGTGGCATCACTTCCATCAGCTGGATTGGTGAGGCCTTTACCACTGTTGTTGCGTAATCCTTTGGAAGGCTGACCGGTAACGATCCGATAGGCCAGTCGGGCGTCGGCCTGTTGTTCAGCTGAAAGACCGGCTGCTTCATAGGCAAGGTAGCGAAAGAAACCGGCAGAGCCTTCACTGGCCTGATAAGAGCCGGAGGTCTGGACATAAACGGTGTCTTTGGCAAGCAAAGAAAGCGGACTGGCAAAAAGAAGCAGGGCACAGAGCAGAGCGCCTGTTCGATGCCATTTGATTTTCTTCATGATTCTGTGGGATTTTTCCTTTCTAAATCTAAATTCAATGAGTTTACACGCTTTTTTGAAAACTCTTACCATCCATTATCGAAATTTCAAAACTAAAAGTAAAATCGAAGCTGAAAAGGCAGAAAATATTTGGCCGATTTGAACAGATTCCATCAGGAATTCAAACGCAGGGGAATTTTGACAACGAAGTCGATTGGAAAGCATCCTGTCCGCTGAGTGGATATTCAAATAAGATATGACCAGAACAGTTAATTTTATTGATAAAAGTGAAAAATGATCAGAAAATCTGACAGAATCGCGAAAGGGGTTTCTTCGCAAAAAGAAATCGAAAGCGTCCGGATCGTCTGAAAGTGCAGACAATCATTCGCTCTGTGCAAGGAAGAAATCTGTTCGAGATATATCTGAAAAGAGATGTTTTCTATTTCTGCCGTAGAAGACCAGAGAAATGGAAGTAGAGTTTTTTAAGGCCAAAACTGCCTATTCTTCAACAGAATACGGTAAAAAATGCCGAGAATCAGCCGGATGATGTCCATCGATGCAATACAGTGGCACGAACGTTGTATACTTTCTTCAGGTGCAGGAAATCTGCGACAGATGTGTTAATAAAATTAATTCAGGCCTGTCTTTATCGACGCTTCATTGAGTTTACCCCACCAATCACCTGTCAAGAAGGCTGTTGTGTCGGAACGGTGAATTCTTCATCAGATGGATTGAAAAAAATTCAGTAGAAAGCGAGGCAGCGCCACCAGGCAGATTCTGGCGGCTCGTCTTACCAACACGATTATCCAACTCAAGACGGTCTTTTCCGTCCTTGTTTTTTTCTGTTTTGAACAATAAACAGAACGTCAGAGCCAAGAATCCAGACACCATAAATATTCCGCCGTTCTCCGGTGTCGGATTGGAGGAGTGCGCCTGTTGGCGGATCTATCCTGCACCTGCACTTTTAAATCGTCTGAAATCTAACCAGCAAAAAGGAAGAATGTTCTCTTTTTGCGGATACCATTTCAGATTTGCGCCTTTGCGCAATCTTTTTGTCTTTGCATGGACGACCCTGTTCGTGCGAAGACTTTTTTTATGGCTGCAGCCGAAATGGTCAGCCAGTCGCAAGCAGGTCCGCCAACGAAGAAAGCTATAAATACAGAAGCTAAAAATATGGAAAGGATATAGAAGGATTACAAGAGTTGTAAGGATAAGAGTTGTAAGGATAAGAGTTGTAAGGATAAGAGTTGTAAGGATAAGAGTTGTAAGGATATTGAAGATCTGAATCTTTTGAAAGGAATAAGCAGAACGCCAGATTGACAAGTAAACTTGTCATCTTCTATAATTATGACAAGAAAACTTGGCAAGGAGAGTGAAATACTGAGTATGAATAAAGATCAAATCTTACAGGCCAGCCGTAATGAGTATCGTCGACAGGACCTGTCGGAACTCGAAATCAGAGTTCAGAGCGGCTATTGGGCCAGTGTGGCCGGTGCAATTGCACTGGCGGTTGTTATGGTCCTGGGTGGATTTGCATGGGGAGTCGTTTTCTATGCCCCGGTTTTCATTTATTTTTCAATGATTGCTGCGCAATGGACTGTCCGCTTTCTCCGCTTACGCCACAAAACCGATCTGGTTACTGCCATTACCTGTGGCGCCGTGGCCTTGTTGGCACTTGGTGGTTTTGTGTATCGATTGTTTGGGGGAATTCGATGAATGAAGAGCTGAAGCTGAAAAACCATCTGAAAGAGGCCAGAGCAAAAGCTCATCTTTCGCAGGCCCAGCTGGCCGAACTGGTCGGCGTTTCGCGCAACACTATCAGTTCGATTGAAACAGGCCAGTTTAATCCAACGGCCAAACTGGCTTTGATTCTCTGTATTGCACTGAACTGTAAATTCGAAGATCTGTTTTATTTTCAGGAGGATGAATAACGATGGAAGATATTGCCTTGCTCGTTCTGGGCATTCTGATCAGCATCATGGGAATTGTGAATTGTACCGGAAATATCAGTACGATTCACAGCTATAATCGCCGGAATGTCAAAGAAGAAGATATCCCACACTATGGAAAAGCCATCGGAATTGGCTCATTGATCATCGGTCTGGCCTTGATTGTGGCCTATATTCTGAAATTGACGACGAATCTGCCCACGGAGCCGATCATTCTGCCCGCCTTTATTGTCGCCATCCTGGTCATGTTGTATGGTCAGATCAAGTACAACAAGGGATTATTCTGAGAAGCGCTTGGGTTGCTTTGGTAAGGGGAGTGAATCCGATATACTCAGTCATACAAAGAAAAGAGGGAAATGCTATGCCGGCAAAGATTAAAACAGAACAGAAAGGGATTGCTGCAGACAGGAATACCGGTTGCGATCAACCAGTAAAAAGAAAGCTGGAGCAATGTTCGACAGAGGCAGTAAGAGAGATGGTAAGAAAAATCACTGTTGAGCACAGAAAGGTTTTTGAGGAACTGGCTAAATGATCGCTCTGGCCTATCAACAAACAATTAATGGCAATTCATGACGATCAAATGGCCAAGTTCGGTGGTTTGAGTGGTTTGAATGGTTTGAATGGTCGGAAGTACTTCACTGAAGCGTACTTTCGACCATTTTGCCTTTCATTATATTTGGCATCCCTTTTAGGGCTGCCCCGTCAGAATATAAAAAGCCTACCATCCCAATCAGCCAAAGCGTAAGAGATGACGTCCAAGAAAGAATAGCAAACGAAATCAGGCTCCAAAATTGTCGCGTTGATTTTGCTGTAAAAGGGAAATCCATGTCTTATAATTATAGCTAAGATAGGGTGTGGTGGTATGCAATCAACATATGTCTGGCTTTTAATTACAGTTGTTATTTTTACTTTCGATTTATGTCTGCAGGCTTATGTAGGATGGAGAAATGGAATATTTCTTGTACTGAACAAGTCTAAATACAGGTATCTAATTGCGGCAGCCCTGCTTGCAATATTGGTTTACAGCCTGCTCGGTAACAAATTTCTGGTATTTCTCTTCTGTCTGTTTTTAGTGCAGGCTATCGATCATTTGATTTATATTTTCAAGAAGAAACGGTAAAATTCTATCGAAATTTGTGTTTGTTCACCGATGCAATGTGAATTATGGTGACTGTTTACTGAAATCAAAGCAGCCAAGCTTCGGCAGGAAGATTCAGACACTTCAACCAAATACAAAAAGCGGCATATCGCGATTTTTCTTTATTAGGAAAACGCGACGTGCCGCTTTTAAGATTACACGCAAAAACACTCTTCAAACAGTTTCGGTTTGACATTTACATCTCAAAAAAGAGTTAAAATTCCCGGTTTTCGTCGTGGCTTGATACGTGCCCTGATATAGGGCGTGAACTGTAACCGTGTATTCAAGATAAAAAAAGAAGAGCCCAACTTGAGCTCTTCAATTAACAAATTTCAGGACTCTACCACAGACTTTGCGTAAGAGCCAAATTCGTTACAGTTCCAATTTTGGTCTGTTTTTTCATCCAGCGACTAGAAATCACTGTTCATTCTGGATATTTCCTCCAGATCCCGCTTGATTTCGGGCTTCCCAAGGAAGCCCGAAAAGAGAGGGCGGGTGTGGCACGATGTATAAAAGGAGGATCAGGTGCCACGATCGTTTCAGTCTATGGCTTTATCCACAGCGGCTCTTCAGGATGGACGTTCCTGAATACCACGATGAATAAGGCAGAAAAGAGCACACGGCTCTATGTCCATTCAAAATATGAGTGACGTCTGAAGTCTTGTTTTTGAAGAAAGACTTATTTCTTTTCCAGATCGAATCCGAAGTAGTCAACAGCGTTGTTGTAGCTGATGCCTTTTACGATGGGTTCGAGCAGATCATCATCAGCTGGGAATTCACCATCTTCTACCCACTGACCGATCAGGTTGCACATGATGCGACGGAAATATTCATGTCTTGGGTAGGACAGGAAAGAACGGCTGTCTGTTAACATACCGACAAAGTTGCCAAGCAGACCCAGGTTAGCCAGGGAAGTCATCTGTTTGATCATGCCGGTTTTGTTATCGTTGAACCACCATGCAGAACCCTGCTGGATTTTGCCAACGGCATCAGAGTTCTGGAAGCAGCCGATTACAGTACCGATCAGTTCATCGTCAGCTGGGTTCAGGGAGTAGATGATTGTTTTTGGCAGGCCGGAGTTGGAGTTTACCGCATTCAAAAAGCCGGACAGCTGAGAAGCTGGAGCGTAGTTGGAGATGCAGTCGAAACCAGTATCTGGTCCCATTTTTTCGTACATCTTCGTGTTGTTGTCACGCAGGCATCCGTAGTGAAGCTGCATGACCCAGTTTCTGTTTTTATATTCGCCAGCAAGGAACTTGAGCAGAGCTGTCTTGTAGGCATCGACCTCACGAGCAGTGAGTTCTTCACCATTTCTCTTCTTTGCGAAGATGGCTTCGATTTCTTCGTCTGCTGCAGGTACGTTTACAACGTAATCTAAGCCGTGGTCAGATACGGAGCATCCGTTTTCCTGGAAGAAGTCGAGGCGGTTCACCAGCGCTTTTTTCAGATCTTCGAAAGTGTTGATTTCGATACCAGCAACGTTTGCAAGCTTGTTGATGTATTCGTTGAAATCTGGCTTGTTGATATTTGTTGCTTTGTCTGGACGCCATGCAGGCAGAACCTGAACGTCAAAGGTTTCGTCTTCTTTGAGCAGTTTGTGCCATTTCAGATCATCAATTGGATCGTCCGTGGTGCAAAGCAGGGTTACATTGGATTTTTTGATGAGGTTGCGCACAGACATGTCATCCTGCTGCAGTTTTGCGTTGGCGAGATCCCAGACTTCTTTCGCTGTTTTTTCACTTAAGACGCCATCATAGTCGAAGAAACGCTGCAATTCGAGATGAGACCAGTGGTAGAGGGGGTTGCCAATGGCTTTGTCGAGAGTTTTTGCGTAGTTGTAGAATTTTTCCCAGTCGGAAGAATCACCGGTGATGTATTTTTCATCGATGCCGTTGGAACGCATCTGACGCCATTTGTAGTGGTCGCCGCCCAGCCAGACTTCAGTGATGTTGTTGAATTTGCGATCTTCATAGATTTCCTGAGGGTTGATGTGGCAATGGTAATCCAGTACAGGAACCTGAGCAGCAAAGTCGTGGTACAGGTGTTTTGCTTCGTCAGTTTTCAGCAGGAAATCCTTATCCATGAATTTTTTCATATATGTATTCTCCTTAACGATTTCAATATCTGTAAAAAGCAGGTAAGTATCTAAACCTATCATAGTTGAAAATGATCAGGAAAACAGTTCAGAGAATCAGCTCCAAGGTGAACTGCAAGCCCTTCAGGCTTTTTCCAGATGTGGAAACCTTTACACAACAGAGTTTACAGAAATCCATCCTTTGGTGCAAGGGAAAACAGAGAAAAAGGCCAAAAAAATTCAAATCATACATTGTGTCGAAAATATCGGAAATCGATGATGAATAAAGTTTATTTTATAAGTCATCCAAATTGACATCCGGGAATGTAAGGGGTTTAGGCAAAAGAAGCATGAGAGAATGACTTGAAAAGTTCTGCAAAATTTCTTAAGGATTCCCATTGACATGGGTATGGAAAAAACTGTATAAAATGTGTAAGCCTTTACCCATGAGACGGGTAAAACAACGAGTTCAAGGCTTAAAGGATTGAACGAAAGGATTGAAACGTATGGAAAAGAAATGGATTCAGATTCATCCTTCCGACAAGGTTGCTGTCGCACTGACGCCATTGGCGAAAGGCGAAAAAATCGAACTGACAGATCGCACAATTGAACTGCAGGAAGATATTGCCCAGGGACATAAATTTGCCCTGGTGCCAATGAGCGAAGGAGAAACTGTAATTAAGTATGGCCAGCCGATCGGAAGGCTGACTGCCCCAGTCCAGGCTGGTGAGTGGGTGCACATTCATAATATGAAAACGCGCCTGGGTGATCTTCTCGAGTATACCTATACCCCCGAGGTGACGCAGATCGAGAAACAGGAAGAGAAAACATTCATGGGCTACCGTCGTGCCAATGGCAAGGTGGGTGTTCGCAATGAAATCTGGATTATTCCAACGGTTGGCTGTGTCAACAACATCGCCCAGGCGATCGAAAAAGGCGCAAGCCATGTTGTTTCTGAAAATATCGAAGCAGTTGCTGCTTTCCCGCATCCATATGGATGCTCCCAGATGGGCGGCGACCAGGAAAATACCAGACAGATTCTGGCTGACCTGATTGAACATCCAAATGCCGGCGGGGTGCTGGTTCTGGGGCTGGGATGTGAAAACTCCAATATTGATGTACTGAAAAACTATCTCAAGGATTACGATCCGGAACGGGTTGAATTCCTTGTCTGCCAGGATGTGGAAGACGAAATTGCAGAAGGAATCAAACGTGTTGAAAAACTGGCCGAAAAAATGAAGGACGATCATCGTGAACCGGTTGGAACGTCCAATCTGATTATCGGCATGAAATGCGGGGGATCCGATGGTCTTTCCGGCATTACCGCAAACCCGACTGTCGGCGGCTTTTCTGACTTGCTGATTGCTCAGGGTGGAACCACAATTCTGACTGAGGTCCCTGAAATGTTTGGCGCCGAAACACTGCTGATGAACCGTGCACAGAATGAAGAAATCTTCAATGAAACCGTTGATCTGATCAATGGCTTTAAAGAATACTTCAAATCCCACAACCAGACCGTGTATGAAAACCCATCCCCCGGAAACAAAAAAGGCGGGATTTCCACACTGGAAGACAAATCCTTAGGCTGCACCCAGAAAGCTGGATCTGCTCCGGTTGAAGGCGTTCTGAAGTATGGCGAACAGGTGAAAAAACACGGCCTGAATCTGTTAAGCGCACCAGGAAATGATCTGGTTGCTTCCACTGCGCTTGCTGCCAGCGGAGCTCAGATTGTTTTATTTACCACTGGGCGCGGTACACCATTTGCTTCTCCGGTTCCAACGATGAAGATTTCGTCCAACTCCCGTCTTGCCCAGGGCAAACACAACTGGATTGACTTCAATTGTGGAGCATTGCTTGAAAACAAGACTCTGGCTGAACTGAGCCAAGATCTCTTTGATGAAGTCATTGCGGTGGCCAGTGGCAAACAGGTAGCCAGCGAAAGAGCCGGCTTCCACGATATGGCTATTTTCAAACAGGGTGTAACCCTTTAAGAAACCAAAGCAATATCCTTAAAAGCAATATCCCCCCAAAAGCAATATCCCCCCAAAAGGAATAAACCAAAGAAAGGATCGCAAAGGATCAGTATATGAAAAAACTCTCTTATGAAACCCTGAAAGAACAGGGATACGATGGTTATCTTCTCGAAAGCGCACCGGAAAAAGTGCTGCAGTTCGGTGAAGGGAACTTCATGCGTGCTTTCGTTGACTACTTCTTCAACGAAATGAACAAGAAAGCCGACTTTAACGGTAAAGTTGTTCTGGTACAGCCAATCGGCAATGGCTCTTTCCGTCTCAACGACAAAATCAATGAACAGGGCGGTCTGTACACTCTGTATCTGCAGGGTTTCCAGGATGGCAAAGAAGTCAGAGAAAAAGAAATCATGTCCTCTGTTTCCCGCTGCCTGAATGCGTATGAAGACTGGGATGCCGTTCTCGAAACCGCTTCGAATCCAGATCTGCGTTTTATTTCCTGCAACACCACTGAAGCTGGAATCCACTATGATCCTTCCTGCAAGTTTGAAGATGCACCTGCTTCCTCCTATCCTGCAAAACTGACTCAGTATCTGTACAAGAGATGGCAGAATGGCCTGCCAGGGTTCATTATTCTTGCCTGCGAGCTGATTGATGACAATGGCAAAGAGCTGAAAAAAGATGTTCAGCTGCATGCTAAAGACTGGAACCTGCCAGAAGAATTCCAGAAATGGATCGATGAAGAAAACGTCTTCTGCTCTACACTCGTTGACCGGATCGTTACTGGGTATCCAAGAGCTGAAGCCGCTAAACTGACAGAAGAAAACGGCTACGAAGACAATGTCATGGATACAGGTGAAATCTTCGGTGTATGGGTAATTGAAGGCCCACAGTCCATCTATGATGAACTGCCAATCAAAGAAGCCGGTCTGCCAATCCTGGTTACTGATAATCACAAACCATACAAAGAAAGAAAAGTCCGCATCCTGAACGGTGCCCACACGTCCATGGTTTTAGGTGCATTCCTGGCTGGCCAGAGCATCGTCCGTGACTGCATGTATGATCCAACCATCTCTGCTTACATGAATGAAGCGATCTACAACGAAATCATCCCAACTTTGTCCTTGCCAGCTGAAGACTGCAAAGAATTCGCAGCTGCTGTGACTGAACGTTTCAAAAACCCGTTCATCGACCACGCCCTGCTGGCGATTTCTCTGAACTCCACCGCAAAATGGAAAGCCAGAGTGATGCCTTCCTTAGTTGGTTACGTTGAAAAATTCGGTAAACTGCCAAAAGCCCTGACCACTTCTCTGGCCAGCTACATTGCATTTTACAGAGGTCATGAACTGACTGCCGATGGTCTCAAAGCCATCAATCCTGTAACCAAAGAAGAATACATGATCAAAGACGACCCAGAAGTTCTGGAATTCTATGCGGCCAACGCCGGTCTGTCCAACAAAGAACTCGTTCACAAAGTCCTGACCAACAAAGACTTCTGGGACCGTGATTTAACCGAAATCGAAGGTCTTGAAGAGGCAGTTGTTGAAGCCCTGGATACAATCGACCAGAAGGGTGCAATGGCTGCTATGGAAGCCTGCCTCGAAAAGTAAGTTGGATTGACGCAGACTGACTTGCTTTTTGACTTGGATTTACCAATTCCCCAAAAGTGAAAGAGCGCTGCAATGTGCAGTTAATCACCAAAACCAGGTCCCTTTTCACAACCCTTGATGAATCAGTGAATCAGATCGTCAGAATACCGCTGACAAATCAAAATAGAAAGAGCAGTTTTCCCATCGCACAGGAAAACTGCTCTTTTTTGTCGGATTCAGATTAAAAAGATAAACAAAACGGATGTGTTTTCAAAAACTAAGAAGCTGAGTCAACGGATCGGCTCAAAAAGCCCCTTAAAGTCACAAAAGAATCCCGTTTACAAATTGAGGATGTCTTTACCTGATTGTGTTATTTTCAAGCAGTAAAATTCGATCGGCAGTGACTGCCATTTGCTGATCATGAGTAACCATAATAATGGTTTTTCCCAAATCTTTGAGCTTCAGAAGTAATTTGGCAATCAAATCGCGATTTTCAGGATCCAGATTAGCAGTAGGTTCATCAGCAAGAATCAGGGAGCAAGGGGTGAGTAATAATCTTGCCATCGCAACTCGCTGTTGTTCTCCACCGGAACACTCAGCAACCTTCTTCTTTTCAAAGCCTTGCAGAGCCACCAGTTGGAGTGCTTCATGAATTCGTCGTTCAGAGTCTTTTGCCCGCGGGTTTTCTAAGACAATTTTCAAATTGTATTTAACACTTTTGTCATCCAATAAAGCGTAATTCTGAAATAGAAAGCCGATTTGGTTGCGCAAAATCTCCCGTGCCTTTGCAGAAAATGGTTTTGGGGCAGGCTGATCAAAAAGCATGAATTCTCCATTATCCGGCTGTTCAAGCAGACCGATAATATTCAGAAGTGTTGATTTTCCTGAACCGGATTTACCTTGAATCGCTACAAACTCTCCCTGCTGAATTGACAAAGTCACATCAGACAGGACCTGCGATTTTCCATACGATTTATTTAATTTGTTGATACGAATAATGTCCATTAACCGATTTCCTCTTTCTATCCAGGTTCAAGATTTGCAGATGAAACTCATTGTCTGCGAAGATAAGAATAGGTCTATCCATCGCAGTTACATTCCTTTTATGGTTGGCAGGATCTTCTTTTTTTCGAACCATGAGATCCAGACCATACTGACCAGTAACTGAAGACTGAATACAAACGGTGGAAAGATTCGAACAAGTCCAATAATCGCTTCATCACTGCGAATATGAGTAATTCCCTCTACGCCTGCCATCTGCGGTCTCCAGAGGGGGATCGTCAGGACTGTTGCCATTAAACAGACCAAAAGGATAAAGAGTAAATGGCTGTAACATTCCCACCTTGTTTTTCCCTGGATGGAAAATACGCTGATTTTCTTTTTCGATACTTGGAGCCAAAAAAATACCAATGTGGAAGCAGTGACCAAAAGTAAAATAATCGGCAGTAGAGCCTGCAAAAACATATCAAAAAAGAGTTGACGATAAAAACCGAGTTTGCGCGTTATAAATGGTGTTGTCAGCATCCAGGAGGCATCGATTCCGTGGCTTTGCTCATAGTTTTTGATACTCGTTAGGGCAGGCGAATCGACTGGAATAAAACAAGTGGTCAGGCTTCCATTGAATGGAATCTGTTGCGCAGGGACAATATCAAGAATGCAGTTTTCAAACGATATAAAACTCGTCCGGGTATCCGGGCGATAGCTCCAGACAGGCTGACTGGGATAGGAAAAAACCTGAACGTTTTCTGCTCCTGATAAATCTTTATATTTCAGGTTTTCCGGAACCAGAATCAAGTGCTCGTTTTCATTGAGGATTTCTTCTATCGATTTTCCGCTTTTATCTTTTAGGACAATTCCGGATTGTCTGACAAAATTTTGGTTGACTCTTTGCACGGTGGCTTCCTGCAACAGAAGCAGATTGTAAATCGTTTCCCCTTCTAAGTATGGCGATTGGGATACGTCCTGAAGGATCGCTCCAGCCTGATCCAGGTACTCAATATAATCAGCTTTCTCCTGACTGGTGACCAGATTCGTTTCTGCGGTGGAAAATGTCTCTGCTTGTGCACATTGGAGTGCGTAAAATCCTGATCGGCTTTTTTCGCTTTGGAAAAACCGAACGAAAGCATCTGAGGCTTCCAGTAAACTGGAAGTGCTGGTAACAGCAGGAACAAAAGCGACAATACAGATGCCTATTTGTAAAAAAGCCAGGGCAATCACTCGCATTGTCTTTGGATGAGCAGCATGAAGATTAAAAGAATCTGAATGAGAAGTGATCCAGACCACAAACAAAAAGCACGTTGCATCAACCAATAGAGAAAAAAGCAGTACAAATGCGAAAAGCTCCAGGGTCACAGGATTGACAGGAATCTGTGTCAGCAAATGGCTGAGAAGCAGAAAACCGGAACAAATAAGGCTTGTGGCCAGAAACTTGAAACCGTACAGTTTTCCAAATAGTCTTCCAGCAATTGTGACGGGTTCTTTTCCGAGAGTCTGGTAGACAAGAATATCTTTTTTTCTAAGAGAAGTTCTCATTCCAGTCAGACACAGCTGGGCAGCCGTAAAGAGAATCAAAAAAATTCTAAGATTGGGAAGTTCTGACAAGATGGTTTTAAGTGAGTTGTCACAATTTTGCGGCTCATGAATCTGGTAGGGGATAGTCTCCAGTATGCTTATGAGCTTTTTTTTCGAAAAATCTGACAAGTTACCAGAAAAATAAAGGATTGAATCCTCTGGAACAGCCGCAGTGACATCTAATGGAATCTGATGAATTTCTACGATTACAGAATCATCGGTATAAATCAGGGATTGTCCATTACGGATATATCCGGCTGCTTGTTTATCCTCCAGATCACTGGAAAGATATTTTTCTCCTGGACTTGAAAAGTCAGGGATGACTCCTTTCATCACAATTGGTGCAAGGTTGATCTGATCTTCTGGGGCATAAAACCAGACTCTTGCAAGCTGATACCCCTCTTCCATATTTTGAGTCTGGGTGAATGCAAACCCCATATTTTCTTCTTGCACAGCGTCTAAAAGTTGTAGATAGGCAGGCCTGGCATCGTTTGATTCAATGCTGAACTGGAAAGAAGCAGGCTGAAAATAGGAAAAGACATTTTTGGCGTATACCTGTTCTTGTTCTTTGATCTCTCTTCCCCCAGCGATCAATATAAGAAAGGCAGTTAAAATATTTATACATATAGTAAGTATTGACATAGGCGAATAGTAAGTATTGACATAGGCGAGCAAGACTCCGTCACAGATCAGGGAGCCCGATTACTTGGATGATAAGAGAAATTTCTGGCCAGCAAGGATTCTGAAGTCTAATTCCAGCCCCCCTGCCAATGATCGGGCTGTAAAGCTTTTTGGTCGGATAAACGATTGAAATAGCCAGGTATTGAGGTGGACGAGTTCGGGAGCAGTCTGTGGGATTTATAGAAGTAAGTATTTAGCAGCTTTATCTCATTTAAAGATTTCAGTTGGTTAACTGACACTTTCGGGGTAAGTTGCAGACTGTGGGCCTCATCTTTTAATACCTGGCTTGGAAGGCTTTTGACTCTATGGCAGTCTCAGTTTAATGCACATATCAAGAGGTGCATCTTTGTTAGATAGACAATCTATAGAAACTATCCTTCCCGGCGACTGACTCGCCGTGTTTTTCGATAGCCAGAAACAACAAGCACTGCAGGATTTTTCATTGAACTTGTAGAAGTCTGACTAAAGAATGAACAGAGCAGATGCAGGGGGGTTATCTTGTAAACCAGCCCGAATCGGCGGTATGAGTATGTGTCTCAGCTACATTGTCATAGACGGCATAATTTCTTTGCCCGTTGGTAGATGCGATTCCGCCAACGCGATTTCCATTGCTGTACAAATTAATTGTGACCCATTCTCGAGTGGAATTAGATCTGCAAAACAATGAGATACTATGAATCACAGTATTGCAGCTCGTCCAGACACTTCCATGAGATAAAACAGTAGTGCCATAACAGGACACATTTGTACCTGCACTTTGTATGGGGCTGATCAGGCTAAGCCCGATTGTAAAAGCTGTAATCCCCGCAGCCAGAAACTTTTCAAATTTCATATTTGAGATGGGCCTGACAAATGTCCCTTTCATGGTCAGGTTGACTAAAAACGTTCGCAATTAATGATCATAACAAACCCTAAAATGTTTATTTCAGGCGTAAACGTTCATATATAACAGACAAAAAATTGCTTTTAGCGCTTTTGTCGGTCGCATCATATTTGAGCTTTCTCCTCTCTTAATTCTGGATCCAGTTCTAATGTTTTTAACGATGTAATTGCATATGCTTAATCCGATTATAAATATAAAACAATGAGTTGCAATCCAAAATTATTTTGATTTTTCATTTCGTTTTACTTTTAAATGCCTTAATAAGATGAACGTAGAGTCTGAATTGTATTGCTATTTTGAAAATAGAGATTAAAATTCGATTTTTAAAAATATAGTAAAATACAGATAAAAATTTGCGATTTAGGTGTCGATTGGTATGAAAATCCATTGCTGATAAAAAAGAAATACAATTGATATCTTTATCTGTAGTTCCCAAATTTATTTACCACTAGAGTTTTCTCGAGGAATCGAAAGTGGGGATTTCACTCCAAATACTCTGTAGGCGAAGTTAGCCTTGGAATTAGCTTCCTGCGGTATGGTCTGATCCGAAAACACCTTTGCATGCTGATAACCCAGATTCTGCAGAAGTGTTTCCGTTGTCATTCTCTTGCCTTTATTTGGAATCCCTTTGGTCTTTGGATCATTCAAAATCCGTTCGATCTGTCTGCGGATTACGGTGGCAATGAAAACCAGAAGCAGGTGACCGCGCAGTCCTTCCTCGCTATGAATCCTCAATGGAAGCAGATCCGCATCGTTCTTCGATAAGTCAAACGTCTGCTCAATCTGCTGCCTTGTATAGTAGACCGGCAACAGTTCGTCGGGACTTAACTCCAGAGTAGACACTATAACAAAGGTTCCGTCCTCAGCCAGCTCCTCATAGATTTCGTCCATCGATAAAGATTGCAGATCTCTTCGAGCCAGGAGCCGATCCTCTTCGAGGTTCTGACGGGCAACGTCTTTACAGACATAAACCCAACCGTTGTACTTCTTACTGATGCTCGTCCATGCTTTCTTGATGAACAGAAGCCGATTGCCAAAACGGACAAGGTTTTCCTTTCTCTCCAGCGATTCTTTGTTTTCCTCGATCATCTTTTTATAGGTGAGTCTGTTCGATTGGACCCGGCAAACAAAGTTCACACCATTATCCATGAGGTATTCGGTATTCGTTTCACTGTAGTAACCGGCATCCATCAGGGCTAATTCAGGTTCTATGGCATATTCCTCCAGCTCATGGAGCGTATTTACCATGGTAGAGATATCGATGATGGATCCCTCTACGTATCGCATAAAGATCGGCAGGCCGATCTCTTCTTCAACGACGAAGATCAGCCGAACTTCATTTGAAACCTTACCGTTATGGTTACTGACCGCTGTCAGTGGGAAATGAACGCTGTTGGGCAATCCAGTGGAGTCGATGATGATCTTTCTGTACTCAACGCCCGTATTGTTCAGCCAGCGGATATAGGCTCCGAAAAAACGTCGCCAGTTTTCCTCCCGGCCGATTTCATGAAGCAGATCGGAGATTCTCTGGCTGGAGAGGTCAGCTGCCGGATACAGGAAGCGGCAGAAAGAGCTTTGATACCAGTCTTCTGCATGAGTGTTGCTTCGATTCTCAAGAACGTAATACAGAATCATCGAAAATGTGAGAGTCTTTAGTACGAATTGATACGACAAAAAGACCTCTTTTCAAAGGCCGATTTTTTTATTATCGTCGTTAAAGTCTGCGTTGCTCTATTGACGGACGTTGTAAGGGACCATTTTGAAACGTAGCCCCAATTCCTAACTGTTCCAGTAAGAACTGGACTTTCTCTGCCACTTCAGGATCTTTTTCCATTGTCATAGCGACAAGCTCCTGGGCTGTCTGTTCGATTGCTTCTTCTTTCTTCAGCTGCTCAGAGTCAACGGTACTCTGTTCGCTGTCAACAGATTCGGAAACAACCTGATCATCCTCTTCGAGAAGTTCAGTCGGATTGAAATATTCCCCTGTCATGAACATGTGGTATACAGCTACCATCATCTTTCTGGCAATAGCGATTAAAGCGATCTTCTTGCAGCGGCGTCTGCTGATTGCCTCATACTTACCAGAGTAGTAAGGATGCTTAATCGCATTCAAAGCACATTGCACTAATACAGGCTTAAGGTATTTCCCGCCTTTTCCAATCTTTACTGATTTATGCTTGTTGTTGCTCTTATTGCTTTGGGGGCACAGGCCGCACCAGCTGATGAAGCTCTTCTCATTCTGAAAGGGTTCCATATCTGGACCAATCTCGGAGACGATCTGCATGGCAGAAAGTCTTGAAATTCCTGGAACCGACTCAAGAAGATCAAGATAACTCTTGAAAGGAAGCAGTGTTTCGTTCATCATAGTTTCGTAGTCTCGGATCTGGGCGTTGTATGAGTCGATTCTTTCATACGCCTTCCGAAGCTCAAATTTTTGTTGGGGGGAGAACTTTGCGCCGCTAAACGCTTTTAGAAGTTCTTCCTCTTTTTTCTTGCGTTCTTCGACACTTTCGTACTTCATAATCCGGCAGGATTTTCTGATTCGCCGTTTTATTTCTCCAAGCTTCGGTTCGTCTGTCTCCATAAGGTATTCAATAATCTTTCGGGCAGACTCTCCATCAATACTGGTGAAAATCAGATCCATACGGATATTTGCCTCGGTCAGGACGTTTTGAATTCTGCGGACATCATCCTGCTGAGCGTGAAGAATATTTGTACGGCTTCTTGATAAGCGCCGGGATGCCCGTATTGCCTTTTCTGGGATATAGGATTCGCGCAGCAGGCCGTTGATTCCAAGCTCTGCAATCCAGGCACAGTCTTTCTGGTCTGTTTTCTGACCGGCAATTGTTCTGACATGTTTTGGATTTACAATATGAGGTTTCGTTTTGTTCTGTTCGCACACATCATAAACAAGTGTTGAGTATTTTCCGGTTGATTCCATATAGACATCAATAGGTTCTGTTACCTGCTTGCCAAGGATCTTTTCCGTCGTTTCTTTAATCCAGTTACACATTTCTGTGAGATCGGTATGATTGGACAAGAATTTTTTAGTTTTGAAAACCAGGGTGTCTTTCTTCTTGTTTGGATCTTTGGCACAGACGCAGGCCCAGACGTTATTTCTATGAACATCAAGTCCAACGCAGACGGACTTTTTAATTCGAATGGCCATTATCGTCATCTCCTTTGAAATAAAATAAGAAGACAAGGGGAAGAAACTGGCCGACCATGTGAACTCGCCGGCAAGCCGACGGCCAAAACAAAATGTACAGATTGTTCAATACGAACTTCTAACCATGGGTACTATCAGGACCAGCAGTGACTTATAAAAAAACAATTTTACCCGAATAATTCATGGCTTTTTTCACAAAACCATTTTTCGTGTTTTGTCTTCGGAATGCAAACAAATCTTTCTCGATTAGGTTATCCACATGTTTTGCGGTGGAGGGGGGGACTTAATTTTTTCAAAAATGACGGACAAAAACAGGTCAAAATCGCATATAACAAGCTTTTGTGCACGACAAAAAGACAGTCCGAAGGCTGTCAATTTTAAAATTTTACTTTATTTACAGACTGTTTAGCACAAACGAGCGGCTGTCCACCCTATTGTCCTGGACTTTTGCAGATATCGGGTGAATCTGTCGGCATGACGAAATGAACTGGCAATCTTCAAGTGAAGGCTTCGCGCATGAAAGCTCAGCCTTGAAGCAACTTTCTGATATTTTTTACGGAAGGATCCACATGTCATATTCTGATCAGCACCTTCCATCACCCGGAACTGGAAAAAGTGAAAAAGGTTATAGGCAAGGCATTTCAGAAGAAATTCAAAGGCATTGGCTTC
>CAJTVE010000001.1 GCA_910579655.1 uncultured Allobaculum sp. | reverse complement strand
TTTTAATCCATTCGTCATCGATTTTGTGCTGGGCAGCCAGTTTTTTATTATCTGCTTCGATCGTTTTCAGTTTCTTTGTGGCATTCGCTAATTGGATCTGAGTTTCGAGAAGGTCTCTGTTGGATTGAATCCACAGAACTTCGTTCCGATTGGCACGGGCCGTTTCTGTATTTGTTTTCCGGACAGCTTTTTTCAGGCTGCTGATCTCTTTATGGTCTGCTTCGTGCTGGCTTTTATGTTTTCTGATCAGCGGAGCATACTCGGCCTTAGTTTTTCTGCGTTCGTCCAGGCGAGCAGCCTGAATTTGTTTTTCCAGGTAAGTGCCATTTTCAATTTGTTTTAGTACTGTCCGTTCATGGACATGTTTTCCTCTGTTAAACAAATACATAACCCGGCTTTTCGCCTCCAACAGGGCTATCATAGGCGGAAATCTCAAAAAAACAAAGCGAGAAAATCGCCATAGATAAAACACTTTTTAAAGGAAAAATTTTGCATTCAACAGGCAGAGAGCTTGATTTTGGTCATAAGTCGCGGGACGATTGAAGCGACTTACACTGCCAGCAGCGGTAATAAAACAAAAAAACCGCTTTAATCCATTGGACTAAAGCAGGGGTGTGAACAGTAACCATCTGTTCAATGTGTCCGGCTAAAAATTCAATCCGGTAGTCATCCACAATGGAGCCATCATCCTCGATAGCATCCACAGCACCCAGTCCATTTTCGACAACAAAGACCGGAACCTGATAACGGTCGTATAGTTCGTTGAGCGCGATGCGTAAGCCTTTCGGGTCAATCGGCCAGTCCCAGGCACTGCGTTCGAGATATGGATTATTGCGTTCTACAACCAAATCCCCGTTTTCATCGAGTCTTGCTATTGAAGAGAAATAGTAGCTGAAGGCGATGTAGTCCACCTTGCCGGAAGTCAGAATGTCCAGATCTTCAGCTGGGCAGTCGAATTCAACGTTTAACCGTTTGAGCTGGGCTTTACAAAGATTGGTGTAGCGGCCTTTGACCATCACATCGGTGTAATAGAAGTTGGGCATCATCTGATAGCGCTGAGCCAGGACATCATCCGGGTTGCAGGTCCTTGCATAAGTCGTTGGATACTGGATCATGCAGCCGACTTTATTTTCTGGATCAATTTCATGAGCCAGAATGACCGCTTTTGCACTGGCCACAAACATGTTGTGGCTGGCGAGAACTTTGATGGCATTGTGATCTTCGCCTTCTTCAAACAGAATGCCTGCCTGATGATAGGGAACTTTCTGATTCATCGTTTCGTTCATTTCGTTAAAGGTCATCCAGTAATGTACTTTGCCTTTGTAACGTTCAAAGACGACTTTGCAGAACCGTTCGAAAAAGCCAATCAGTTTCCGATTTCGCCAGGATCCGTATTTCTGAACCAGATACAACGGTGTTTCATAATGCGAAAGAGTTACGACTGGCTCAATCCCTTTCTCCTGCAGGTAATCAAAGACCTTGTCGTAAAATTCCAGTCCCTTTTCATTGGGTTCTTCTTCATCACCTTGAGGAAAAATGCGCGGCCAGTTGATGGACATTCGAAAGCACGTGAAGCCCATCTCGGCAAACAGATCGATGTCTTCCTTGTAGCGGTGGTAGAAATCAATTCCTTCGTGACTTGGATAATATTCGCCTTCATGCACATGCGAGTGGATCGGGCGAGGCACACCATGCGCGCCTGCCTTCTCGACATCTGCAATGCTCAAGCCCTTGGCATCGGCATCATAGGCGCCTTCATATTGATTGGCAGCGGTTGCGCCGCCCCAGAGAAAGTAATCGTTAAACATTAAAGACCTCCTGTACGATTGACAGTTTATCGAACAGAAGGTCTCGGGAAAATAGCTATAAGTAAAGTGTGAACAGTGTTTCATAAGAGGTATGATGACTGTAAGGGGTCTGGCGAAACACCGTTTCAGCACTATTCCAGAAGTCCATTTTTTATATTCATGAAGTCCATTTTTGAGCTGATTTTGAGCTGAATCTGATATTTTCAGCCCTGTTTTGACTGGTTGTTTTCGCCGGAAAGAATGGAGTTTTCGGAACGGCGTCTGCTTTCCAAACTTCTGGTCATCTCCAGTTTGCAGGTATAATTGCCTTCATAATCTTCCAGAAAGTAGACGGAATACAAGATATCCAGCAGTAGTGCAATCGAAATATGCGTTGAAAAATCGCCCAGATTTTCGAATAGACTTTCTTTGGTTGAAATCGTCAAAGTGCAGGCCGCCATGCTGGCCAGAGAATTGCCGCCAAGTGAAGTCAGTGCGATAAAGGGAATCCGGCGTTCCTGTAATGATTTGGCAATCAACAGAATTTTTTCGGTTTCCCCCGAATAGGAAATCAAAATCGGCAGTACTTCGGCATTAAGGGCTCTGGCCTGGTAGAGCTGATAGTTCAGGTTGTTGGTGATGACCACAGACTTTCCGATTTTGAGCATCTTCTCTCGAAAGGACTCTGCTGTATTGAGCGCCGTTCCATAGGAGAAGATATGAATAGTCTCATGGGTGCGCATTAAAAAGCATGCTTTTTTCAAAGTGGCATGACTCACCAACGCCAGTGTATCCTCGGCTGTTTCCTGATAGAGCGTTCCAATTTTGCGAGCCGTTTTCATCAGGGAATCCTCTGGCTGAAAGGGAAAGTTCGAATCAATCCGATCATACTGATGATCCAGATATTCGATTTCTCGAATAAACTGCGTTTTCAACTCATCAAAGCCTTCAAATCCGAGTTTCTTACAAAAGCGGATCACAGCAGCTGGGGATGTATAGACAGCTTGGGCGAGTACCCGGGTGGATACACCTTCAATTTCCCGGCCAAGGGAAAAAATGTATTCGCCAATTGCCTGTTCATTGTCCGTCAGATTCGATACGGACTGCAGCTTTTCAATGATTAACATACCTGACTCCTCTATACAATTCTCATTAGATCTGGTTTAGGTGCTTCTTCTCTGCTCGTTGGTTCTGCCTCAATCAGGGGGAATTTCTTTGAATATTCCCTCTCCCTCTTTAGGCAAACATGCAAAATCAGAGTTTTTGAAATGACAGAACAATTGTAGCCAAACGCAATGATCGTTTCCAGAGCAGTTTGCAACCAATTAATCTTTAGATTTAGCTTGGTTTCTATACCTGTATCCCTTTTCTGCTTCTTTTTTCACTCCTCTTTCAGAAGCAAAAAAGCCTTTCAGGCTGATGAAATTTTCATCATTCCAAAAGGCACAAATCATTTCAGTTTTAGATTCTTTCAGGCTTTTACTTTTGATGTCCGATAACTCAGAGGCAAAACCGTTTTAAATGCGACATACAAGGCTGCACATTCAAACGGAAAGCACAGGGCATTTTTAACCAGGCGGGAGGTCACCAGCACCCAATAGGGCATCCCATACATCAAAGTCAGAACAAGGGGATTGAGCAGCACATTGCAGACAACCACGGCGATCAGCTGGGCTAAAATCAGTCTGCTGATGGAAATCGTCTTGCGCTGATAGAAAAACCAGGTATAAATCCCAGCTTTAACAACCAGAATCAGCGCAAACAACGGCATATACGCACCATCAGGATGAACCAGATAGCCCGCAAAGTCCGCGATCAGCGCAAAGGCCACATTCGGCCAGAACCCATAAAGAGCGCAGGATAAAGCTAAGGCGATAAAGGAAAAACTGATGCGCAGGGTCGTGGAGAGATTGATGGTCACCATCTGTAAGACACAATACAGGGCAATCAGTAAAGCAAGGGTTGTCATCGTTTTAATCTCAGTAACCCGGGCGCTTTTCCAGTGGAGTAAGGCTTGAACAGATTTCATATAAAAAACCTCCTTTCCCATGCAGATGAAAAAGGAGGCTGGTCTTTTTCGTTTGCAGCGGGATGCGAAAAACAGACCGCAAGGAAATACTTTTCGTCACCGGATCAACTCCCCGTCTCCGATGCACTTAACGCCTGTTTTTCTACTCTGTCTTTCCAACTATAAAAATCCATTGGGCCTGCGTCAATGTCTGTGTCCTGATCCCTCCTGGCGCAAAACAATATCCCTTTAAAATACCCCAAAAGCATACATTTACCGGCCTTGGCTGGTGGTTGCTTTGAAAGAGGATCAGACTCCAGTCTTTCCGTTTTCCATACTTCGTTTTCTTTATGTGCCAGCCAAAACAAACGGAGTTTCTTCTTTTTTCTTTAAATCCCTTTCATAAAAGAAGATTTGGCAATAATCACGATCTGTGAATTTGGCAAGCCAGATTTTTTTAGAGAGATTCTGCGATTTGTCATGCAAATCTGACCAATTTCAACATAAAATCAGATACTTTGTATCTACGATTACATATTCAAAACAATATCATTCTTATAATCGCTGACTATGGACACTAATTTTTACTGGCCGCCCTCTTTGAACAATGGGCAGCTCTACGCCTACAACAACATTTTTGCCTGTCTTTATCTTTGTACTCTGCTTCTGTCCATTGCTGCTGCTTTTGCTCCAGCCAGGATCAGGAACAAGTACTGGCCTTTTTTACTGACCAGCTTTACCGCCGTTCATGTGCGGACCTGGGTCAGTCAGATTATTCCAGATCCAACGGACTCCTTCCAATTTCTGCTTTTCTTTACTGTCGACTGGATTTTGTTCTGGATCTACCACTTTCTGATCAAAAGACTTGATCAGCTGGACTTAAAAAAACGAATTCCTGAATCCACCCGCTTTCTGGTGAATACCGGCCTGTGTACGGGTATAGCCGGGCAGGCCGCCTATCGGTTGTTCGGAAATCACACTCTCGATGTTCTGATCATGATGGGTATCATTACAGGTGCAGCCATCATGCGTCAGGCACGTTTTAAACAGGCCAAACCACACTGGACCTATGTGGATTTGCTGGAGAAAACTGGTACCCGCCGGCCGACAAAGCCCCGGACCTATGCCTACGTGATCGTCATGTATTTCGTCTCGCTCTATCTGAGCTGGCGATTTTTATTCACCCTGCCCTTTCAGAGTCACAGTACGCTGGCTATGGTCCTGGCCATCATCCTGTTTGTGACGGAGTGCATGGCAATCATGGAATTCCTGTACCACTGCAAAACCATCAGCCAGGACTTTCATTTCCGACTGCCGGAAGCAAGCCTGGAGGACGAATGGCCGGACATCGATGTCTTTATTGCCACTTACAATGAAGATGCAGACCTCCTGTTTAAAACCATCAACGGATGCCGTCATATGCAGTACCCGGATCCGGACAAAGTCCACATTTATTTGTGCGATGATGGCCGACGTGAAGAAATCCGCCAGCTGGCTGAGGAGACCCATATTGGCTATCTGACCCGCGACAACAACGAAGGAGCCAAAGCCGGCAATCTGAACAATGCCCTGAAGCTCACAAACAGCCCGCTTGTTGTCACCTTTGATGCCGATATGATTCCCCGGGCCCGCTTCTTGATGGAAACCATCCCGTATTTCATTGATGCCCGCAAACGCAATCAGCAGCTGCTCAAAAGTGGCCAGCCACCAATCCCGCTTGGCTTTATCCAGACGCCGCAGGCCTTCTACAACCAGGACCTATTCCAGTTCCACCTTTACAGTGAAAACAGTCTGGCCAATGAGCAGGACTATTTCTATCGTGAAATCCAGCCCTCCAGAACCTTATCCAACTCTGTGATTTACGGTGGATCCAATACAGTTCTTTCAAGAGCTGCTCTCGAATCGGTTGGCGGCTTTTTTACCAAAGCCATTACCGAAGATTTTGCGACCGGCATCCTGATTGAAGGAAACGGCTACGTTTCACTGGGAACCAGCTATCCGCTTGCGTATGGACTTTCCGCAGAAGACTTTCCTTCTCTCATCCAGCAGCGCAAACGCTGGGGGCGTGGGGTGATCAACGTGCTTTACCAGATCAACCTGTTCTTTACCCGCAAATATTCCAATGCACAGAAAATGAGCTACTGGTCAAGTATTCAGTACTGGTTCTCCCCATTTACCCGGGCAGTGTTCAGCCTGACCCCAATTCTTTCTGCCTTATTTGGCATTGCGGTGGTCAATTGTTCGATTCAGGAGTCGCTGACTTTCTGGCTGCCCTATATGCTGGCGCAGACATTTATGCTCAACCACCTGACTCATAATCTGCGCTCTTCTTTCTGGACAATTGTCTACGATACAATTCTGGCGCCGTTTCTGTTTTTCCCGATTCTCAATGAGCTGTTTGGAATCTCCTTAAAAACCTTCAAGGTTACAAAGAAAGGCGGAACGGATCAGAAACACAATCAGCCTCGCTACATCTGGCCTTTTGCCATTTCTTTGGTTCTGACCGGCACAGCAACGATTGCGGCACTGTGGCAGATGGCCTCCTCCCATCAGTTTGGTATGGTGATCACGCTGTTCTGGTTAATCAACAACCTGTTCGTCAATCTGATTGCGCTGCTCTTTGTGGCCGATACAAAATCCGGCAGTCCAGAATTGATGAATCGTGACTATCTGAGTGTAACGGTTTCGCCAGAAACCTCCGCCCAGATTATCCGGGATGGTGCGGTGCTTCATCTGAGCGAAGACCATATGAGTATCATCTTCCACCGTCCCTGGAACATTGATGCCGGCACCCGAGTGTGCGTGAATCTGACCTATCAGGATAAGACTATTCCCGTTCTTGGGACTGTCGATGGCATGTATCACAAAAATGGAATGCCGGTAGTCGAGCTTTTCCGACTTCAGAGCCCGAATCGGGAAGAATTTCTGACAATGGTTTATGACCGCGATCTTGTTCCCTATGAAGGGACAACGGGTCCAGTCATTTTCGTGGCTCTGGTTCGAATTTTAAATAACCGTTTCCGTAAAAGGCAGGAAACCAAAAAGCAGGCCCGGGAACTGGAACGCAGCCAAAAGCGCGCCCAGGCCCGCCGTAAGAAAACATCCAAGTAAATGACAAAAGCAGCATTCAGCCTGCTTTTTCTCAAAAAGGTCGATCCTGCTGATTGTGAAAGCCAAAAAACCTGGTGTTGTCTTACAGCTGCTTCCATTCCTCTTCTGGCTCTTTTCTGCTTCATCGCCTTACCCAACACTAATCCCATCTGTCTTTTTCAGCCAGATGGGATTTTTTCTTTGAATCCTTGGCATCCGCTTCTCAACCAATCTCGACCCTGCTGATATTAAACAGTTAATATTTGATCAATATTCCTGCAAATTCAACCCAATCAAAAACCGCCATCCAGCCTGTCTGCCAGATGACGGTTTTCATTATTTTTTTGATGTGTCCTGTTCAATCTTTTATCCGGAACAGGTTTATGCCGCTCCACGATCTGCCTGATCGACTATTCTACAAAGGTTTCGTCGATGGTTTCTGCTTCTCCACTTTCAGCAGGGATTTCTTCATCGACTGACAGGTCTGACTGTTCAGTCTGTGTCTGAGTACTTTCAGGAATCTGTCCGCCGTTTTGAATCATCGAAAGAGCCGTGCTCAACTCCTTATCCTGGTCTGGACCCTGGACGCTCAGCCGGTTGCCCACCACTTTAAGCAGCGTATCAAAGGTCGCCTGATCGACAACACCCGTTGGTTCAAGTCCATTGTCGGACTGGAATTGTTTGAGGGCTTCACTGCTGGCGGCACTGAAGTAGTCATCCGAACGCTCAGCCGGATAGCCTAAAAAGCGCAGATACACCTGAACAGCAGCCGCATTGGAATCGACAGAATCCGGCTCAATGCGCAGTTCTTCTCCTTCGCGAGTGCCGGTGTAGGTCACCGTAGAAACTTCCTCTAAAGCAACCTCAACATCCGGCTGGAAACCGACTTTATTAATCGATGTGCCGTTGGGCGTCAGCCATTCAGCAACGGTGTATTTCAAGGAGGTTCCATCATCAAACGGAACAGTCACCTGTTCGGTTCCCTTGCCATAACTGTTGGTTCCGATGGTTGTGACTTTATCTGGGATATTGTCCTTGAGTGCTCCAATCAGAACTTCACTGGCGGAAGCCGTGTTCTTGTTTTGGAGAATATAGATATGATCAAAATCAACCTGCGCATAGTTGTCGTCGGTTTTGAGTTCTTTGATCTGACCATCTTTCGTCTGTTCTTTGAAAATCACTGTGTCGTCTGGTAAGAACGAAGAAGCAATTTCCCTGGCCGCAGATAAGTAGCCGCCGGTGTTGTTGCGCAGATCAAGAATAAGATTTTTGGCACCATCTCGCTGCATGCGGCCGATGGCTTCGGTAAAGTCTTTGCCGCTGTCTGCGGAGAAAGAAGAAAGATCGATATACCCGATACCCTCTTCAAGCATCTGGGCGCTGACGGTCGAATCAAAGTTACCTGGGGTTACATCCATATCGAGGGTTTCATCCCCACGTCTGACCTGAATGGAGATCTGCTTGCCATCCATGCTCTTGATGTAATTGATCAGTTCATCCGTCCCGGTTGTCCCTGCCTGCAGGTCACCGACTTTGACGATTTCATCTCCTGGCTGCACCCCCGCACGGTCCGCAGTGGAGTTGATATAGACTTTTTTGATCACCATCTGGCCATCGTCTCCTGGATAAAAGGAGACTCCAATGCCGACATTGCTTCCGGCCAGGGATTGCGAGAAAGCTTTGGCGTTTTCCAGATCAAAGTAATTGGTGTGGCGGTCTTCTGATAAGGTGGTCATCCCCATCAATGCCTGCTCAATCAGACGGTCATCCAGATCTTCGATGTCTTTGCCATAGTACCAGCCGTCTTTGAGGAGGCCATAGACTTCTTCAAATTTGCCCAGTTCACTGGAAGAGTCGGTCGACGTTTTCTGAATCACATACGGAACCCCGGCTCCAAGTGCAAAACAAAGAACGCAGGCACCGACAATCGCAATCGGTTTCCACACCGGTTTTTTTGTTTTTTTATTTGGATCTACTTTTTGCATTCACTGTTTGTCCTGTCTAATTTCAGATTGTTTCTAGGTTTCAGAAGACAATCTTCTTCTGGCTGCTTGGTCTGTTTTTTCTGTCAGATGTTAAAAACAAGTTTTTCTGGCCAGCAGATACAGACGCACATCTAAAATACACAGAAGAGTTTTCAGAGATCCCCTGAAAGATGCTTCTGGTTGTTTTGAGACCGGCAGCCAGGGAAAACGAAAGATTGGAAATTTGCTCTGTCGTTTGAAATCCGCCAGAAAATATCTCTTCTCTTTTGTTTTCTTCTTTGGATAGTTTAGTAGGCAATGCCGTTAAGATCAACGAACGAAACCAGAACATGATCACGAATCTGATTCACTGATTCAACGGCTTGTTGTTATCCTGGCTGAAAAAGTCGGCGACTGCATCTTCATCTTCCTGTTTTTTCTGGAGAGCACTCACGGTACGATCACTGTTGAGCCAGTGACGGCGGCGGATAAACAGAATCTCGCAGGTTAAAACCACCAGCGCCAGGCAGACGATCATCAGGTAGCCATATTTATTGTGCAGCAACGGCATATTTGGAAAGTTCATCCCATACCAGCCTGTCATTAAAGTCAACGGCAGAAATAACGTAGTGATGACGGTCAGTAAGGTGCTGATCTTGTTCTGCTTATCAGAAAGCTGGGTCTGGCGCAGATTCCAGATCTGGCTGGTGTTATCCTTCACATTTTCAACCAGGTTTAAAAGCTGAGAACAGCGCGATAGGAAAAGGGATAACATTGCGCTTTCATCCGCATTATTAAAAGGAATGATGATCTGCTGGAGTGACTCTCCAATAGCCGTCAGCTGCAGATAGTAACTGCCCAGAACATTCATATCTTTACGGGCAATCATGATGACCCGCTCCAGACCTAAAGAATGGCCGTCATACAACGCTTCCTCAATTTCTTCAAGCTTCGCATTGTAATCCTCCAGATAGTAGACGTCTTCCTGAATCATGTAGTTCATAAACCGTAAAAGAAACTCAAAGGGGCTGTTCATCGTTGCATCATACTGATCCATGAAACTCTTGATCAGTCCTTCGATATCTCCTTTATCTTTAATGAAATAAAGCGTATCGCCATACAGAATGAATCCAAAGGAAAGATGGTCCTGAATCGGGCGGGACTTTTTGGGAATCACAAAGGTTCCTGAAAGCTCATTTTGGTAATTCATAACTTTCGAAAAGCCAAATTTATGGTCATCCACAATCAGCATCGTTCGTTTCAATAAATCAGGATACTCCGTTTCTAACTGAGTCCTGCTTAAAATGACAATCGCCTTGGCCGGATCGGTTGTATTCCATTCGATTTTCATTCAGGTGCCTCCTTTTCAATCGATGCCTGTTTGTAATCATCTTAAGCGGACAAGTAAGGCTTATCGCTCGCGAAAACCGAAAAGATTGTCGCAAAAAGAGCGATGCGAAGAAAAAAAGAATGACGCGCAAAAAAAAGAGCTGTAAGCAGCTCTATACAGATTGATTCTCAATTTGATGGGTGCGCTCGGAGATCGGAACATAGCGAAGTTCGACATCATAGCCAAGCCCTTCCATCATGGAAACGAAGGTCTTATTGACCAGACCATCCTTCTTTTTGATGATGTGATTGATGTACTGGGAGGTCAGACCGAGCTTTTCGGCCAATGTGCGCTGAACCATTCCGGCCTGAACGCATTTGACCTTAATATCCATCTCAAAGTTGTTTCGGACCATGGGCACTTCTCCTTATTTTACCCATATCATACAGGTTTCTGTACCAAAGAACACAGACTCCTCAATGATTTTGTTCAATTTTTCCAATGAAGAGACAAAAACTCACCCATTCAAATCGTCTATATTGCCTCTTAAGTGAAGTTCTTCTATACAAAAAGATTTAGTTTGTGTCTATATGATCTCATCCCGACACGTCAAAAGCTCCCGCCTGTCCATGCAAGCGAGGCCTTTTTTCAGTCTGAAACAAAAGAGCGTTTTTTGCCTCAGACCGTTTATTGTAAGACTGTTTTTCAGAGATTCCTGTTTCGTGTCTTTTACCAATGGCATTTCTTCCATCCGATCGGATGCTTCTGCCTGGGTAACCGCTTTGCGCAATCACCAGCAGTTTTCATGGTCCAGGACCAGCATTGTCACTGTCCTGGAAACCGGTTCAGCAAGATCAGGATCTGCCTGTGAAAAGATAAATTGTCCAAGCAAAAAAGATCATAAGGGGAACGGTCAAAGCAAAACCAGAATCTCCCGAAATTCAACAGATTTAAAAAAGCCTCCAGACTTTTGTCTGAAGGCCAATCGGCAAAATGGTGGAGCGTACGGGACTCGAACCCGTGGCCTCCTACATGCGAAGCAGGCGCTCTCCCAGCTGAGCTAACACCCCATCAAGAAATGATCCGGCAGGGACTTGCGGATACGAAAAGATCTTAGTCCATTCCCGCTGAATCCGGCAACCCCAAGTTCCATTTTCCTGCCGTATTTTATCCAAATTCAGCTGATTTCATTCCAATCTGGCCAGCTCTATTTCCGCCTCTATCCTTATACCCCCCTTTTCGGGGATTCTTCTGATTTGAAAATGCAATGCTGAACAGAAATCAAATTTGAAAATAAAAAAAAGCCCCCAGTGTTATCCACTGAAGGCGATATTTTCAAAATGGTGGAGCGTAGGAGGATCGAACTCCTGACCCCCTGCGTGCAAAGCAGGTGCTCTCCCAGCTGAGCTAACACCCCACATATAAGTCAAAAAATGGTGGGCCTGAATGGACTCGAACCAGCGACCTCATCCTTATCAGGGATGCGCTCTAACCACCTGAGCTACAGGCCCGTTTCTTGACTGCCTGAATACTATGACAGATTCATCCGAAAAGGTCAAACATAAATTCAACTTTTTTCAAAAAATTATTCTTGATTTGCGATAAAAGCTTTATCTAAAGAACGATATTTAAATAATAAATTTCAGTGTGGATGGATTTATGCCTCATTTCTGCAGATTCCATTCAGACTCTATTCTCGACAAGATCGTTGCCCAAAATATAAAAAAAACTCCAGACATCGCTACCTGGAGACTAATTTCAAAATGGTGGAGCGTAGGAGGTTCTAAGAATCGCCTACCCACAACGGAATAATACGGTAAATAAAGGCATAATGCAAAAAAAACAGCCCACATAGTCACACCTGAGAACAGTTTAGTGACTTTTTTGTGACCGGCTGAATCTGGTCACACTTGAATTTCGGGGATTTAAGTCTAGCGCAGGGCCATTAATGGACCCGCCTTTACCCAGTAACCACGGTCCAGCTTAACCAAATCTTTAGCGGTATCAATGGCCGTAACAGTACACTGCAGCAGGAAGACGCGTGCCTTATAATTAGCAAGGTAGTTATCTTTCTTACCATCGCCGGTATCAGACGATTCTTCAATGTCAGATAGTGGAACCCCCCCGCCTAGTGCTGGAATGTATACTAGATCATCTTTGATGCAGTTGTTGGTTCCTGGCCAAACCGCAATGCCGCAAGAAACGGAAATAACTTTATCACCGGCCTTAAGGATAGTATCCTGAACCCACTTTTTGCCAGTAGATCCAGAAGGCGTATAGACTGCTTTGCCATCCTTATCAAAAACAGAATAGCCAATACCACACGCCTTCTTTGCGTTCTCAAGGGATTTATAGGCGCCAATCTGACTTTTTACATCGGCCCATGTCTTACGGATCCGGTATAACTGGTTAGATACTGGTTTCGCCGTACCCTGTCCCATGGCCGCTTTAACGTCACGCTCAAAGTCACCAGTACGGATCTTGTGTTCCAGATAAGGGCCAGGGCAAGCCGTTGCCGCAAACTGCTTATGCATGGTAATGGTTCCGTCAGTTCCACCAGTGAAATGCGGGTTAATCCCGTTACGTTTGCAGATATCCGCAGACAGCTTTACCAGCGAATTATAAGCAGCAGGGCTTACGGGCCAGTCTCCGCCACAAACGGAATTGGATACTTCAATCGTAGCAGCGCGCTGGTCATTCCATTCGGAACTAGAAGTCCAGGCACGGTTTGCTTCATCAACACTCACAGCAATGTCACCGCCATTACCTACGCAATAATTACTGGAAGCCTGTCTGCCGGTACGGCCACAGGATTCAAAGTAATCTGCGCATTGTTTACCTGTCCAATTGGCTGCCATTTCGTGTGGTGTGATCTTACTGATTTTCTGGGTTCTTGCGCCAGAATGATTTCTGGTTGGATTTCTGTATGTCGCTAAAGTGGAATTTGCCATGATATTTTGTCCTTTCGTGAAAGTGTCAAATCTTTGTAAATCGTTGTCCTGAATGACTTTCCAGACGTTCTGGACGTAGTTCTGGCTGGTTGCATAACCGGCCTTTTTAATTTCAGTCAGATATTCATACGGATCCGTGACGCCTTTCAGCGCCTGATAGTTAGGCGTGTTGATAAACTGCAGATAGCCTTCAACGCCTTTTTCCAGGGATTCAAAGGCATACCACTGGTCCGTGATAGGCACATAACTGCCATCCTTCAGCTGTTCACTGGAACCGTCAATGAATGTTCCAGAATGACAGGACACGCGGCCCGGTCTGTACTTCAAGCCGAAATAATTGTGAAACAGTGCTTTGTTGCTTGTGCCCCATGCGCTTTCAAGAATGGCCTGCGCAATGATAGGGCTGCAGACCATGATGCCGTATTCAGGCACCAGAAGCTGGACAGCTGCGCCGATTTCTTCAATGAATTGTTCGTGAGTCATAGAAAGGAAAAAGCGGAAGGTCTTCAGTCTTCCGCTTTGTCAGATGCTTCAATGTCAGCTTTCGTGGTCAGGATATCAATGGCCTTTGTGATGGCCTTTGGCATTGGAATACCCATCAGACCAGCGTTTTCCACCAGGCTGATCAGCTCGTTCATGATGAAACCAATCACTGCAGCATTCATAAGATAGTTGGTTCCAAGTGCCACATCAATCCGGTAGGCCACCATAACGATAAACAGAGTGATCACCTTTCTGGCCAGACCTTTCCAGCCCGCGCGGCTTTCCAGCCCGCCGGTTTTCGTTTTAGGGGATGCCTGGAAAAGACCGGCAACCACCAGCCCGGAAAGGTAATCAACAATCATAAGGATAAGCAGTGTGGTCAGTCCTTCAGACCAGCCGCCAAATGCCATAGCAATCACCCCACCAAAAAGCCCACCAATGGTGGACAGTACATCTTTTCCAGTAAGAAATTTTTCCATACTCTTTTCCTCTTTCTTCTACCTTCTTCTACTCAATTTTTGACCAGCCGTAGGCACTGGGTTCCCACACGTTACCATCCACGTCTGAAATCCAAGTAAAGCCATTGTGTGTGACCTTATCGCCTTTAGCGTAGGGATTGGTGCTGTCCGGCTGTTTCCAAGGTAGGATTCTGTCCGGATCTGTCAGCACTTCAGCAAAAAGAGAAGGTGCAGCCGTTGGCGTCCATCCCGCCTGCGATACATGGGCTGTCAGGACCTTATAGACAATGCCGTTATAGCTGACCTTAGTTCCAGCTTCATAGCTCACACCAGAGCCGTCCCAGACAGGGAACAGCCTTACACTGTCCTGGACTTTCTCATCCGGAAGATACTGCGCAGCATCTTCAATCATCTTCCGGTAGGCATAGGCTTTAGCGATAATGTCGGTCATGCCAGAGTCTCCCCGGTCATGATGGTATAAGCCGTCTGGTAGTCCGGATCAGTCTTGGCCATAGGCTCACCGATAAGGTAGAAGTGGCCAATCAAGCTGCCGTCATAGTTATTGACAGTCTGTGTCCCAACCAGTTCACAGGCGTTGAAAGCAGCCACAAACGCGCTTCCGTTGAAGATTTCAATCTGGTCAAGATTCTCAGGCGTGAGCCTGTCCCAGACAGAAAGAAAAGCCGCCCGGTCAGGACAGCCAATAGCAAAGTGCGGTTCCAGCGTCACAGATTCGCAGTCAATGACGGAACCGTCTGCAAGAATGATTTTCATGATGTCTCCCTTCCATGAAAAAACCCTGACTAGAATAGATAGCCAGGGTAAGAGAAGAACAACTGATCAAATAATGCTTCCATGTTCTTGATGGTGTGCCAGGCATCAAAGTGGCTGGCATATGAACGCCAGCTTTGAAATGCCTGCTGTACGTCCTGATAAGTCAGAACGCCATTCATTACCATAGGGTACAGCTTTTTCAGCTTTCTTCTCATTTTGGTTACGGATTCTTTGTAGATCTTCTTGACCACTTTGCCTGTGCTGGTCAGGAAGAATCTGCACTTTAAAAAGGTGAACCCTTTTGAAAGTTTGGTAATTCTAGCCTTCTTTGTGTTCAGCTTGATATGAAGCTGGTCACAGATCTGCTGGATACAAGTCAGACAATACTGCAGATATTCTTTAGATTCGCTGATAAGGTAACCGTCATCCATGTAACGGCCGTATCCGTGGATCCGCAGAACCTCTTTGCAGTAGTGGTCCAATCTGTTGGCGCTGGCAAGCGCAAAGGTCTGGCTGACCTGACTGCCCAGCCCTAGCCCCTTGTCACCAAAGGCATGGACCAGATAAAGCGTCAGGTCAATCAGGCGCTGGTCCGTAAAATTTTTACGGACAATGTCTTCAATAAGCTGATGGTCAACGTTATCAAAGAATTTGGAAAAGTCAAAAGTCAGCACATAGCCGTTCTGGCCGTGCTTGCGGTAGTGGTCATGCAGATGTTTTTCACATCTTCTGATAGCAAAGTGGTAGCCCTTATCCTTTGTGCTGGCCTCGTTATCATAGATAAAGGTAGGCTGCAGGACAGGGACTAATGCGTTGTCACAAAGGCAACGCTGAACAACGCGTTCATCCATGGTCACGCTTTTGATATGGCGTGCCTTGCCGCGTTCAAATAGGTCAAATTCATAGAAGCCTTTAGACTTCCATCTGTTCTTATCCAGATTGTCCCAGATCCGGAAGACTTCCAGTGGCGCCTGAGTAATAAATTTCTGTGTGCTGCCCTTCCAGGCAACGCCCAGCCGGCACTTCCTGTAGGCCCTGTAGAGATTCCCATAGCAAAAAAACACTTGGAAAATAGTCATACTCCCAAGTCCTGGACAGCTTATGCAGCTGTCTTTTCTTCTGTCGTCTCTGGTATCGGGCTTCCCGTCTTTCTTCACTGGTCATAGCTGGGTACCTCTAAAATGAAAAAATAATGGCCGTTCAGCTGTCGGGCAGTTGCGTATAGCCTAGTTAGGGAACCAGCATGAAACAGGATATGACTGCCAAATCCTGCCATGCAAGCAGCGTCCGCTGTTTCCCATCAGCCATGATATTTGTCAGACCTTAGTAGTCTGAAAGGTCAAGTTCTCCTTCTCTACTCCGCACGGATTTCAGCCTGATTGGCTTACTTTGTCTGGCCAAAGAGTAGCCCAGCGCCAGCGCACCAGTATTGTTGGTATTGTTATTGTTGTTGGAACCGTTGCTGTTCACATTGTTTGCATTGTTATTGTTGTTAGCGGACCGCAACCACCACCAAGACGCGCTAGACGGACTTACAGAACTTAACCTGTAGATCATCATAAGGGAAGGTTTTTATACCTTTCCTTTTCTCGTTTTAGAACGGCTCTAAGAAGCCTGTCTTCCTTGTTCACCATATCCATCCAGAACCGCATTTGATTCCCGTCAATCGGGAAAAGCTGTGCTGCTACTTCAATCTGGCTGACTAAAGCCTGAAGCTCTGCCAATGCCTTTAAGAAGTAGTCTCTGCGGATCTGCACTTCATGCTGGTTCTGTGGGTAGATGGAATTGCCCATTTTCACCATCTTGTGGATATGGGAAGCAGTGTTGGCCAAAGGCTGAGACACGTAAAAAGTATACCGTTTCGGAAAGCCTACGGCTTTCTGAATAGTGTATATTTCAAGCTGTCGCGCTGTGTGTAGAAATTCTACTGGGCTGTTAGACCTTTGACTTTTGATAACTGACATCTTTTACCCTTTCTAAAACTACTGAAATTTTATCCCATTTTGATGGGCCGGGACAAGCCCGGCCCATGTGGGGATTGGCGGCTGGCGCCGCCTGGATTATGTGCAGAAGCCCAGCGCCAGCGCACCAGTATAGTAGGTATTGCTACCGCTGTAGGAACCGTTGCTGTTCACATTGCGTGCATTGCCATGGTTGAAAGCGGACCGCAACCACGACCAAGACGCGCTAGACGCGCCAACTTTTTGCTTGATTCGGGATGCGTTGTCCGGGAATATCGTGTGATACAGCCCGCCATTTGACCGGCTGCTGTACATTTCCGGATAGCTAGGACACCATACCGTTTCCGTTGATGTCTGCTGGTAGGACTCCGTCTGTGTAGCGTCACTTTCTTTTACGCGGTAAGCGGTATGTACCTTGCTTACCGGTACAATCGCAGATCTTACTGCCGCCGGAATCAAAGGCATCAGAGTATCCCTATAGTAGGCGCGCAGTTCGCAGTTTTCCCATCCGCCCAGTGTTCCGGTATTCTCACCATAACTATCTGTGATGGTCTGCTTGATTTCCCAGTTCTGGATATTCGCAGACACTGTAACAGCAACACCGGACCATTTGATATAAGCTGTATCCCCGTTCTGGTCACCGGAATTGTCTTTCTGATACGAAACCTGAACAGTAACAGCCGTTCCTGCCGTAACCGTCACGTCATGGTCAGCCCAGTCTAAGTCACCGCTGATAGCGTTGGCCACAGTAGATCCGTCAACTTTGACTGTCAGCTTATCATAGTTTCCTTCTGATCCAACTTTATAACTGATTTTCAGAGTGCCGGATGCTGAAGGTGTGAGCGTAAAAGTGGCTGTAGCAGTCGTACCGCCTCGGCCTTGGTTATTACTCTTATAGCCGCCGTTTTCAGTGTCTTCAACCCATCCGGCACCGGAAGCTGTGACTTCCTGATGTGTGTTCTGTACAAGCTGTGGATTCCAGCGCTTGCTGGTCTTCAGCAGTTCTTTTGATAGCCAGGTAATTGGCGCCATGCCGCCAGATGCTTTGGTATCTGTGTCAAAGGCCACAATCTGCATGTTGACTGTTCCTTCAGCGCCAAGGTCCAGCGGTTTGTAGTTACCGATTTTGTAGACCTGTCTGTACGTGCCGTTCTGCACGTTGGCCAGAATGGTTGCCCAGTCGTCTGTAATCTCTGCGACTTCCACAGGGGATTTATAGGACGCATAGACGGACAAGTTTCCCTGAATGTTCGTTGGACTTGGAACCCACGCTTCAAAGGGCATGCCGCTTCCTTCTGGATCCACCAGCTCTGAAGTGTCACCAGAGTAGTAGGCGGTTCCGCCATACAAGACGTTCTGGACAGTCTGCAGAAGTGTGCTGCCGTTGTAGAAACGGACAGTGTACTTCTGGCCAGTTGCGTTGTAGGCCGCATACAGGACACGGTCAGACGTCACGTTCTTCTGTGCCTGCGCCCAGACAGCACCATTCAGGTCCCGTGCCCATCCAGCAAATGTGAAGGTGTACTGAGCTGTTGACGGTCTGCTTGGCGTTCCGTTGTAAGTGGCATCCGCGCCGTCCACAACGGTTTCAGTATGCAGCAGTGTTTTGCCATCCCATGTGTAGTACTTCACAGTACAGCTGATATGGTCAGCGTTGATGGTGATATACGGATAGCGTGCGTTGAACTCTGCTACCTGGCTTCCCAGAATGTTAGGCACGTGGATGGTTCCACTTACCTGCGCCGTTGGCTGGTTGTTACCCTGTTCGTCAATACCTGTGTACTGATCAAGCTTAGAGTAGAAAGCGTCAATGGCTGCGGCATCTGCGGCTTCCATCTGAATTCCAGTCAGCCTGACACGGCATCCAGCCGCCGCCTGATTAAGCAGTGCATTCACATCTAATGGTGTGTTCTCAATCCACAGCGTTGTCAGCTGGGCAGACGGTAAGCTGAATCCTGCTGGAAGCAGCTTGGTCTGGTTTCGGATGGTCAGGTTAGTCACAGTTGATGGAAGGTGCAACGTACTGATAATCCCACCGTTAGGAAGGTTGATACCGGTCACTTTCGTGCCTTCCATATAAATAGCCTCAACGTTTTTGCATCCCGTCAGGTCTATAGTCTGCGCCAAGTTGGTGCAGTTTCGTAAGTCTACCGTCTTCAGCAGACGGTTGTTTCCTAAGTGTAGATCCGTCAAATTCGGATTGGTGTATCCAGAAGCACTGCTTCCCAGCTTCAGGTCCTGCAGTTTTTCAGCTGAAGCAAAGTCTGCATACCCTACTTTCAAACCGGAAAGGTCACCAACACTGGCCAGCTGACTGGCGCTGTAGATGTAGATTTCTGTGTCGTTCACGTTGGAAAGCGGGCAGGTCAAAGTGTAAGCAGTATTCCTATAACCGCGGGTACTTACTAAGTAAGATCCATATTTGATGTTGCAATAGATGTCTGCGTAAGGTGTGACTGTGATGTCTGCTTTTGCATAGCCACGGACCGTGATGACATCCGTCAAGTCATCCCCTGCGTTATACTTGGCATCCATGTATCTAAATCGGTTGTATAGCCACCAGGCACGCTGGCTGGTCTTCAACCCCTGCAGCATGGTCAGATAAGAGCCGTTGCCTTCCTTCGTCAGTGGATCTAAGTATTTGAACTTACTGTCTTCATTGACGATAGCCACCGGCCATTTGGCTTGGTGGCTTTCAAACATCTGGGACACCTTTTCATAAGACCAGGCGCCTGTGGAACGTAGTTCTTTATACATAGCTTTTAGTTCGTCACCAAAGGCTTGTCTGAGGTTGTTCCAGAAGATGCTGCCCTGCCCGTTAAAGACGTCAACGCCGCCTTCCAGATGGTCCGTATCTTCCAGTGAATAGCCGAACACCAGCTGGCCTTCATTGTTGATGCCCAGCGCCGTGTCAAAGTCATAAGGCAACCAGTACCACTGCTGATCAGCGGCAACGTAGGTAGGGAATGCGTTCTTTGCCCTGGAATCCACCATCAGGAATTGTTCCGTGAACAGCCAGTAGAAAAGACTAGACTGCACATTGAAGTGGCTGGCCAGCTCATTCTTAAACTTGGTTGGATTGTTGGCGGTAGATTTTACCCAGCTGACCATAGCAGCCAATTTCGTTGTGTCCACGTTATCTTCCGGATACCTGGCTTCAAAGTCACCCTGCCATGCGGTACCTGTGAAGTCATCATTCTTGAAGACTACACGGTCAGACGTGTTGTTCAGGATTTCCCAGCTTTCATCACCGTCCTGAAAGCCAAAAACTTCTGGTGTGCCCTTGTCGTTGTTGAAGTTATACTTGCCAAGGAAAGTGGTAGTTCCTGCTGCTGTATCCTTGAAGAAGGCCACGATTGGAAAGCCATCAATACCCCATCTAACAGCGCTGTTGGCCTTCATAGCAGCCGTTTTGACTGGACAGCTATCATTGTACAATCGGACCAGTTCCACGTTATTGGCGCCTTCTGAAGACGCTACGTCCGCCTTGTAGGTGAAGGTATCAACGGGAATAGCGCCAGTCCGCAGCGCATACTTTTCAACGGTTCCCTGTGGCGTGATGAATCCCGCCTTGTACTTCTGCTTATAGTTCTTGCGCGCATAGTACTGGGATGAAGTACCCTGAACATCCAACTGCGCGTCAATGAACGTGAAGGACTTGCTGGCATCAATCGGATCCGTGTATGAACCCTTGACCTGCACCTTATTTCCCTTGTACTGCGGCAGGTATTCCGCTTCCCAAATAATATAAGGAAGGTCCTTTGGCAGCTTATCAATGACAATGTTGCCATAATCATCAAAAACGTCATTATGCATGTACCTGTCCAGCATCAGACTTCCAACCTGTGTATCAGCAATCCAGTTGCCAAGCAGCTGGTCACTGTTCAGGTTGTTGTCATAGATCCGGATGGTGTAAAGGTCAACCGTGCAGTCAGATGAACCAACGGAAATGCCAACGGGACTGGTCTGTGCAAAGTTATCATCAGACGGGTACTGGACACAGCCGGACATGACACCATTGATATAGACGTAGATCAGTCTGTTTTCATTTCTCTTGCTGACAACGAAAGACAGCCGGATGTGGTCACCCTCTTTGTACTGCATAGTGATTTCAGACTGTTCAGACCTGAGTGTGGCCAGCTGACCAGTCAGTGTCAGACCACGTCCGCCAGATAAGCAGGACAGGATGACTGCGTCATAGTTTCGGACATCCCGCGTGGCCAGCTCAATTTCAATGGTCTTGCCTGTGGTTCTGAAGTCACTGGCAAAGATCTGATAAGGAATGGTCAGCCTGGCATCACCAGCAACCCGCAGGACAGTGATTCCATCTTCATCCTGCTGCCATCCATCAGAAATAAAATTGAAGTTTGAGAAGGTACAGCTGATTGCGCCGTACTTCCACTGTGCCGGATTTGCTTCACCGTTTGACCGGCCGTAGCTGGAAAGGTACAGCTTCTGGTCAGCCGTTTCAGCTTTCACATTGACCACTGTTTCAGTAGCCGTAAAGCTGATTATTTTGGTTGTCTCACCGGACACGATTGTCAGAGTGTGCGGACCTGCTGTGTTGACGCGGTAGGTCCATGTCTGTTTTGTACGGTCTACAGTCAGCTGGTTAAGAACCGTGTCACCTTCTTTCAGGATGACAGCCGCCGTCATGCCAGTAGGGTCATAGACCTGATAAGGAATGACAATGGATTCATACTGGCTTACCAGTGTTCTGTTGAAGCCAACGGAAATGATTGGTGCCTGGCTTCCATCCGTTACACAGATCAGATCATAGAACAGATGGTTGGATTCCACTTCCATGCCTTCAATGACAGCCGTGAAGTAGACTTCAAAAGTGTGGCTGCCATGTGTCTGCGCAGGGATAAGATAGGTCTGCTGACGCCCAGAACTGGATACCGTCTGCGTACCTTTTTCTTGCCCGTCAATCTTAAAATGGACAGTCTTAGCGACTGCCCCAGTAGGAATGTAAGTGTATTGAATCGTTCCGGTTAAAGGAACGGAAGCGTCAAAGTTGGATGTAATGCTTACAGCCACCACTTTGATGGTGAAGTTGATGTATCGCTGGTTTCCATAAACGTCTGTCAGATTCAGGCGGATGGCGTTGGTGCCTGGCTTCAGATATTCTTTCAGGTCAAGATTAACCGTACCCTGTTCAACACTCATTGTGGCCGCATTCGTACCACCAGCAACGATACGCAAAGAACCTGCGCCGGTCGGAATGTCATTTTCCAGTGAAGACCAAGTGAAGCTTACTGGACAGTCCTGACCTTCAGCGAAAGTGCCGAAAAGCCAGCCCGTGTTGTTTGACATGGACAGAAGCGCGTTGTTCTCTGCGGATCCGCCGCCACCACCGCCCCCGCCGCCGTTTCCAGCGAATGGGCCAAGTGGACCAACAACTACTTCACCGTTAGACGTTAAATACAGGAATCCTTCATCATCCTTGTATGCACCGTCCACCTTTTCATTCAACCCTTCCTGCATCACAGCAATGGCCAAATCGTTTTCTTCTACCTTTTCAATGGCCGTTTCAGCGGCGTCCACTGCCTGCTGGGCATTGATGGTAGACTGCTGGGCTTCCACGCTGTTGGCCTGTAAGGCGCCAACGATGCTTTCACGTACTTCTTCACCATAAATGGCACGTCTGATCGAACTGATATAGTTATTAATATTTGCCATGCTTAACCCCCATTCATGATGATATTCAGCGCCTGGACGGCTTCAGATGGACTGGACCGCTGACAGTTTTTTGGAAGACTGTCAGTGTCTGTCACTGGAACTTCAGTGCCGTCTTCAAGCACCTCAAATACTTCCCATCCATTGTTAAGGTACTTTGTCACCAGATCCGGACGGGAAAGATAGATCTGCGTTGCTGCGCATTCAGTTGTTTTCTTTGCTAGCAGCTGCATCAGCCATAAACTCCTTCAAGTCATCCACCGTGCCTTCGTGGCACTGTTTCTTTGCCGGTTCCAGTTCTGTCTTTGATTTCTCCGCGAGCATGTTTCCATAAACGTTTTCCAGCAAGCGTGTTTTCATAGAGTCCAAAATAAAAACCGCCAGTGTTGGCGGAACTCCGTGCGAACTCATTGATTCCACAAAAATGTTGTACTGTGCATCAGCTATCAGATGCAGATGTTCACCTAAATCCATATCTTTCCTTTCTACAGACTTGAACACATCAGTCCGTTAATAAAGTGCAGTGTGGTGGTCCACCATTGAATGCGTCCTTCGCCCAAGTCATCAATTTGATAGATAAAATCCTGATAGCCGGTTCCGCCCTGGGTAGCGCTTCCAGGCGTTGTGGATCTCTTTGTTGCCAAGCAATAGGTGTCTAGCTCAATGATGTTAGCTGACTCAATGATTCCACGACTGCCATCGGTATAGACCGCTGAATATTCGATGTACCCATAGGTGGAATTCCCATAACCACCCGTCAGCTTTCCTAATGGGTCAAGTTTTACCCAATATCCAGAACCACCAGCTTTTAAAGAACCGGATAAATCCACAGAGGTCGCTTTCAGTATTCCGCTTTCAGACATCTCTGAATAGGTGGATTTCCAAGACAGCTTTGTAGCCTGGATGCGGAAAGTTGAAGCGTCAACATTCACCTTATCTGCGCTGATTTTGATACCTTCTGCAGACTGGTTAATCTTGCTGATGATTTCACTGGAACCCACTTTTTTTCTGACCGTGCTGTTGATGCCGTCCACAGTCACATCAATTTCTGACTTGGTGTAGTAACTGCCCAGCTTACTGGTCATCTTCTGTTCAGCAGACAGCAGCACATTGTCCGCGCTATTTTGTATTTTTGTTTCTACTATCCCGCTGGTCCAGTAGTTGTTTCCCAGTTCGTCCTGCCACTTCTTTTCCTGCGTGCTGGTGTAGCTGACGTCAATCTGATCAGCACCGATTGTACCGGCCGCAATAAACTTGCCGGCAATGGTTCCATCCATAGTGATAGCCAGGTCAAACGGGCCATCTTTCCCGTTGCTGCTGTATCCCAAACCGTTCAGATTCCAGCGCCAGCATCTTTGTGCGTCTTCAATGGATGGGTAGTCCGTGATATACAGTTCGTTTGGCTCAGATACAGACGGACTGAAAATGACGTGTCCGTCCTTGCCTACCATGGTGATAAGCTGTGTGGCATTGTCCAGCGCCTGTTTCAGGACGTTGGATTTAGACGGACTGTTATCCAGCTGGGTCTGCACGGACTTCTGGGCACGTCCAGTGGACTTGCTGAAGGTCTTCAGCTTAGTGCCCAGTGTGTAAATGTTCTGTGTTGGATCCAGAAGACTAATGGACAGGGAAGTCAGCGGAAATTCATGGTCCATCCCATGCGGACTGGACGTGCAATGGATACGGTCAAGAATCCGCAGATGGTCAGTATCCACACCAAAGTCTGCAAGGTCTACAGCCGAAAGACTCAGTTCCAAGTCTTCATACTGATTGTCCTGCAGCCATTTCTGGCCTTTGGCCAGCAGAATGGATGGTGTGTTTACGCCGTCCCAGATGACCGTTTTGGTAATACGTCCATAAGACTGCACGGCTTTTGACAGCTCTATATAGTCCTTATTGTTGTTTACCGTCTTGACGGTCAGCCTTTCTTCCAGCGCTTCAATGCTGCTTTCTTCCTGTCTTGCGCCCAGGGGAATGCAGACAGTTGCTAACTCTAAGGCACTGTTGCTTTCCGTATAGGTAAGCAGGTTTTCACCAAACTCAATTTTCTGGCCGGAAAGTCTGGGATAGTCCGCTAAGTAGTCCAGGTATCTGTGGCTGCCATCATAGCGGACACGCAAATGACCGCCCAGGCTGTCCAGCAGATCAGAGTTAAAGACATCCAGCGTTGATTCCCAGTTGGTGTACCGGTACAGACTGTCATTGCTGTCTGTGACCGTAACGGCACCAACTTCAAAGCGTTTGTCAGCACCAACCTGTGCATTATGAAGCTCTACCAGCTTGGCAACATACGCATAGACGGTCAGTTCATGGTATTCAGCTGGACGCTGAATGCTGTCCGCCAGGTAAGCCAATTCGCCTTCACACTCAACGGTCAGCGCCTTTTCAAAGCTCTTTTCTGCGCTGATGATCCTGCCCTTGAAAAGGACTTCATCATCCCATTTAACTGTGACAATCCCGGTCAGCATCTTGATAAGGCTGTAGCCGGGATTGTTTTTGTAAATCGTAAAAGTGAAAGAGCCGGCTTCATTATCGGCCAGCTCTAAAGTCGGATTTTCTAAAAGGATTTCGTGCTTTGCATCAAGGATGCAAGTCCCGTCTAAGTAAGCTGTATACATTAGAGTGTCTCCCCTCTAAAGCTGATGGTCACCTTGCCAGTGCCAGTGAACTGGAAACTGGTAGATGCCTTGTACAGCACTACGTCATCAAGGACCAAGGGCACGTTGGCCTGCAGCTGGTAAGTCTTGCCCCTTACGGTCAGCGTCATATCCGCCGTAGCCGTAACTGTAGGCGTGCAGGGAATATCTTTGCCTACCACAGACTGAGTCCTGGAACCATTTACCTGAATGTTGTTCAGGTTCTGGATCATACCATTCACAAAACTGAACGGGTCCCACAGCCAGTCAGTACCAGACGGCTGTTCAGTCCAGTACTTGAACGGTTCCACATCCGCTGTGATGGTAAAAAAGCACAGGACAGGATTATCTGCAGACATTGTGCTGCTGACAGTCACACGTCCCATCCAGTATTTATCCGGTTCAGTGTCCAGGATGATCTTGCACCACTTACCGCCAACGGCTGTCTGGATTCTGCTTGTCATGGATAGCCACTGCTGCCATGTCGCTTTCATCCAGAAGCCAAGCGTGATGGTGCGGTTCTCAAACGTTACGGATCCAAACAGACTTTCCGTTGCGTCAAGCTTTGTCTTTCGCCCTGGAATATCAACGTAGGACGTGATGGGCACAGGCTCTGAGATATCACAGGCTGTCCAGTGCAAATCCCAGTCATCCAGTGTGTGCTTCCCGTTGATAGTCACACCCAGTGTTGCCATCCCATCACCTCCGCTTCTTTCTCTTTTCCAGCCCGGAATCAATCAGGGGAAGCATTTCATTCAGGACCTGTTTCAGCCCAATATTCACGCTGTTCTGAATGACGATTCCAGACATGGCGGCCAGTAAAGATCCGGCCAGTTTGTCATAGTCAATGTTGATGGTCTGCGTTTCAGGCGCTTCCTGAACCTGCCGGATCTGTTCCAGCTTCCGCATGGCAGCCTGTTCTACTGCGTCATTGATGAGCATGCGCAGGCTGTTCACGCCAATGATGGCTTCCGGTCCCGCCTCACCAGCAGCCATGACTTGGCCATCAGAATTGATGCCAAAGGCTGTGGGCTGGTCAAGAATCATACCGTTGTGCATGGCTTTTGCATACCATTCAACGCCAATGGATGGCAGTCCGCCGTCAAACCAGTCTAACGGGTTGATAGAACCGGAAATGGTGAAATGCGGTAGCGGAATATGTGGCCACCTGAATTCAAAATTGAAGAAGCCTTTGATTGCGTCAATGGCATTTCCTACTGCATCCCTTGCTCCGTTGATTTTGTCGGTAATCCAGTTCTGGATATCCCCAAAGATACGCTGAACGCTGTTCCAGGCATCCGTGATGGGATTGATGATGTTGTCCTTGATGGTGTTCCAGACACTCTGGCACGTGCCTTTAATGCCGTCCCAGATACCGGATAAGAAGCTTTGGATGTTGTTCCAAATCTCTTCACACTTGGACTTGATGGCCTGCATGCAGTCATCCCAAATCTGCCGGATGTTATCCCAGACGCCGCTGAAGATGTCTTTGATTCCGTTCCAGATGTCGGAACCAAACTGCTTGATTCCTTCCCAAAGGATATTCCATGCTTCAGACACATGGCTGCAGAAGCCGTCCCAGTCCCCATTGAACAGGTCAATGAATCCGGCAATCAGTTCCTGAATCGCCTGGATAATAGTGTCAATGAAGTTTCCTATGGAACCCCAAATCTCTTGCCATTTCTGGTTTATTTCCTCAAAGTTTGGTGTCCATTCCACGCCAAACCAAGATAAAAATTCAGAGACTAAAGAAAGGATAGTATCAAGGATATTCTTGACAGTGTCATTCACACAGGACCAGCAGGCGTCCCAGACTTCTTGGATTCCTTTCCAGAAGCCATCCCAGTCCCCCTGGAACAGCGCAATGAAGGTATCCACAACGCCCATGATGATGTCTAGGGCAGCCGTGATGATGATTTCTACCTGCTTCCAGACGCCTTCAAAGATAGGCGCTAAGAAATCGCAGAACTCTTGCCAGACGGCTTTTACAACCTCTGTAATGTCTTTGAAGTTGAACCCAAGGCTATTGATTCTATCAACAATTCCCTGACAGAAGTCCTTCACCTTGCCAACAATGGAGTCCCATATTTCGGTCATCTTTGTCCGGAACTCTTCATTGGTTTGCCATAGAGTGATAAAAGCGCCGCCTACTGCGGCAACGGCTGCCACAATTCCTAAAGAACTGGCGCCGGTCAAAGCCTTGAAAAAAGAAATGACTTTTCCGCCCATTGTCTGGACGCTGCCAAAGTACTTGATCATCTGAGAAAGTCCCGTAGACATCTTTCCTATGGCAATCAATGCCGGACCAATGGCAGCCGCCAGAAGCCCTATTTTGACAATGGTTTCTTTCTGGCTATCGTCCAAGCCTTTAAACCACTCTGCTACCTTCTTGCAGATTTCGGCCAGCTTTTCCAACATTGGTGCCAGGACTGACTGGATGGCGGACCCAAGATCAGCGCCGGCAATCTTCAGATTGTTCATGGCAATCTGCATCTGGTCCGCCGGATCCAGCATTTCATTGAAGGTAGCTTCCAGCCCACCAGCTGAACCTTCAATGACTTTCATCATGTCATTGATATTCAGCTTGCCTTCCTTTGCGTAGTTGTAGATGGCTGTACCGGCCTTAGATCCAAACAGCTCCTGCGCGTCTGCGGCAGTTGCTGAACCGTTCTGGATAGCTTCAAACAGGTTGGCCATTTCAACCTTTGCGTCCTTGCCTTCTTTGGCGCAGTTCTTGACCGCGCCTTTCATACCGGTCAGGACCGTGCTGGTATCTACACCCTGCTTTTCAAAGGTCGTCAGAATAGCAATGGTTTCATCAGTGCTATACCCAAGTTCGCGCATGTTGACGCCGTTCTTGGACAGTGCTGCAGACAGCTGGTCTACAGGAAGACCGGATGCCTGTGAAGCAACGGTCAGTTTGTCCAGGACTGTTCCCAGCTCTTCAGTCGGGATTCCTGCGTCATACATGGCTTTGGCCACGTTCTCAATGGATCCGCTGACATCAACGTTATTCACTTTGGCGTACTGAAGGAATTTGACGCTGGCTTCTTCCAGTGCCTGTCCGCTCAGTCCAAAGCGGGTATTGATATCAGCAATGGCGGTACTTACGTCCGCAGAATCGGCAGGGAAGCTGCCATAAACATTGTCAAAGTTCTGCTGCAGATCTTTCAGTGCTTCACCAGTGGCACCCGTTCCGGCTGCAATGCCGTCATAAGCTTCATCCAGTTCAGACCAGGCTGCCGTTGCTGCCGTTCCTACAGCAGCCACACCAGCAGTGACAGGCAAGAACTTCTTGCCCAGGGCTTCAGTCTTTTCCCCAAACTCACCAACTTTGATTCCCATGGCCTGCAGTTCGCCATTGAAATTGTTCTGCTGGGCTTTCAGGTTTTCCAAAGCCTTTTCTGTGATTCCAATTTTCTTTTCAAGCGCCACATATTCGGCGCCATCAATGTCCTTACCGGAATCTTTGTATTCCTGCTGAGCTTGCTTCAGCAGTTTCAGTTCCTGTTCAGTGCTGTTGATGGTCTGGCCAAGAAGACGCTGCTTCTGGTCAAGCAAATCAACGTTCTTAGTATCAAACTTCAGCGCACCGTCAACGTCTTTCAGCTTAGATCTGAGTGACTGCGTTTCCTTCTGTGGCTCTTTTAGTGCCTGGGTAAGCTTGGTGGTAGTGCCCCCAATTTCAATGGTCAAGCCCTTAATGTTACCGGCCATTAAGCACCACCCCCTAGCTCTTTCTGCAGCTCTTCTACAGCGCTGTAGTCAGCGTCTTCTGCTTCATACATCTTGCAGTTCTGCAGATATTCACGTCCTTCTTTCGTCTTAGACATCTGGGCAATGAACGCTTCACGCCGCAGTGCCAGATAGTCAACAATGTCAAAGTCCAGTACGTCGGCCACAGTCATCCCTAGATAATCAGCAATGACGTGTTCCCAGTACATTTCAATTTCGTATGGTAGCCCTTCTTCCGTATCGGATTCAGGGTAGAAGGGCATGATCAGTTTTTTTGTGATGTAATGCGGGTCAGATATTTCATGAACTCTGTCATCAGCGCATACATATCCGCCATGTCAAAAAGGTCCTGGCATTCTTTGCCAGTAAACTTGATGCCTTCCATATTCAAATTCAGAATCTGCGCCACGCCTTTGAAAGCATCTTCATCCGTTTTGACGTTGCCCAGCTGGGCAAACTTTTTGAAATCAGAATACTTAGGCGGATTGATGGTCAGTGTTCTGTCATCCGGAAGCGTGATCCGCATGAACTCTTTTTTCAGCTTCTTGAAGTTAAATTCCATGGTTTTATCTCCTAATCAAAATAGGGCTACTATTCAGTAGCCCCTTTTGGTTTATCAATAACAATGATGACTTTTGTTCCGTCATTATCCATGGCGCCAGCCACAAATGACGGATTCAGGATGGTTTCAGATTCCGGGTTGAAAGCCAGCTGCAGTTCACCGTCATTCTTGCCAATGATCATGACGTAAATGTCACCGCGCTTAGCGTCCAGATGCTTGAAGCCTACAAAATAAGACTTGCCAGTGGCGTTGGCAATACCGCCTACTTTGATGATGGTGCGTCCGGACTCTTTAGACGTTGCAGTCCGTGCCGTTTCCATGAGCGGCAGCAGGATCTTGTCATTCAGCCGGACAAGGCCCATGGCCAGCTTCACGTCTTCCTTGGTCAGGAAAGTTTCAGTGACTCTGCCCAAGTCGTCATTAACCGTGTAGGTCGTAGGTGTATAGGTCAGCTGGGCACCGTTTTTGGTATCACCCCAAAGGTTGTCAGCTGTGAAGTAGGTAGTAATGAGTGCATCAACATCTGAAGTGTCAATGACGCCGTCTACCTCTTTCAGATAGTTTTCACCAGAGCCAAGCACCACGCGCTTGGTTTCTGTGTTAGTCGCAGTTTCAGGCATGTTTAGCCCCTTTCTATTTTGTCTCTCAGTTCCTTTTCAAAGTTCTGATCAACGTAGTCCTGGCCGTTCTGCCAGTGTTTAATTTCTTTGGTTCTTCCGGTTCCATCAGCCGTTGCATGGCCAAATTCCAACAAGTGAGTCAAACGGTATTCAGGGTCTTTTACGTAGACTGTATGCTGCGTTTCCAGCGCTGAATCCTGCGTCTGCTTCACATCAATGTTCTTCTTGTACTTACCCTTTCGCGCACCAACTGGCGCAGCATTTTTGACCGTGTCCTTTGCTTCTTTGGCCACTTTTTCAGTGACCTCTACAACGTCAGCTTTGACTTCTTCCCCGTATTCTTCCAGTATCTGCTGGACGGCTGAATCAAGCTGATCTACATGAATCAGCTGGCTCATAGCAGGTCATACCCTGACATCAGGACGCTGTCATCAATAGGCACGTCTGTGCTGTATCTTTGCCAGATGAAGTCCTTATTCAGGAAAGCTTCAAAGGCCAGCCGGTCTTTAGGGTCCCGGTAGTAAAGTTCAATCACGTAAGTATCCAGCGGATCTATCATCTGCAGATCTGAATAGACATTTACGCTTTTATCCATTCGCAAAATGCAGAATGGCGTTTTCTGAGGTTCATCAAAACGAACAAAAGCGCACGGTAGTCCGCACGCTTTCAGTTCATTCATGATTTCATCTAAGGTCTTCATACTTCACCTTCTCATGCTGAAGTGTCAGCTGGTAGCAGGCTGGCGCTGAGTCGCGCCGTTCCTGGCATTGAATGACACGGTAGACAGCAGCGCCTTTCCTGTCGTTCCTTTCCAGTTCCACCAGCTCAGCTGCAGCCACTTCTGTGCCCATATTCCACGGGACGGTAGCGACAAGGTCAGCACTTAATCCTTCTGTTCTGGCGGCTTCATAGAAGCGCTTAAAGCCAACGGTAGGAAGTCCACAGGGGATGAAGGCGCTGCTTCCAGTGATTCTTTTCACTGGATCCAGCTGAAGAATGGCCAGCCGTCCGTCATGGAAAGCGACTGACCTATCCGTCTTGCTTTTCAGCATAAGCTTTCACCCTACCTTTGTTTGACAGGGAAAGCAGTTCAGACCGGTAGTTTTTCGGGAAATCATCCCGCGCATTGGCTAAGGCGTAGCGGACGTATTCCACCAGCAGTGACCTTGCTTGTCCAGGCTTTGTGTAGTCAAGTCCTGCACAGTACCGATTCAGAAACGCCTGCCCTTCTTCCGCATAGTCTTCAAGCACGGCTACCATCTCACTGTCTGCGTTTGACTGAAAAAGCTGGCGCTTGATCACTGTCAGCAGACTAGCATCCAGCGCCATTTAGTTAGCCCTGAGCGGCCGCGGCTTTGGTAGTAACCGTTCCTTCTACTGTAGCCGTGGAAGTCGTTGCGATTGTAGCCGGTTTGAGGTTTGCAATATTCAGCGGCAGGCAGCAGTTGTTATCTTTTGGCGTACCGTCAGCGTAAAGGTAAATCATGTAGTAGCGTTTGCGTTCCAGGAATTTATATTCATCAGACTGTTCAATGGTTCCCGCATTTCCAGCCTGGCCAAGTCCCATCCAGTAATAGTGGTCAAGGTACAGGATGGCTGTGCCTTCTGCTACAGCTGCAGACTGCACGAAAACAGTCGGGAACGGCAACGTGTTCTGAACGTAGTTTCCGTTCACGCCCATCACAGTAATAGCCGGGAAAATCTTAGTCAGGTAGTCAGTCGGATTCACAATCATGATGACGCGATTCACCGGCCGCGGATTGCCGTTTTCTGTCTTTGCCAGTTTGGCAAGCAGGGAACCATAAGTAGCTGGGTCAAGCTTAGTGACTGCGGTTTTAGACTTGGCCGTATAGGTCGTTACATCACTAGCAGTAGTACCCTTTGTCAGGTCAGCCATCATACCGATAGGACCAGTGTTAGACGCAAGGTTGTTTACAATGCCGTCTTCAAGACCGTTTGCAACTGCTTCACGCAGAATAGCAACCACATAGCGGTAGATCCAGTCAGGTCCAAGGTCAAGAAGACCGCGCGATACAGGAATGAAAGCCGTCAGGGACATTTTGGTCATGTCCTTTTCAGAGAAGCTGGCAGAAATTTCTTTAGTTACTTCTGCGTCAAAGTCTCCCCACAGTGCTTTCTGATAAGGGTTCTTGGACATCAGCCATTTAGTGGCAAAGGCCGTGTTCTGGAAGTCAATATAAGACAGCAGCGGATGGTCAATAGTGATGTCATCAAAGATCATGTCAATGGTTTCATCCGGCATCTTGATGTTGGACAGCGCAGCACGCACGTCTTTTCCTTCAAGGCGCTGGGCGGCCAGTGCTTTGAAATCCCCGGCAAATTTCAGTTCTGCAGAAGTCAGCGGTTTCTTACCGCGTGCTGCCAGTGCGGCACGGTCGTTAGCCAGCTGCGCTTCCTCAATCTGTGTTTTCATGTCAGCAACCAGGGCATCACCAAAGGCTTCCAGACCTTCTGTGAAGCTGTCCTGGTCCTGTTCTCGCATAGCAGTAAGCATCTTTTCACGCGCTTCTGCTTTGGTCATATTCAGTTTAAGAGCCATGATATTTCATCCTTTCATTAAAAAAACCAGCCCTTTTTCAAGACTGGTTCCGGTTCCGGATTTTCTTCCGGAACGTTTTCAAGTCTGGCTGTCAGACTTGCAATCACTTTTTTGAGCGCTTTGATTTCTTCATCCTTTGCATCCGTTTCCGGTACAAATTCGATTTCATCACATAGCCCAAATTCCTTAGCCTGAACGGCTGTCAGGTACGTTTCAGCATCCAGCATTTCAATTAGCTTTTCTTCCGGAAGTTTCCCACCGGATTTCAGCAGATACATCTGCCGGAAAGCGTCTGCCATGACATCCAGATCATCTGCGGCTTTCCGCAACTCTACAGCATTTCCGTAGACTGCAGACGCGGGATTGTGAATCATCAGCAGAGCGTTTGGCGCCATTGTCACATGGTCACCGGCCATAGCAATGCCGGAAGCCATAGAACAGGCAAAAGCGTCAATCATTACATTCACGGTTGCCGGATGGCGCTTCAACAAGGTGTAGATAGCATTTCCTTCAGAAACGTAACCGCCCATGCTATTAATAGCCAGGTTGATAATCCTGACATCCGGGTTCGCGTCAAGCACCTCTTTGAAATGTCTTGCGGACGTCTCAGAAGGAATGACTTCTTCCGTCCACCAGTCATAGCCGTCCGGTTCAATATCGCCGTAAATGGCAAGGTCAAGAACACCATCAGCCCGTGTCTGGACTGTCAGACTCTTCCGTAGATTCTTGATCTGCGGGAACTGGGCTTTCAGTTTTTTGACCATTTCCTTGTTCGTCATTTCCATCACTCCTTTCTATTGACTTCAGCAGGTCTTCTATGGTGCTGAAATTCTTTGTCATGAAGAACTGTGTAGACCAAGGCGTGTTCAGCCGGTCCATACCGCAGACTTCACGGATATCATCAATGCAGCAGAACCCGCTGGAAATGAGTTTTTCCACGTTTCCTGCAACATCCATGATGTCAATGTGCCGGACCGCGTTCGTGCGCCATTTGACACAGTCGCCTTTCAAAAAATCTTCCTGTTCAAAGATTTTGCGGTTTAGCTCATCAGCTATCAATTCAAGCACCGGATCCAGTGCGAAAGTCAGCAGGTTATCCACGGCTTTTGACGTATCCTGAACCTCTCCGGTAATCAGGACCTTTGGTATCCCAAAAGCCATGGCGTAAAGTTCAAAAATGTCTGTGATTTGACTGTGAAAGTCTCTGGTATCCATCCCCGCATTAGCTTGACGGTCCAGTTCTTCATACTTGAAGCCGTCAAAGAGCGGAAGGACGGATTTCTGATCCGTGAAAAACTTCTTGAAGTCTTCCTGCATCAGATTGTTCATGGTTTCGTCAAAATCTTCAGCGGCTTCTGCAATCTGGTCTACGTACAAAATCCCATGCACGCCTGCGGCTTCTGTATAGTTTGACAGAAAAGCAGAAATCAGTTTTCCATACAGGCCAGTCACATCATCAATCAATGCTTTCACGTTGATGTCATGTAAAGCAAAATAAAAGACTTTGTCTTCCGTCAGTACTGGCGGGTAATCCAGGTCATCAATCACAATGCCATGGTAAGTGTGCGGGTTGAATGCCTGTGAATCATCACAGACAAAAGAGTCTGCCACGTACAGTTCACCGTTTGGTCTGGCCACAATCAGAGCTTCATTGTCTTCATACAGCCTATGAATCACGCGCTGCCAGAACTCTGTAGCGTTCATGTTCGGGTTCGGCTGAATATTCCAGCGATACCATTCTGAATCTTTTTTGAACTTGTTTTTCTTATAGGTCCTAAGCTCACACTTGCTGATGCAGTTGGCAATCAAATTCACACAAGCGTGAAATGCAGCTTCCCGCAACTGGATTTCCTGCGTAAGCTCACCAATATAACCGCAAGCATAGGACTGTCTTTTTCTTTTTCGGCCTTTCCGTCCAAAGAGACGGAAGAAGTCACGGATTGAATCAGGCATTTCCAGTGCCATGGTCATCACCCCCTAAAAGGAAACAGCGCGGTATCTTTTCCGCGCTGCTGTGGGCTTAAAGCCCGTCAAAATATCTTCAACCACCATACTGGCCACAAGGGCCATAAATGGATCTGTTTTTCTTTTGATTGGTTCAATTTTTCCGTAGCTGAAATTTCCGTTGTCCAGGTTGCCTTCTATAGCAATCTTGGACAGCGTTGACCGCACTAGCTTTGCGTTATTGGTCGCCCAGCGCAGTACTGGCTGGTTGCCCCAGTGGAAATACCCGTTCTGGAAGCAGCTGTCAATCAACGGTACAACCTTCATCTGGTCGGATGGTCGTATCAACTTCAGATTCTTGGCTTTGAGTGAAAAGCCCAGACTGCTTAAAGCACCGGAAAGAATTGTCCAGCGGTAGCTGTCTATAGCCAGGCATTTTATGCGGTACTTTCTGGATTGATTTCTAATATAGTCGGCCACTACATCAGGACTGATATCGGGCGCGTCAACGTAAGTAATAAGGCCCATCTGTTCCCATTCTTCATGCGGACAGGCCAACTTTGGATAGTCGTTACTGTTCACGCAGACAAAGGCATGGTTGATGTCATACCTCTCATCATCAATCTTAAAATGCAGATTTACCGCTACCCAGTCACTTGTCTTTGCGTAGTCAATACCGCAAGTACATTCATGACCGGTCAGATCAGGGACAGGCTTCTGGGTCGCTACTATGTTTTCCCACTTGGTCACATGCACTTCCTGATTAGTCTTCCTGAAGTTCATTCTTTTAGTGGCAAAGCTGGTGTTTTTGTCTGGATCCGCAAGGTAATCTTCAAATTCTTCCTGGTACTCATACATCAATTCTGGACTGTGCTTCAGTCGGGGATTTGCCTGGTACCACTTGGCTGGATTGGTAATGTCTTCTTCTTTGGTAAGCCTAAAAATGAAAGGCAACCATCCTTTATCTGGCTTCCCACCGGAAAGGATTTTGTCGGCCCTTGCTAGATAATCGTCAAGCGGGCCGCCAACAACATAACCGTTGGTGGTGACCATCAGAGTTCTAGGATGTCTCTTCTTACCAAGGCCGGTCCGGAAAACATTGATGTTCTTGTAGTTCTGGTATTCGTGTAGCTCATTGAACACAATGCAGCCAGAACGCATACCGTCACGTCCAGCCGGATTGTTTGTCCTGCCGCGGATCTTTCCGCCATTGGATCTGCCTTGCACTACTTCTTTCGTCCAGTAGAAGAAACGCTTCAGTTTGCTGGTCTGTTCTGGTTTGTTTAGAACTTCTAGAATGTCTTCTACTGGCCTGACTGCCTGTTCTTCATTGTTCGCGCATATATCCACGTCGTACTTCTCAGCCGGATTGTATGGGCTGGTCAAAGCAAAAGAGTCAAAGGCGATGATGCCGTCTTTGCCAAGTCCACGTGCGCCAACGATGAACAGCGTTGGCCAGCGCGGAAGCCCCGTGTCTTTCTTGAATACACACGCCCAAAGCCCAAAACTGCAGCGTTGATAGGGAAGAAGGGAATACGGGAAATACTTTTCAAGGCTGAAATAGTCATCTGCCAGTTCAAGGTCAACGTCCAAGTCTTCCGTTTGGAATGCCTTATCAATCACATTGGACCGCAGCCACCAAATATCCTGCCCGTATTCATCTGGGTATTTATCCATTTCGTCATAGAAGTCCTGAACGAACCAAGGCAAAGGCGTTCTATAGCTTGTCATTCATGTCAGCTTCCTTCTGCTTCTGAATCTGCTGCGCCTGGACAGCATCTTTCATCTTGCCGTCCAGTTCTAACCGGATCTTTTGTGCCAGTATTTCCGCCTTGTTCAGGTCTGCAATGGCTGGATTGCTGGCCATTTTTTCACCGTCTTTTCCCACAGGCACCAGAATGGATGTACCTTCATCTTCAATCCTTTTCCGCAACTTTTCAGCCAGGGAAATCTGGAAGTTGTATGCTTCTATCGCTTGCCGGAAGTGCTTCTGGTCAAGCAATCCAAGAGCGTGAGCAGATTTCATCCACTCTTGATCCAGCGTCTGCATTGACTTGCGTCCCATGATGCTTCACCTTCCTTCCTGCGCGCGTGTACATCTACGTGTCGCCAAAATCTCCGGAACCGAGTCCCCCTACCCGTTCCCCTCATGTATATGTGAGAAGCTCAAATTTTCTGACGGGGGGTATCGTCACCACCGTTCAGGGGTTAGCGGTTCCTTGTACGTATAGGTTCTGAACTTTTCCGGATGAACTTTGTTGTGGCATTGTTTGCACAGACTAACCAAGTTCCTTTGTCCGTCTTCATCTTTATAAGACAAGGCAAGGTCTGGTCTGTCCTTAAGATGGTGGACATGATGGACTGTGACAGCCCTGGTGTATCGCCCAGCTGCTTTGCACATCTGGCATTCATTCTTATCCAGCTTCAGTATCTCTGCCCGTTTTCTCTTCCAGGCTGCAGACTTATAGAACTGGATCCAGCTGTCATACTCTTGTCCAGCTATCCGCATGAATCCCACCACCTTATCAGGTCATCCACGATCAGCCAGGTTTCATCCTTGGTGATACCACCAATGCCTGTGCTTTCTGGATACCGCATGATGACCACATCCAAGTCTGACAGCTCTATCTTTGCCAGCCACGGTTCCAGTACGGATCTGTCTGAAAGCTTGCCGTGTATCAGCAGTACTTGCTGGTATCCATATCTTCTTTCCATCCTGTGTCTCCTACTCAAAACCAGCAGCCACGCAACAACGCTGTTGGTCTGTAAAGTGTGGTGTTCATTGTGTTTGTGACTGCCAGTTTTCAGCAGGAAACAGCAAAAAGAGAAGGTCACCGCTCTGGTGACCTTTTTAACCAGTACTATTATGACACGGAAAACCGGTAGACGCGTCTACTCTTTCCGTTTCCGCATGGCTTCACGGACTCTAATCAGCTTTTCAAGTCCGATATTGAAACGCTTATACATACCTGGTCTGCTGTATCCGTATTTCTCCGCGACTTCTTCAGGTGGTTCATTCAGCCAGTACCTGGCCACCATCATCTGAAGGTCATTGTGCGGAAGTGCTTCTGCAATCAGACACTTATCAATTTCAGTTCTGCAGCGGTTGATGTCCTCTTTACAGATATCAATGTCTTCCATGGTGTCCCAGTCTGTCTGGGTCATGTACCGCATGGTCTTAGTTGGCATTGGCAGTGGTGACATCATCTGTTCAAAGGTCATGTCACAGCTGGACTTTTCACCCCATGTCAGTTTGTGTTCCAGCCGTGCCAGCTCAAGATTCAAATTGATAAGCCTGCGGTTGTAATACTTAACGCTTTTGAAGTCACGGATAAACTGTTCCACATCTGGTGTCATTACCTTTCCCCTTCCTTCTTTCTCTTTTCCTAATCAGTCACGACTTCTGACGACTTCAGCCCGGTCAGATCTGCATAGGCTGCTTTCAGTCTGGCAATCGCATGATTGACGTTCTTAATAGCGCCGTCCTGGATTCCGTCCTTGATCAGGTTGTCAGCAAAACCTTTCAAGGCATTTTCAAAACTGCCGTAGTATCCTTTCACTACTTCACGTGTCTTACCAGTCTTTTCAGACTGCACGATTTTCTTCAAAGTCATCTCTTCATCCAGAACATATCCGTATCCAAGATTAACGGCCCTCTGTTTTGTCTTTTTCATCCCTGTACCTGTACCTCTTCCTGTTTCAGTCTGTCGTAATACCACTTAGCTTTTGCCAGGTCTTCCTTGGATTTGCCTTTGTACGGATGCCTGTCCCTATATTTCAGGATGTTGCCTTTCAGGTAGCCCTTGAACTCATCAGGTGTCAGCTGACATTTAATGATTTCAATGGTTTCTACACCACCATGGTTGTAATGACTTGGATGATTCACAGCATCTTCCGGTTCCTCTGAAAAAAATCCGCTGATGATCTTGAATGCTGCTTTCGCACTGCTGGCGTACTTGGCCGGTTTCTTTGCGTACTGCTCATGGATGGAAAACATATCATTCTGGCATTTGATGATCAGATTGCTTTTGGCAGTCGGAATAGTGATACAGTCTTCATCAATGACAGAAACGTTCAGGTCACTGTTTTCCAGCATCTGCAGCAGTTTGCTGTATTGCTCTCTTTTCTTTTTCATTTCAGTTCTCCCATCTCAATCATTTCGTGTTCCAGAGTCTTCAAAGCGCCGTTCCACCAGCCTGCTTTCTCTTTGTCTTTGGTCTTGTAGACATGGTCCGGCATCAGCAGGGAATTGATGTGATACCTTACAGACTCCTTGGAAATTGAGTTTCTAAGTGCCTGCTGCAGATCCGCAATTCTGTGACTGGCCACAAATGACGTGCAGATGCTTCCAGCGAAAATGCCCATAATCAGGACAGTAAACAGTGCCAGGTAAATCATGATTTCTTCTCCCAGACGCAACCGTCTTTGATACGCTCATACAGCGCTTTTTCCGCAAGACTAATAACAACATCCCTTGCATGGCTTTCTTCCTGTTTTCCAATTTCCGCAAGGGAATAGAAGCTGTCTGCCACTTCTTCAAAAGTGGGCTTTCTGGAATCCTTAAATTCCTGGACTTTCTGTTCTGCCATTTTTTCTGCCTCTTTCTTTATCGCTTCCGGCAGCACCATTTCTGCCGGCTTTCTTTCTGCTTTTGCCGCCCTTGTCTGAATCTCTTTTTCTGTGCAGTAGTAGACGCTGCCACTAGACAAGGACTTTACCTTCACCGGATGAAGGTCCCCAGTCAGGATAGAAATGACTTGGACCTTTTCCGGCTTTTTGAAAGATATACCGCCCATTTCGTTGGTGAAGATGTATCCGATATCCCCAGGCTTCCACACTTTCGGACGGCTCATGATCAGATATCTCCTGCCTGTCTGTGAAGGCTCTTTTCCGCTTCAAATCCGTCCGGATATCTTGCCTGCAGCTTCTGGATGTTCATTTCCATGCACTCAGACATGGGAACGTGGATAGCGTCAAGAATTTCTGCAAGCATCCACAGGCAATCCCCGCACTCTTTCACCAGATGGGTTTTATCAAAGTCATGGCCCTGATAAATCTTCTGGAAAATACCGGTAACTTCACCGGCTTCTGATGCCAGTCCAAGAACGCCGTGCATCAGCTTGTCATGGTCGTTTTCGTTGATACTGCAGGTCCGCATAGCTAAAGCCTGATATCTGTCTGCGCTAATTTCTGCCGGATTAAATGCCGCCATTTTCTTCATACAACTCATTCCCTAGTCCTCAATCTTTCCTAAACAATCCAAAAGTTCATCCATGATTTTGTAGCCACATTCAAGGCATGCCGTTTCAACCTGACTGCCGTTGCTCACTTCAATGCAGCCATCTTCTTCCGGGTCAAAAATCACCCCGCACAGTGGGCATTTGATTGGCTCACTCATGGTCATACATCCTTCCATAAATCTGATCTGTGATGGTCTGCACCAGCTCATCACGCTTTTTCTTTTCCGCCGCACTGGTTACCACTGTCATGGCTACCAATGACTTCAAGGCTTCCAAAGCACCTTCTGTCTTCATTTCTTGTCCCTTTCTGTGTCGTACAGGCTTTCCCACGTTCTTGTATGGCCAAACAGCGCCAATGCCGCTTCAGCCTGTGTTTCAAAACTTTCTACAAATTCGCCACGGTTCATCAGGAACCACGTGCCTTCAATTTTTGCCAGATACATAATCATTCCCTTGCCAGCTGAATGCCTTTGATGATTTCCGGCAGCGTCTTGATCAGAACACCTTTGCCGCCCTTGTAGATGTGAGTGACAGCATCCAGCATGGCTTCCTTTCCGTATCGTTTAACAGCCCAGGAACACTTCCAAGAAAAGTACCGGTCTGAACCGGCTGCCTGTTCGTGCCAATCCTTGATAAGGTCGCTGGCTGCAGCTAAGTCATTCATGTAATCCGGATCCGTCTGAATCCGTACACCAGAAGCCAGAAGAATCTTCCGTAAAGGTGTATTCATAAAATGCTGGTATCTTCTGGGTTCCAGCTCATGAAGCAAGTCAAACCGGCTTTCTGTCTCTAGGTGTGCCCCATACGGGCAGCAGACACAGCCTGTCCGTTTCGCTTCATACTGGGTATAAATCTTTGACAGCTGAACATCATGTTCCAGAACGTACTGGTCAACGTCAGCATCAGCCCACAGGCTTAACGGTCTTGAAACGCCTTTTGTTCCCGCCAGGTTGTAGCTGTTGCAGCCAGTCTTTTTCCATGCGTTTTTACGCTCTGCAGATTCTGTCACTCTGGTTCCAATGATGGGATTCAGCTTGACGGCCTTGGCCGGCTTTTTCTTGAACTCGTCACAGCATCTGTGGCTGATCAGAAGGTCCATATCAAGGAAATGCAGCCATTTGTCAGCCAAGTGATAAGGCCCGGAAAAAAGGGTCAACGCACATCCAACCGGACTGACTTTGGCGTCATGGATTCTTTTGCTCACGTGCTTGCTGACTGCTGGGTATCCTTTGGTATCACAGAACAGCTTCCAGTTGGTCTTTGGCGGAATCACTACAGCGCCCTGGCTTCTGGCCAGATTTACCGTGTCCTGGTATTCCAGCCCCGTATCAAACATGATGTGCTTGACGGTCGGGTCTACAGACTTGCACAACGCCGACAGGCAGGCTGAATCCTTTCCGCCTGACGTGCTGACATAGACTGTGTCCTTGCCAAGTACGTCTTCAAACTCTTGAACAACGGCTTTAGACCTTTTGACCTTCTTTTCATGCGGTTCAGCCATCAGGTCTTTCATTTTGGCTGTACGGATAATCCGCTCAGATTTTCGGGTTTCTATCTCAATCAGCTGGTTCATACTCTCAACGCCTCTAACAAGTCCCGCTGTGTGACTTCCTTCTTTTTCAAGGCTCTCAGCATGTCCTGGTCTATGGTCCCTTTGGCCATCAGATGGTAGATGACCACCTTTTCTTTCTGACCTTGGCGGTAGATCCGCGCGTTTGCCTGCTGGTATAGCTCTAAGTTCCAGTTAGGCAGGGAATACCAGATGGCCAGATGACCGCCAGACTGTAAGTTAAGTCCATGACCGGCACTGGAAGGCTGTAACAGCAGGAAGTCCAGTGTTCCTTCATTCCAACGTTCAATGTCGTATTTGCCTTCCATGGACAAGCCAATGAATCCTTTGGCATGCAGGCTTTTCAGAATCCGGTCTTTCTCATGCTTGAACCAGTAGAAGATAAGTACCGGTTCATGATTGGCAGCTTCCATCAGCTCCGTTAGTGCTTCCAGCTTGTGGCCATGTAAAGTGGCCACTTCTTGATTCTCTGTGTAGATCTGGCCGGAAGTGTATTGCAGCAGTTTACCGCAAAGGCTTCCGGCATTACTGGCCAGGACTTGTTCATCACCCTGAAGGTCTAAAACCATTTCTTTTTTGAAGGCCTTATATTTCTTCAGGTCGCTGCCAAGGTCAACCAGCTGGTCAATGACTTGTAAATCCGGCAAGGTCGCATACTCTTTTTCATCAATGGACATACAGATGTCAGATATCTTTTCGTGAATCCGCTTATCAGCACCAGGCTGAACCAGCCAGTTGTAGACGGTATATCCGTTCATCTGTCCCGGTTTCAGATAAGCCTGCCGAAAGCTGGATAACGTCCTGCCAAGTCTCTGGCCCCTGTCCATCAGATAGATCTGCGCCCACAAATCTGGGATTCCCTTTGGTGTTGGCGTGCCGGTCAGTCCCACAAACCGCTTGGCAGCAGGAATCACAGACCGCAATGCTTTGAATCTTTTGGACTGCGGATTCTTGAAAGTAGACAGCTCATCAATGATGACCATGTCCCACGTCCATGACCGTCCAAAGTTTTCCACCAGCCAGACCGTGTTTTCTTTTCCGATCAGGTAAATATCAGCCTCAGTCCAGACCGCTGCTTTTCGCTTCTTGGCTGGTCCAGAAATGACGCTGAACCTGAAGTCTTTGGTCTGTGCCCATTTCTGAATTTCGTCTGGCCAGGTCGTTTCAATCACTCTTTTAGGACCGATTATCAGGACCTTGCCGATTTCAAAGCTGTCGTTCATCAGCTGGTCCAAAGCCATCAAAGTGGTTGCTGTTTTACCGGCACCCATGGGAAGGAAAAGCCCGCATGATGGATGGTCAATGATCCACTGGATACCTCTTTGCTGATAGGCGTGTGGTTTAAATTCTTGCAAAGTACTTCACCCCCGGAAGGATTCCGTTTTCCAGATACCTGAACAGCAAGTCAATGTCCTGCTTGGTAGATAAGGTGTAGCAGTGGACACCAGCATCAGCCAGCTGTCTGGCTCTTGCCTGCTGCAGCTTTTCATCAGCCCGCGCTTTTGCGTTTGGCCGCTTCAGTTCCACAAAGAACTGTTTGCCCAAAACTGCACAGTACCTGTCCGGAACTCCCCGCGTACCTGGACTGGTAAATTTCCAGCAGATGCCGCGCCACTTGCTGACCTGCTGTATCAGGTACTTTTCAATGTCCTTTTCTTTTTCCATTTCTTAGCCTTTCATAGCGTGTTACCAGTGTTACCGGTGATCCACTAGTCTCTATCTTTTTATTGGGATATGGGGATTACGGTATAAACGGCTTATATATATATTCCCTTATTCCCCGTATAGGTAAAAAATAAATATTTATATAGAATCACTGGTAACACTGGTAACAAACCCCTGAAACCCCACTAAGTAAGCCGGTTTCAAGTGTTACCAGTATCAAAATTCAGTGGTAACAGGACTGGTAACACCGGTAACAATCAAGTGTTACCAGTAAGCAATGGTTTTTTAGCCAAAGTGTTACCACTGCCGCGATTATTTCCGCGTAAAAGTGCGCTGCAGGCCATAAGCTTTGCCCATTCGCTTCTTTGATGGCTCACGTATCCAGCCAAGTTTCATGATGATATCTGTGATTTCACGTTGATCTGCATTAGGGAAATAGCCTTTTGTACCACCAAGAACTTCCTGCCAGATTTCCAGAAGGCACACCCTTTCGCGCTTTTCAACGCCCTCTTTATCATGGGTTTCAAGCCACATCTGACGTGCAGCCAGTTCCATGTTCTTCCAGCCTTCCGGCAGTTCCATTTCCAGAAACTCAGCAATCTGGTCTTCACGTACAGACTTGTAGCGGTATTCTTCCTGGACAACTTCCGCCAGTTTGGTGATTTCCTTGTCCAGATGGATAGGCTCACCCGCTTCAAAGAAGTGTCTGGCTTCCGCAAAGATCTGGTCCCGTTCACCGGTCAGATCCTTCCAAATATCCTTTGGGCCGGAACCGTCTACACTGACGATCCACCAGCGGCGGTTGCCGGTCATGTCTCTTAAAAAGTCGGCCTGATTGGTTGTACCGACAAACACGCACTGACGCTTATAGTTGCCTGTCAGTTCGGCATAGGCCTTCCGAAACCTGTCTGACTGTTTGGAGATGAAATGTTTTGACTGGTTGACATCTGCACGGCGGTTGGCTGCCAGTTCAGCCACTTCCACAAACCACGAACCCTGTAAGGCTTCATAGGCTTCCTTACCGGTAAACGTCTGCAGACTGTCGTTTACCCAGTCATCACCGGCAATGCGCCGGATGAACTGCGATTTGCCACAGCCCTGCGGACCTTCCAGCGTCAGGATCTCGTCAAACTGCGTGCCTGGATTCAGGATTCTGGCCACTGCAGCCACAAAAAATTTGCGGGTAACCGCTCGCACATAGGCATTGTCCTGAGCGCCCAGGTAGTCCACAAGAAGCGTGTCCAGACGCGGCTTTCCGTCCCACTCTAAGGACTTCAGATAGTCCCTGATAGGATGGAAGGCATTGCGTCCCCAGACTGCAGTCCGTGCCGTCTTGATGTTCTGGCGGTTAACAATCCCGTAGTACCTTTCCAGATACAGTGACAGTTCAGCCAGGTCACTATCTGTCCATGCCGTTTCTTTTGGATCATACTTCCACCATGGAAGGCTTCCGGTTTTCACAGGCATGTTGGCAAACGTGTCCATGCCGCCAAATCCGGCCAGCTTGATGTCATTCTGCATGACCAGAACAGCGTTGTTCAGCGTGTCTTCTACAGCGCCAGTCTTGGCGTTGCGTGTCAGCTGGTTCTGCCATTTGGCGTTCGCTTCCTTGAACTCTTCCTTGCTGATGCCGGTTTCGTCCTCTGTCTGGGCTTCCACCTGTGCGTCAAACATTTCCGCAGCCTGGATAGCTTTGACCTTTTTATCCGAATGCACCAGCTCAACCATGGCCTTGTAGGACGGAAGGTTGACGCCAAAGGCTTTGCTGCCTTCATCCTTATCCCCGAAAAGGTGAATCCGCACCATGTCAAAAGCGTTGACGCAGTGCATATCCCCGCATGGATCCGTTGCGTGATTAGAGTAGGCAAGCGTGCCGCTGTCATAGATGACAAAGCCGCCTGCAGATGTCCCCGCCGCATAAGTCCACCGGTTGTCCTTGTCGGTTGGCGTGTAGACTTCCGGAATGAAGGTTTCAATGGCTTCCTGGATGGTGTACGCCTTGCAGAACCAGCCAACTGGACCAGCTTTGTCCAACGGGTCACTGGCTTTCTTTCCGGTCGTTTCACGTTTCCGCTCTACTCTGGATGAGTAGGGCCAGAATGAAATGTCATTCCAGCGTCCGCCGTACAGCTGCAGCACTTCATCCGGATCCAGCAGTTCACCGTCCTGCTTTTCAAAGACAAAGTCACCATCCGCACTGGTTGACGGCCAGAACATCATTCTTGACGGTTGGAAAGTCGTGTCATCCGTCCAGTCAATGTTCATGTAGTCGTCTGCCAGTTTTCTGGCCACCGCTTCATATTCTTCAGGATTCACGTCCCTAGAAAGGGGAATGATGACGCGGAACTTTGGTGTTCTGGATGTGTGCTTGTGTGTTGAGTAAATGGCCACTGCCCAGGGGAACAGCATGGTCAGCTGGTCCCACAGGTCAGATGGCGCAAAGTCTAAGTCAAGGCAGACTGCAGATCTGGACAGCACAGTCTTTGCTGAGCGCTTTCCGCCTTTCAAATCGCCAAGGACATAGCCGCCAACATCTTTGATGGATGACTGGTCATCCTTGGACATTGCCTTATAGTCGGCAACGGTTTCAGCTGTCCTTTTGGTGTGGGAAAGCTTTTCCGTCAGGTCTGACCATGTGGTCTGCTCATGTTTGTAGACCAGGTCTGACCTGCGTTTGCAGACAGAAATGGATAGTGTTCTGTCCTTCATACGCTTTCACCTCTTTCTAATCAGCTAAGTCCGTCACCGCCCATGAATAGAACTGGGTCAGAATTTTTAACGCCTTTTCACCGTCTCTGGTCGGCATTTTCTTTGATAAGTACTTGATGCAAGTCCGCAGGTTTCCAGTTTTCGGAAAGCCCGGATCTTTGACAATATCTGTGATGATGTCCCCAATGACTCCGTTGTCATACAGCTCAGGCATCACCTTTGAGTGGTAAAGTGTTACCCACTCATAGAAGCTTTTTTCCATTTCTTAAACCTCAATCTTTCTGGTAGTAGTCAGCCGTGAATCCGGCTGCCGTAAGTTCTAAGCCTTCCGCCCACGGGATAGGTTCTGCCATGATGTCTTCCACGGCTTCCAGATGTTTTTCACGATCTGCAGACGGGACTTCCACAACCACTTCATCATGGATGTGCATGACTGGCAGATAGCCTTTGGCTGCCATACGGTCAATGGCCAAAGCCAAGCAGTCCCGCGCAATCGCCTGGACCACGTTTTCAGTCAGCTTTCCGCCCCACGTGTTAACCGGCTCCCACTTTCTGGTGGTCTGATTCAGTCCGTCATAGACAAACTGATTGGCTTCATAGCGTGGATTCTGGTAGATCAGGCAGCGTCCGGATGGAAGAACTACTTCCAGCACACCGTCACGGACAGTGAATGTCATTCCCTTTGGTCCTGACATAGGTCTGCCAGGCATTTTGACTGCGCGGCTGACCATCCGGTCAAAGGTCTTCCAAAGCATGCAGATGTTTGGACTGGCTGACCGCCACTTGGCAATGATGTCCGCCATGTCCGTATCGGAAAGGCCCATCTTGTCAGCGCCAAAGGCTTTCAGCGCACCAATGTTTCCGCCATACCCACAGGCAAGTTCAGCAATCTTGCCCTTCTTCCGCAGATGGCTGTTTACACCGTGTTTTTCCACAGGAACGCCAAACATCTGACTCGCGGACTGGCAGTAGATATCTTTGCCTTCATGGAAGGACTGGATCCGCCATTTCTCATCAGCCAGCCATGCAATGACTCTGGCTTCAATGGCGCTGTAGTCAGCCACGGCATATGCTTTGCCTTCTGATGGGACAAACGCCGTGCGGATTAGCGTGCTGAAGACGTCATTCATTGACGGGTAACACATGTCTAAGGTTTCCCAGTCTTCCGCTTTCACCAGCTCCCTGGCTTCTGGAAAATCGTCAAAGCTGTTGCGCGGCAGATTCTGCGGCTGGATAAGTCTTCCGGCCCATCTGCCTGTCCTACTTCCGTAAAACTGCAACGTTCCATGAATCCGGCCATCAGCGCAGACGGCACGTTCAAAGACGTCATATTTCTTGATGCTGATTTTTCCTGACTCCTGTCTTAGCTGCAGAACCTTCTTTACAGTTGAATCTGTCTGACTGGCAATCAGGTCATCCATTGTGGCTTTGGTCAGACTTGTTACCGTCTGGCCAGTTCTTTCTTTTATCCAACCTTTAAGCTGGCTGACAGAACTGATTGAAATGCCGGAAAGCCTTTGGCCTTCGTCCAGAACTTCCTGCTGGTGGACTTCACCGTAAGCAAGGATCTTGTGGACCAGGTCCATGTCTACACCAATGCCAAAATCTGCTATGCGCTGGTCAAGCCAATAGCGTGACAACTCCATTTCTGGCATCTTATAAAGGGCTAAAAGACGCTTTTCAATTTCCATTTCTGTCACTACGTCCTGCATGTTGTAAGTGATGAAATCGGCCCATTTTTCTGGATCATCTTTCGGAAGATTTCTAGTTCTGCCACCGTTGACCTTTGTCGCCTTACACGGCATGCAGAAGTAACGGATCAGTGCTTGGCCTGTGGCCAGCTTCTTCTTGTCCTCTTCCAGTCCCAAAGCGTCACCAACCTGTTTCAGACTGGATGGCAGTCCGCACATGCTGGAATGGACCATTGTGCAGTACCAGCCTTCTGGCTGCAGGAATGGTTTTCCCTCTAAGACATCGCCGGTCTTCCAGACACTAAGTTTCCTGAGATACGCGGATAGACACACCCTTTCAAACTGGGCATTATGCGCTTTCTTAAGGACGGTCGGGTCATTCAGGTCTTGGATTAGCTGATAGTCCAGGTCATCTTTAGTAAGGTCCAGAACCTCTACAGGGTCGTCATTATATGAGTAAGCAAAGAGTAGGATTTGAAAATCCTGACTCTCTGCGTATTTGTAGACACCGGCTTTGGCCAGATCTACGGACGAATAGGTTTCAATATCAATATGCAGCGTTTGGACCGGCTTAGTTGAACATGTCGTCATCTTCCGGTTCTCCGAACATCTGGCCAACTGATGGTCTTCCGCCGCCCAGCGGTTCACCATCCGCTACTTTCTGGACACCGTTCAGACCTACCGCAATGCCGGTACCAATTTTGTTGTAGGCGTACAGGTTGATATTGACGTTGGCAATCACACCGCCATAAATAGCGTTGTCGTCTTCAGAAATCGCGCCGTTCCGTCTGTCTACTACCACAGGCTTGGTCTTGGACTTAGCGCGCAGGATATAGCATCCTTCATAGATTTCAGGTGGGTAACGGTCCGGGTCATCATCACAGTCAATCAGGATTCCCTTAGTGGATCCGATAGGACGGATGAAAGGTGTCAGCTGGCTTTTGGTCAGCTTCTTTTCATCCAGTGCTTTTTTGGCCACAGCGTCATACTCCGCCTGGATCTGCGATTCTTCCCCAGAACCTTTTTTGATGATGATGTCAGTGCTGTATTTCGCCTGGTCCATGTTGCCGTCAAAGGCAGTGGGCTTGAACAGGCTAGGATAAGACAGTGTTACGTTTTTGATTGTGATTGGCATATTATTCTCCTTCTGGTTTTCCAAACATTTCTTCTGGTGTGGCTTCAATCCATTCCGGACGCTTGTCCGATTCCGGCACCAGCACCGGCTTGCCTTTCGGCTTTTCAATCAGTGCTGCATAGTCTTTGGCAAATGCCTTTTTTCCTACCAGCTTTTCAAGGTTCGTGAGTGTCTGCAGTTCCAGTGGCTTCCAGATCACATCCGGACCATATCCTGCTTCCTGTAGCGCCAGTGCCATTGCGTTCTGGTCTTTGACCTTTCGGACGCTTCTGCCCTCAACCAGCTTGTATCCCGGAACTTTTTCACCGGATCTGGCTTTGGCCAGCGCATAGTCCTGCAGGTCTTTAGCCCATTTAATGGCGTCATCCAGTTTTGGCAGATATGAAGCTACGTCTTCCAAGCTCATGAACATGGTGTCCGGCTGGTCTTCCAGCACGCTGAACATTTCACTGGCCCGCGTTTTGCAAACGGTCCGGCATCTGCAGAACCGGCACCATTCACCGCTGTGGGCTTCACCCTTGCCGTCAAAAGCCTGTCTTGCAATCGGCTTGATGGACTCACCCCACTTGATCAGGTCTTCCACGCTGATTTCTTCCACGCTGATGTTGTCCAGGCGCGGCTGATAGATGTGCGTGACCGCCTTTTCAAATTCGTAGAGTGGCCAGAAAAGAGCGACTGCACCAAGCGCGTAAAGTCTCATCTGGCTGTTTTCTTCAGCGTCCACTTTCACGCCTTTGCCGTACTTCAGGTCAATGATGTGCAAGGCTGTGGTGGATGGGATGCAGGCATCAGATGTGCCAAATCCTTCCGGGATCCAGTCAGACAGATCCAGCTGGACTTCAATGTTTAAGTCCGGATCCGCGCCGGCCGCTTTCAATTCGTTGTAGAGTCCAATGACGTAGTCACGGTAGTTGTCTGTAGACTCCTGCATGACTTCATCATCTTCCTTGTATCTCTGGCGCCTTCCGGTCTTCATCCATGTCAGAAGCTTTTTTTCTGCCAAGGCGTGTGCCCTTGTTCCTTCTGCCGCTGCTTCACTGGATGTGTCAGGGAATTGTGCTTCCAGCCGTGCGGAAGGTGGACAATGAATCCACCTGTGGCTTCCGCTGGCTGTAATGGCTGCGTGTTTCTCAGGCATTGGATGCCTCGTCAATCATCTTGGCCGCCAAAGCTCTGCCGTTGGCATCAAGGTCAGACATCTTCTGGACTTTCAGCTTGTCCAGAATCAGGCGCATTGCGTCTTTTCCTTTGGCCTTGCTGAAGGCAATGCCTTTGGCTCTCAGTTCTTCAGCACTCACCTGGACTGCTGGTGCTTCATCAGCGAATGGCAGCGGATCAGATTCAATGGTCTGGACCGGCTCCGGTTTCTTTTCCGGTTCAGCTTTTTTAGTGGTCATTTGCACTGGGATTTCTACCTTCAGGTTTTCCGGTTCACACACTGACCGGACGCTGATGCCCTGTTCTTCCATGGCGTTGGTCATCAGGCATTCCTTGAAATATTCAGCAATACCGCCAAGGTTTCTGCTGAACTCAATGGCAGAAGCGTCTGCCGTAATTTTGATTTCAATGTTCATCTTCCTGTCCCTTTCTATACATGAATGCTTCTTCAATGGCATATGCCTGCCAGTTGATGTCTTCAACAAGTCGCGCAACACCTTTCAGGTTGTCAGCCCATGCACAGTCACAGCTGTTTAATGCTTCTGCTGCGTACTTCTCAGTAGCAAACTTCAGCAGGTCAATGGCTGCGAACAGGTGCCGTCTGGCTTCTTCCTTCAGGTCGCTGACAGTAGGTTCTTCAGATTCACACTGCTTTCCATAGATGGCCATTTTGGTGTCGTGCAGAATCTTGTAGATTTCGCTTTTGCCAATACCGTTCTTGTCCAGTACTTCAAACAGAATGGCTTCTTCTTGATGTGTCATCTTGTCACTCCTTTGCTATAATGGTGGTGAATATTTTTGTGCTGGCCGTCCTCTTTTGTGGTGATTGAAGGACGGTTTTTTTTACAGGACTGCTTCCACATAGCCAACCAGCGTGATGATCAGGAAGAACAGCCCCAAGGCCAGATAAGACACTTTCAAGTCATGCATTTCCTGAGCGTTCAGCCGTTTCCTTCTGGCTTCGGCTTTCTTGGCTGTCTTGATGGCTTCTGCATTTCGGTTTGCGATTTCCGCAAACAGCATCAGTTCACGTTCTTCTTCAGCCTTTCTTCTTTTGGCTTCCTGCTGTGCCTGGACTCTTTCCGCCCAGTCATATTTCAGTTCTTCAGTCATTGGCTTCTTCCTTCTCAATTTCGGCCAGCTTTTCAATGTAGTCATGGATGATGTGTCTAGCCGTGTCGTCATCCTCACCCCAGGACACCAGCGTTTCAAACAGCGCCAGGTATTCTTCAATCTTCATTTGTCTGTCCTTTCTATCTCATGGATGCCCTAAGCGTTGTGATCTGCTTGCGGTTGGCTTCAAGGCCAAAAGCCTTGACCACGTCAGATGTAGGCATCCCAATGCGCTTGAAGCGCCTAATTTTTGTTTCTTTCTGGTTGGCTTCTTCTACCAGTCGTTTGGCCGTCTTTGGCGATACATCCAGCAGGCAGGCAAGGTCTGTGTAACCCATGTAGGGTCTGGTGTAGACTTGGAACTTCTGTTCCACGTCTTCATCAAAGTCAGCAGGGTTGCGGATTTTTTGACTTTTTTCACGCGCTATCTCCTTTCTGTCTCACATCTGAGACACTGGGATTAAAAAAAATTGCATGGACGTCAGTCCTGGTTAATCCTAATGCACTGCAGATGTCTTCTACTTCTTTGATGGTGAAGGCTTCACCTTCACTTCTCAGTTTTCTGAAAAACGTTGCGCGTCCCATGCCGATTTTTTTCGACAGGGCATCAGCAGTAAATGCCTGTTCACGCATTTTTTTCTGCAGAAGTGTTCTGTTCATCTTCTTGCTCCTTTCCTTGCAGTCTCATTTGTGAGACGCTTACATAATAGTCAGCGCCTACGGTTAAGTCAACGTCAAAGTCTAAAAAATGAGACTTTTTATTTTCTGCCTGTTTTCTTAGAGTCTCAAATATGATACTATAAGAGCGGATAAAGAGATAATTAAATGGGTTTAAAGTTATGACTGTCGGGGAAAGAATTAAAAAGAGACGAAAAGAAATTGGACTATCCGCTGATGATTTAGCTTTAGCAATCGGTAAAGGCCGTGCCACTGTCTATAAGTACGAAAAAGGCGATATTGAGAATTTGCCGCACACTCTGCTGATTCCTTTAGCTGAAGCATTGCACACTACACCTGAATATCTGCTTGGCTATGATGATGATCCTACGGATTATGAAAGCTGGCTGAATGACTCTGGCTACAAAATTCCGGATGACTTGTGGCCCGAACTAGATCCATACGACAGAGCCAAACAGTATTATGAGTTCAAGCAAGCCGAACTTGAAGACGGCTTGAAATACCACGGTATGAGTCCTGATGAAGAATCTAACGTATCTGCTGCAAACAGATTCATGTTTTCAGCGACTGTTCAGATTCCGGTTTACGGATCCGTGCCAGCTGGTGTGCCCATTGAAGCAATTCAGGACATAGAAGGGTACGTTGACATTCCGGCTGACTGGGCAGACCATGGACGCTTCATGGCACTTACTGTCCACGGATCCAGCATGTATCCAAAGTATTTGGACGGGGATATTGTGGTGATTAAAGTCCAGGACTACATCCCGTCTGGTCAGGATGCCGTGGTCTATGTCAACGGTTATGACGCCACGTTAAAGACCGTCATCAATGAAGCGGACGGCACCACTACACTGAGGCCAGTCAATCCTGAGTATGAGACTAAAAACTATGGTCCTGGTGTGGTTAAACCGTTAGGTGTAGTAAAAAGAATGGTCAGAGAACTCTGAAGAAAGGAAGAAAAATTATGTTTGGAAAATCTGATGACAAAATGAGCAAGAAAGAACTGAAGGAACTGGAAAAGCAGCGCAAAGAAGAAGAAAAGATTGCCGCTGCCCTTGCCCGTTATGGACTGGATGGGTTACGGAATCCGCAGGACGTTCAGTCAGTGCGGAATATCATTGCAGCGCAGTCCGGGGATGGATTCTTTGAATTTGGCCAGCTGCTTGGAGGTGCAAATGAAAAAGACTTTCTGCGTCAGCTGTACTACCAGAACAAGATTCTGATGGAACAGAACTTCATTCTGATCAGACAGCTGGATGAAATTAGCAGCAAACTGAAATAACAAAAAAAATCCCTGCCCGGACGGCAATCCAGACAGGGACCAAGGATGGTATAACCAACCCCTAGCAAGATTGATTATACCATCCAATCTACATGTGAAGAAAGGATGGTTTTTAACTATGTCTATTGCCGAAAAGATGGTAGGCAAAAAGAAACTGTGGCGGGCCGTAGTGTCTTCTTATGACGCCTACGGGAAGAGGCATCAGAAGGTGTCTGCCTGGTTTGACAGGAAAACAGACGCCCAGGAAGCGGAAGCAACTTTGAAGGCCAATCAGGCAAAAGAGAAAATGGCCAAGACCTTTGGTGAAGTCTGCGCGGAGTGGATTGAATACACCAAGAAGGACAATGTGGCCAAAACATATCATGACAAGTATCACATGCTGAATACATATATGGCAGCCATCAAGGATATGAGGATGGATAAAATCCGCCCAGCAACCCTTCAGAAGCTTTTTACAGAACCGGGATTTATGGCGCTGGGTACATCCAGAAAGAACAGAGTCAGGGGAATTATAAACAGCACGTTCAAATACGCCATGAAGATCTATGACTACCCAAACAATCCGTGTGATGCTATTGATAGTTACAAACGAACGGAAGAAGAAAAGATGAGAAAGAAGGTCATCTATACCCCTGAGCAGTTCCGGAAAATGATTGACCAGATCAGCCAGGGACACTGGGAAATTTCCAACGTTCTGACCATGCTGTATCTGACTGGCATGCGTCTGAATGAATGCTTGTCTTTGACTTTCTCTGATCTGATTGGCCTGCAGCAGGTCCACGTCTGGCGGCAGTATGTGGATGGTGACTTCCATGTCCTGAAGACAGAAGGCAGTGAAAGAGTCATTGCCCTGCCAAAACACGCGCAGGAAATCATGCAGTACCAGCTGGACTACTACAAAGAACTTCCGGACTTTGATGAAACCTGGTTCATCTTTGGCGGGCCAAAGAAGCTGCCTGACAACACGGTCCGGAATGTTGCCAACAAGGCACAACGGGATGCAAAGCTGCCACATAGCAGGCTTCATGATCTGCGCCACGCACATGCTTCTGTGCTGCTGGAAAACCTAAAAGGTGAAGGTGACATTCTGAAGGTCAGCAAACGCCTGGGTCATTCCAGCGTAGCGACCACAATGAACATTTACGCCCATATTCTGGATAAGTCCGAAGCAGAAGTTGTGGATGTACTGGATAACCTTTTTTAGCCGGTCAGACCGGCTTTTTTGTTAGGTGTGACCAGAATCCGCAGTCACACCAAAAGTCACACTAGAATTACAGCCGTATTTTTGTGACCTAACTGTGACCTAGATATAAAAAAGAAGCCTTTAGGCGCTTTACCTAAAGGCTTTGTGTTCATATGGTGGAGCGTAGGAGGATCGAACTCCTGACCCCCTGCGTGCAAAGCAGGTGCTCTCCCAGCTGAGCTAACACCCCACATATAAGTCAAAAAAATGGTGGGCCTGAATGGACTCGAACCAGCGACCTCATCCTTATCAGGGATGCGCTCTAACCACCTGAGCTACAGGCCCGTTTCTTGACTGCCTGATTAATATAACAGATCGTTTTTCGAAGGTCAAACATCAAAACAGACTTTTTTGGATTTTTTGTTTGAATTGCTATTTCGACTATACATAAAGGTTTGATGCAAGTAGGATATCAAGGCGCATCACTATCCTTATTTCTCCATTCCCCCTGATCTACAAATCTTTTTCAGTCGGCCAGACCAGACATTCAAAAAAGACAGCCGACTTTTTGTCAGACTGTCTTGAATTCTAAACTGATTCTAAGTGAGAAGCGAAGTTCGAAGACTCTGCTTCAGGCATTCGCCTCTTCAATTTCATGAATCTTTCTGGCAATACGGTCAATCTCTTCCAAGTCTAGCTTGCTTAATGGTCTGGAATCGAGAACCTGCAGATTTTTAAGAATCTGCTCAGGTTTGCTTGCCCCGATCAGCACACTGGTCGTCCCCGGTTTATCGAGAATCCAGCGCAAAGCCATTACCGACAGATCTTCCCCACGTTTTGCGGCCAGATCATTCAGTTTTCGAAGCTGTTCAACTTTAGCCGATGGCAAGTCGGATTCATGAAGAAAGCGGCCATCTGTGCGGATCCGGCTGTCCGCAGGAATGCCATTGAGATACCGGTCTGTCAGCTGTCCTTTCGCCAGTGGTGAGAAAGTAATCAGTCCTTTTTCCAGCTGATTATTCATTGCCTGCAGACCATTGGCTTCAATAGTCCGATCCAGAATCGAATAGCGATTCTGGTCAATCACAAATGGAACTTCCATTCGCTCCAGAATGGCACAGGCTTTTTCAAGTGTTGGGCCATCATAGTTAGAAAGACCAATATAAAGTGCTTTCCCCGATCGCACGGCCTGCGCCAGAGCACCCATAGTCTCCTCCAACGGCGTATCAGGATCCATACGGTGGTGGTAAAAGATATCGACATACTCAAGTCCCATTCTCTTTAAAGACTGGTCAAGGCTGGCCAGCAGATACTTGCGCGATCCCCAGTTTCCATAAGGGCCATCCCACATCTCATAGCCGGCTTTTGTCGAAATAATCAGCTCATCCCGATAGGGCATCAAATCCTCTTTGAGAATCCGACCAAAGTTCTTTTCAGCCGCCCCGTTTTCCGGTCCGTAGTTATTGGCCAGATCAAAATGCGTAATGCCATGATCAAACGCCGTCAGGATCATTTTTCTCATATTCTCGTAGCTGGAATGGTCTCCGAAATTCTGCCATAAACCAAGCGAGATCACTGGCAGCAATAATCCGGACTTTCCGCAGCGCCGGTATTCCATCTTTTTATACCGATCTGGATTTGCGATATACATAATTGTTTTCCCCTTCTGAAAAGATCCCTGCGCAATCAGGAACTCTTTTCTGCATTCGTTCATCTTTTCTGTCTCTTGTCTCTCATCCAAATACAGAAACGAGGGCAAAGAAACAATCTGGCTTTCAGGTGGTTCATCTTTTTGATGCTGGATTGCGGTCCTATCTGGATTAACTCCAGAGCTGACTGACCACATGAAACCCATTACAGAGATTGTCTCTTATTGGCTGAAAGTTTGTCCACTTTTTATTGGAATCAACTTCAGCTTCTGCCCAGATCCTCTTTTCTGTTCCAAGTTTTCGCCTGGATCGTCGGGATTCTTTGCATCAGATTCTGCTTCGGTTGATTTTCGCATCAAAAAAGGCGAAACGGACGTTTCCGTCGGTTTCGCCATCGTTCGTATAAACAAAAAAACTCCAGATATTTCTATCTAGAGATTGATTTCAAAATGGTGGAGCGTAGGAGGATCGAACTCCTGACCCCCTGCGTGCAAAGCAGGTGCTCTCCCAGCTGAGCTAACACCCCACATATAAGTCAAATAATGGTGGGCCTGAATGGACTCGAACCAGCGACCTCATCCTTATCAGGGATGCGCTCTAACCACCTGAGCTACAGGCCCATGTTCTTGACTGCCCGATTATCATATCAGGACTTCCAATCGATGTCAACCAGAAACTTTTTAAGTTTTCTGACTGCTTCTGAGGCAGTTCAGAAATGAAGTCCCTGTCTGAACTCGACTCATTGAGTATACCTGATCTCTGCTTTTTTGCAAGCAGAAACATTCACTTTTTGCTGAGCAAAAGCATTTATGCAAGAATATACTTTATATAAAGCACTTTACATAACAAATCCAAATTCTCCGGCTCTTTTCATATTTCTTCATATTTCATTTCCTGCCCGTATAGCTCTGATTCAGGATTCTTGTTGCCAACAAAGGCCAGAGCAACGAAGCCCTGGCCCTTTCTATCGTATTTCTGTATGGATCCCGGTAATTGATATCGTATTCCTGTAATTCTGTTGTATTCCTGTAATTCTGTTGTATTCCTGCAATTCTACGTCTTACCTTTTTGAATTTCTGTTTCTTTTCAGGCTTGCTGCTGATCTTTCTGGCCTGCAATCGATCCCTGGCGTTCAAGCAACTGCTCAATCGCCCAGGCCACACCATTCTGATCATTCGATTTTGTTACGTACTTCGAAACTTTTTTGATGTTCTCTTCGGCGTTGCCCATGGCAACTGTCACAAAGTCCATTTCCATCATGGATAAATCATTTTCCGAATCCCCAAATACCATCACTTCATCCATCGTGTACCCAAGGGATTCAATATATTCTTTCAAAGCTGGACCTTTCTGCGCTTTGATATCCGTAATTTCAATATTCGTTGGAAAAGAAGAAGCAATGCCAATTTTCGGGATTTGCCTGAGTTTTGCTTTAGCAGCCTGCGTCTGTTCGATTGTTCCTCCAAAACAGAAGACCTTGGCAATTTCCGGCAAATCGTCCTGAAGACTTTCAATACTGGAATAGGCCTGGCATTTGGCCATCATATTCATAAACCGGCGATCCTGGCACGCATCCTGAGGTCTCATATTGGGATGAAAAGTCAGGTAATCCTTCAACGCCTGCTGCTCAAGCTGATCTATGGTCCCGACAAATCCATTGCGTTCAAAGCCATTGTACTTAGTCGTCAGCGGTTCGTCTTTCATCACTTCATAAATCTGGCGGATCGACTCTTTCGTCAGTGGACGATGAATCACGACTTCACCTTGTGGATTCAGGATTTCGGCTCCACTGTTTAAAAGCAGATCCACATCCTGTAAAACACCATCCACTGTCCGCATCGTTCCTTCATAGAAACGGCCAGTGGCGACGATAAAGCGGATTCCTGCCTGCTGGGCTTTGGCAACCACCTTTGCGGTATAGTCGTTGATGTCATGATCCACATCACACAATGTTCCATCTAAGTCGCATGCGATAACTTTGATCAAATTTTCATTCCCCTTTCTCTCTTTGCATCCTAACATATCTTTGACTTTGGATCGCCAGATCATTCGGCTTTCAAAACCAGAGAGCCAAAAAGACCGTAATTCAGGACGATTTCTAGATTTCACTTTATGAATCCAATTTCTTCAGCCTGATACAGTTTTTGATGAGTTCTGCTTTTCAGTCCATTTTCAGGCGAGCCTGCCGGCCAGAGTCTTCCGAAAACGAACAGGGCAGATGATCGAAATCTGCATCCGGACACCTCTATACTGAATCTGTTAAGACTGACTTTTCAGGAGGCATTATGCTCAAAAATCTTTATCTGGTCCGCCATGGCGAAACGCTGTTTAACCAACGCAACATTATTCAGGGAGTCGTCAACGCCCCGCTTGTTCTGGATGGTGTTGCCCAGGCCATTCATACCCGAAAAGCGTATTTCGAATCCCGGAATATTCACTTTGATCACGTTTACTGTTCTCCAGAAGGGCGCTGCATTCAGACCACTCAGCTGCTGACAACTCTTCCTTATACGAAGGTCACCGATCTGCATGAAATGTGTTTTGGAAAGCTGGAAGGATGCCCTGGTTTTCTGGCTGCTCCAGCGAGTGAATTTGCAACCTACTATGCAAACTACGGCGGAGAAACATTAGCTCAGGTACAGGAGCGAATGAATCGAGCGCTGCTTGAAATTATGAACAAGGAAGAGAATGAGAACGTTCTGGCTGTCGCGCACAGCTGCGCCAATCACGCCTTCATGGACTATTGGGCACCTGATGGTAAGATTCCGGGACCGGAAGCTTTAAACTACGTTGCTGTCCTCCATTTCCAGTTTGATCCCGATACGCAGACCTTTGCTTTGCTGGATATTTTTAACGATGTTTATGCCGGTGAAGATCTGGAAGAGGCCAAAGCCACCCATCAGGCGTTAATTCTCGATCCAAAATATTAGGATTCAGTGTTTTCCCTCTTTATAGATTCTATTTCTTACTAACTTTGCCGATTCGTGTTGATTCCTGTTGGCTCTTGTTGATTCTTGTTAGTTCTTGATTTTCCTTTTGTACAAGCCCGTCTGATTGTACGACTCCATCCGGCCTGCCTCACTGGCAGGCTTTTTCGCTTTGCCAAAGAAGATCCTCGATCAGAAATGAAAGACCGGCAGAATGTTTTGTCCTGCCGGTCTTCAGCCCTTTTGTGGCGATCCACGATCTATTGTCTGTTGATTCTGCGGCTAAAGGGTTTCGATGCATGTCCGGCTGCCATTGACGGGATCTTTGGTCACCAGAATCTGATGCTCAATTCGGTTCATGAGGGATTCGACGTGGGAAATAATGCCGACCATCCGGGAATCCGCAATCTGGTTCAGTGCCTGAATGGCTTTGTTCAGGCACTCTTCATCCAAAGAACCAAAGCCCTCATCGACAAATAAGGTCTGCAGGGAAACACCCCCAGCTTCCATCTGGATCTCTTCTGAAAGGCCAAGGGCCAGACATAAAGAAGCCAGAAACTGTTCTCCGCCGGATAAAGATTGTACAGGGCGCCGGGAACCGTTGAAGTGATCGACCACATCCAGTCCCAGTCCGACTTTGCCTTTTCCGCCTTCTTCGGCGCGGATGAGTTCATACTGGCCGCTGGTCATAACATTCAGTTTCTGGTTAGCACGCAAGATGATCTGCTCAAAGAATGTGATCTGCACATAGGTTTCCAGATTGATTTTAGTCTGCCCAGCCAGGGTGCCATTGAGGGTATCGGATAGATTCTTTAGAGATTGAGCTTTGTCGCACAGTCTGGGCATGTCTTTTTCGAGGGTCTGGAGCTGTTCAAAGATTGAGGTGTTGATCTTCAGCTGACCCTGCAGTTCACGAATCTGGCTGTTGACCTGATTCATAGCCTGATCAATCTGAATGAGCTGCTGGCCAAGCTGCTCGATTTGCAGGCGTGGATCTTCAGGTCGTCTGTCATATGTTTCCAGAATGCCCTGCAGCTGGAACAGACGCGATTTCTGGCTGTCCAGCTGTTTTTCGCTTCTGTTTTTTTGCTGGTCATATGCTGCCGTTTCCTGGCGCAGAGTATTCAGTCGAAGTTTCGCCTGATCTTCCTGGTCAAAGCTGAGGGTTTCTTTAAAGCTTTGAAGACGACCAGCCAGTTCACTTGCCTGAGCAGCGAGCTGTTCAAGATGATTCTGACCATTCTCTTTTTGCTTCAGACGCTTTTCGAGATTTGCCGTCAGCGAACTAAGGGTATTTAAAATGTTTTCGCGCTCGTTGCACTGATCATTAAACAGTTTCAGTGAAGTCTGGGCAGCAGCCAGGCTCTGATTGGGTGGAAGGGTGGTTTCCAGCTGGCTCAGCGATTTTTCCTGTTCTTCCCTGCGTGAGAGCAGACCTGCGCAGAGTTCGGACTGGCGCTGGGCTTTTCTGGCTTTGTCATTGGCCTCTTTTTCCAGTTTTTTCAATGTCCGCTCATCCGGAATATTATGCTCAAGGGGAGCAGGATCTGGATGATGAATCGAGCCGCACACCGGACAAGGAATCCCCGGTTGCAGGCTGCCTGCCAGAATGCCAGCCTGGCCGGCTAAAAACTGGCTGTTTTTTTGAAGATAAATCTGCTGGGCGTGTTCAGATTGAGCAGCAAGCGTGGCAAAAGTCTGTTGCTGCAAAACGATGTCCTGATTGAGCTGATCAAGCTGGGCTTTGCGGTTTGCTGCTTCCTGCAGCTGCAGGCACAATGCTTCCGCCTGCTGGCGCAAAGCCGGGGCATTGACTAATTCTTCTGCTCTTGCCTGAAGCTGCTGCTGGCGGGACTGGTCGGCCGCAAATTCAGCTTTAAACGCTTCAAATGTTTCCGTTTTCTTATGGAGATCACGCTTTAAGTCCGTATATGTTTTTTCCATCTGGCGATACTGGCCAAACCGATCGAGCTGGTCGGTCAGTCGTTTGATCTCATAGCTCTTCTCTTCCATTTCCGGCTGTTTTTTCTTCAGATCTTCGACTTCCTGGCTGGTTTTGTCATAGAGGGGCTTTAAAGTTTCCAGATCTTTGCTGGTTTTGAACCAGAGATCAAAGCGTTCTTTCTGCTGGCCAAGCTGCCCTTTCTTTTTGGAAGCTTCTGCCAGCCCTTTTTGCCAGTCAGCCTGCTCCTGAATCAGGCGTTCAAGCTCTTTTGCGTGCCCCTTGAGTGACTCTGCAATCCGTTTGGGATCCAGCAGCGTACTGGCATCCATTCCCCGAAAGGACTGATACAGCCGATCTATGGTCGCCTGGGCGGCATTGACCTCATCGCGGGCTTTTTTGGAACGCTCTAACACCTCGCTTTGCAGAGCCGCATAATCGCTGGTCTGGAACAGATCTCTGAAAATCTGAGTCCGCTCTTTTGTACTGGCTACCAGCAGTCGGACAAATTCACCCTGAGCGAGAACGGCAACCTGTTTGAACTGACGCGCATCCAGCCCGATCAGCCGATTGATCGCTTCGCGCACTTCGGCAACTTTCGTCAGCGAACGCTTGTTTTCGACCTCAATCATTTCCACGCTGCTGGCATGTTTGGTCTGTCCTTTTCCATTTTTCTTTTCCCGCATATATTCAGGAGAACGGCGGATGATGTAGTTCTGATCATGCAGTTCAAATTCCAGTTCGACAAAGGTATCCACTTTTGGAGACGCATATTTCGATCGCAGCATTTCCGGCTTGCGCAGTTCTCCGGAAAGTTCTCCGTATAAGGCATAGACAATGCCATCAAAGATCGTGGTCTTGCCTGCCCCTGTATCCCCACTGATCAAAAACAACCCTTTATCGCCAAAGGCCTGAAAATCAACAACTTCCGTCTGCGCATAAGGGCCAAAAGCCTGCATGGTCAGTTTAATTGGTTTCATGAAGTCCCTCCCAGATGCCCGCCAGCTGTCCGATCATGTCCTGACTTAAATCTTTATCATTTTGAAGAGCATAAAAATCGGTCACAATATCCAGCGGATCTTTCATGCGCTCAATTTCTCTTGCATAGTCATCCATCGCATGGGCTTTGGGCAGGTTACAGTATTCGATCTTTAAAATTCTTGGATAATGCTCCCGCAGCGTTTCATACGCCTGGAAGATTTCTTCCGAATCTTCCAGGGTGATGTAGACATAGGCCTCCCGGTCGATCTGGCGAAGATAGTCTTTATCGAGCAAATCCGCCATCTTTCCCTTCAGATGAATCATTTCCCGCTTGGGGATCACGGGAATCTCTTCAATCGTCACCGAATGATCCGGATGGGTTTCAAGGAGCGTGATGGATTTTTGAGCATTGATTTCCGAAAAGGAAAATTTCAGCAAAGTTCCCGGATAACGATTCACCGCTCTGCCCGGGGCCTGTGGATTATGAAGATGGCCTAACGCACAATAATCAAAAGGTTCAAGCAGACTGGTGCTGACCTGATCAAGAGTACCAACATTGGCTGCCTCACTTTCGCAAAGCTGTCCGCCCGCATAAAACTGGTGACTCATTAAAATATTGGTCGTTCCCTGAGCGAAACTCACCGTCTGTAAAGCCAGCTCTAACGCTTGATTCCAGTTCTGGCAGGATACGCCTAAAGCGGCCCGGACAATGCCGGGTCTTAAAAATGGGAGCAGATGAATCCGCACCACTTCCCCATTCTTTTGAAGATCGACAAATTCCACCTCCCCGCTCCAGGTGCCTGCAATATGAATGCCTGACTCTTTAAAAATTCCGGAGCCAAAATCCAGACGGCCGCCTGAATCATGGTTGCCGCTGATGATCATCACTTCAATTTGCATATGATGAAGCCGGGTGAGAAACTCATCGAGCAAAGCCACCGCATCGACCGGTGGAACAGGCGTATCAAACACATCTCCTGCAATCATCACCCCATCAATCTGGCGCGCTTTGGCCAGTTCAATCACCTGATTCAAGGCATCTCTTTGTTCTTCCATCAGATCGTAGCCAAAGACTTTCTTGCCCAGGTGCAGATCAGCCAGATGGATCAATCTCATTCCATATTCCCCTTTCTCTTCTTCAATGGTCTTGTCTGTTTTTGTTGGATTGGTTTTAAATGGTCTTGTGTATTTTAGTGTCGTCGATTTCTCAACTCTCTTCCGTCCTGATTTTTCGTTGGCCTTTTGCGCCCTGTGAGAATTGATTGTTCATTAAATCGTCTACTTAACCAGCGTATCTTCAATCGGGTATTTTCGGTATTCAGACAATGGCAGCCAGCGGCTTAGACTGGCCGCTATTGTCTTCGTCCCTCAAACCCTTGAACGGGGATGCACTTGGCAATCCCGTTCTTCATTCTTCAGTTTTTATCATTCTTCAGTTTTCTGCATTCATCTTTCCATAAATCCAAAACAGAAAGGCGAAAACCCACAAACCCATACCATTATCTTGGAAGTCTTCACGGACTTTGTATATCTTTTTGACATTTTTCAGTCACGTTTGTTTCTTATCTTCATCCTATTTTTAAATATTGGTCCATCGAAAGACACCAAAAAAGGCGGAGTCAACCGCCTTACGATTCAATTCAAAGAATAAGTGCTCCTTCTCTCAATACAGGACAACCTCTCAATACAGGATAAAATTCATGAACATCGAACCAATCATTCCAAGCAGGCAGATCAGCACGAAGATCACAACCAGCACCCAGAAGCCCCCATTGCTTCGAACCGCTTTCCATTCCTCTTTTGCTTTCCGGTTCTGACGGAATACACCCGCAAACTGATGTCGTTCTTTATAGATAAAATACACACCAGCAGTTGCCAGGAGCAGCATCACAATCGCATTGAGAATGGAGAACACGCCTGGAGCGTATGTCTCAAGCAAAGCCATAAAATTGTTGACCGCATGCATCAGAATCGGCACCCATAAAGATCCGCTGCGCAGATACACGAAAGCCAGGATAATTCCCATTCCAAATGCCGGAATCCCCTGATACAGATTCATATGGGCAATTCCAAAGAGCAGCGCAGAAAAAATGACCGCAAAGCCTTTATTAAAACGAGCCATACTCTTGCACATGATGCCGCGAAAGATCACTTCTTCAAAGAATGGCGCAGCGACAACCGCCATCAAAAAATTCAGGAGAATGCCTGCAAAACTGCCCGAACCGCTCAGGCCAACCGGGTCAATACCGGCGCCAAAGAAACCGAGAATGCTGTTCAGCAAAGAGACCAGCAAGGAAAGAATCAGGTTGGCCGCAAACATCATCGAAGCACCCTTTACAATCCAGGAGCGGTCAAAACGGGTCTGCTCAAGCTGTGCTTTCAGGTTCACCCCCATCATCTTGATGCCAAACCAGGCAGCCATACCCCCAGAAGCCACCGTCGCAAACAGCGTCACCAGAATGATCAGAATCTGATTCAGAGTGTCAAAAACTGGTGAGTAATAGTAATAATAGCCAAGCCGGGCATTCATAAAGCCAATCATCAGGCTTGGATACAAAGCGGCGATGATCTGGACACCAAAATAGATGCCCATGCACCCTATGCAGATGCTGATCGTTCGGCGCAGACCCAAAAACCTGGCCGATGTGGAAGTCTGAGCATTTACCATAAAACAATTTCCTCCTCGTCATCCGATTGCTTCTGTTCTTTCAAAGCCTCCCGCCGTTTTTCTTCTTTCCAGATCTCAAACGGACACACGATGCCCTGATCCATGAAATCCCCCTCGAATTCAAGAGGCTGCGAAAAATCTTTCATTGCTTTTGAACGGGTCAGTTTTTCTCCCTTATTGCTTAAATGCATGGAACCTAGCAGGCCAGGATTCTTATTCATTTCCAGAAGCAGAGTTTTATCCAGACCATAAACGCCGACATGGCGCACTCCCGTGTGGAAGCTGATTTCCTGCAAAATAGCCTTGCAGAATTCTTTCAGGCTGTAGGGATCAATATTAGATTTAAACAACAGAAACGGGATTTTATCGTTAGTCAGATACAGCGGCTGACTGACGACAAATTTATTGATGATCGCCTGTGGAATTTCTTTATTGGTCATCTCATCCATATAAGCGGAATACTCCGGGTCTTCTTTCATCCTTGCTTCATCGGGTACAACCCGAAAATGCAGCGTTGGATTGACAGAGCCGTTTCGAAACAGGCTGCCGCGTGTGGACAGGACATACAGGACAGGATAAGGCTTCTTTTCTTTAGCCATACGCTATTGATTCTCCCTTCGCCAGGCATAGTACTCTTCGTCTTTTTTCTCGTCGATCATCTGAGTGAAATCCGCCACGACTGCCGTATAGCGGCCATACGTATCCAGAAAGCCATTCTGATCGAGCCGCAGGGTAAAATTGGGTCCACTCACCAGAAACTTCCCATTTTCAAAACGGGCAAGTACAGGCAGATCGAGAAAACGCAAAGTATATCCCTGTTTGAGAACATCAATCAGTCTCATTGAAGAAAAAGTATCATACTGGTTCATATCCCTCATTGTAGTCAACCGTCCCATAAACTTCAAATTCCCTTTCATGTCTGCAAGAATTGCAAGACTTATGAGGTGCTTATTGAATCCCGGCAGATCAATATCCAACAAAAAAGGCAGATTTCAAAGATCCATCTCCATCTCCAGCTTCCTGTTCGAATGAAAATGTCCATGTCGGTCCAGATGGCCTTTCTTGAATGGTCTGATTCAGCGAGTTCTTTTTTCCGGAAAGCAGCCTGTCCAATCGTGAAATACGAAATCCAAAAGCAGAATCCAAAAGCAGAATCCAAAAGCAGAATCCAAAAGCAGAATCCAAAAAAACTCCTGAATCGATCAGGAGTTTGAAAACCAAATTTACACACCAAGGATGGCATGATCTGAAACGGTATAGGGGAATTGATCAAACTGGTAGGGATACCCCGGGCCATCTACTGGTTCATAATGAACCAGACGATTGGTGGTCTCGGTAATGCAAGTCTGGAAAACAATGCCATTGTTGGCTCTTGCTCTGGCCACTTCATCCGTGGTGATAAAGTCATCCGAAACCCAGGAGTCTCTGAGGGCATAAATCTGACCATCGACTTCGACATAAGCCGGCTGCGAGGCAATCATGTCTCCGTTTGCCATGTTGGAATGGGCAATAAACCAGCCGTCTGCCCAAAGGCCAACCGAACCATCAGCAGGCGCAGAAGAAGCGCCCCAGCTGGAGACGTAATGCACAGGCCAGATCTGATTTTCTGGAATTCCTGAATCCTGAACAGAAACAGCAAGATCATCGTCGAAGCCAGTCAGATTTCCATTTCCATCCGGGTCAGCCTCGTCAAACGGTTCAAATTCAGTTTCAACAGCCGGAACAGGAGAAGCTTCGGATGGGGCAGTCTGATCAGGAGCAGCCAACGCTGGATCCATTGAGGAAGCGGCAGGTTCATGAAGGCTTGCAGAACGATCCGCCACAACCGGTTCCTGCGCCTCTGCCGGGGTCTTTGCCGCTGAATCTTTCGGGGTATCTACCGAAGGCTCATCAACCTGGGCTGTCGGATCCTGATCGGGTCTGGACCCTGTGCTTTGCTTGGTGTCGTCGACGCCTGCATCCCTTTCCTTTTTTTCGGCCTCTTTGGACTCGATCATTTTTGAATTTACAATCGCGTTTTCAGAATCAGAATTGTGATCCGTTTTTGCATCCAGAAAAGAAGAAGCCTGGACCATTTCTGTGGTTTTCACTTGATCGGCCGTAACTCGATGGGCCGCTACACTCTTTGGAGAGGTCATCACTGAGTAGCCAACAATGGCTGCAATCGCGCTGCACACAGTCATGGCAACAAGCTTGATTTCTTTTGTCTCAAAGCTGGATTTTTTGGCATTATTTTTTGATTTATACGTCATAGGCGCTCTCCTTCGATATCTTATTCCGATATCCACTTTCTTTGCTTTCTGGAAGATCGAGGGAGGAAATACGTTCTGGTGTTTATTTTTCATCATGAATTCGTATTCGATGAGCTGCTTTCAACAGGGGGTTGTCAGCTTATCTTTATTTTATTCCCTGGCCTGACCTTCCTGAAATCTAAAGCTGATAATTTTTGACAGGAACAATTCCTCTGTTCTCTGACTGGATGGTCTCTATACTAGCGCTAATAGTGACAATATAATTGCATGTTTGTTTTTTATGAAAAAAATTTTTACATGAATTTGACAGCTTCCAATCTGTTTTACTTTATATAATTGGTCCTTCCAATCCTGATCTGAAATCACTTGCTTTGAATCATAGCCTTAAATTTTGACATTCAAAAGGGTCAGTCTTCTCTCTGCTCAATCTTCATTTTCATGGCATTTTCAGATCATAAATTGAGCTGCCAGTCAAGAAAAAGAAAAGAGGATTTGTTGTGGGAGTCATGATTAAAGCCCTTATTCTGATCGGCATACTCAATCACGCCGATTTGGATTCAGGGTGGGCAAATACAGAATCTGAAGAAATCCGGGTTGATTGGCGTTGGGCTGAATCGTTTTTTAGTGCTCTTTCCATGAGATCGATGATTTTTCATCCTATGTCATTAAAAATCAATCTTTTATTTTGTTCTGATTTGTTCTGATTTTTTGCTGGTTCATTTCCTGTACCAGCAAAGCAGAGGCAGATTTCAACATACGCATATTTAAGTTGTTAAAGCACAGCTCTTTTCTTATTTGTTGCGTGTTCGCTATCGTCCCCTTTTCAATGTCTTTTCTGGGTGCCAAAGTGGTCAGACTGGCTCTTTTCAAAAAGGCTCGAATATGCTTTTCATTCCCAGTCATTTCATTGCCTCGCACAGCAAGCGAAACAGTGAGGATGGAAGGACCTTAACTTTTGGGTCAGATGTGAATCTTTTCTGAAAGACCAAATCATTATCCAGAAGAAAAGAATTGCTGAAGCAAAGAAAAAATAAGACAGTGTTATAGGAAATCAGTCTGAATAAATTGATTATAAAATGATTATAAAAGTGGTTTTTAATGATTTACTGTTCGAATTCAGCAGAAATGAAAGAGAATGCAATCATCCGCCTGTAAGCAAATGATTTTGATGAATAAATTGGATGAACAAAAAGGATTCATAAGAAAGCGGGTGTCTTTCTGGCCGAGTTGAAAAGGCAAAGCATCCAGAACAAAAAAGCTTCCCGTATAGGAGATATACAGGAAGCTTCAAGACAATGCCAGCGGGCATTGTCATTTCATCATGATCATCATTGTTCTGTCTCAACGGAATGCAGACAGAACGGTTTGTCTAGAATAAAAGCCTTAGAGGCCGGATGGGTTAGCCAGTGTCTGGTTGTAGTCAACAAGAACTTCGAACCAGCTCTGAGGATGTTTGCAGACTGGGCAGATTTTTGGTGCAGTTTTTGCTTTTGTAACATAGCCGCAGTTGAGGCAAACCCAGTTTACTTCTTCTGGCTGAGCGAACATCAGATCGTTTTTGATCAGGTTCATCAGGTCTGCATATCTGTCTCTGTGGTGTAATTCGATTTCACCAACAAGTTCCATCTTCTTGGAGATTTCCTTGAAGCCTTCATCAGCAGCAGTCTTGGCGAACTCTTTGTACATTTCAGTTGTTTCGTAATCTTCGCCATCCCATGCCATCTGTAAGCATTCCATAGTGGATGGAGTTTCATTATTGTGCAGATATTTGAACCACAGTTTTGCATGCGCTTTTTCGTTCATAGCAGTTTCTGCAAAGACGCTGGCTACATGGCAATAGCCTTCTTTTTTAGCCTGAGATGCGAACCACTGATATTTTGTGTAAGCCTGGGATTCACCCGCAAGAGCGGCCTGCAGGTTCTTCTCGGTCTGAGATCCTTTTAATTCCATAACGTTAGTTACCTCCGTTTACCCTATGAGTATATCACCACTCAAAGATTTCAAACACAGGCAACTGACTGCATCAAACAAAAAATGAAAAGTAATCATCCAAATTCGCAATCTCATCCTTTGAAGGAGATTTCGCCTTTCCACTTCAACGACCGATAAGTTTTATGTGTTCAGATCACCAAAAAGCAAAGAAATAAATCTATTAAGATTATTTCCTGAGTCAATCCGCTCTCTTTTTGCAAATTTTCGACGACTCAATTCGATTTTTAACTGGATGTTTTATTTTTTTCAAGCACATCAAATTATAAAACGCCCTAAAATCAAGGCCTGAGAAGAGCCGATTCTTCCATAAAAATCCGGCGTCTTTTTGGTGTGGGCTTGTCACTCTTTTCCAAAGACCAGATCTGCCATCAGCCTGGTCTTTGATGTCGACTCCTTTCTTTCAAAACCATCTGGCCAAATGCAGTCTCTGTCTTTCAGGTTCCCAATCTTGCGCAAAGAAAATGGATACAAAAAAAATGCACAGCCAGTATAAGGGCCGTGCATAGTCAGCATGTGGAGTTCAGAGGATTTCGGACGTTACTGGTCACTGGACGCCCAGGATGGGACTTCAATTCCCCGTCGGACGAGAATGGCTTTCTGAAATTCCGTTGCGTTGATGAACTTGAGAATCAGGCGGCATTCTTCTTCGGTACAGCCGATCAGAACTTTGGTAAATACTTCTCTGGACAGAATATCGGCCTGAACAATCAGTGCAGTTGCGCTTAATGAATTCAATGTGCCTTTAAAACAATAGAATGGAGTGCCAGGTGCAGAAATAGTGTCTTTCACACAGCCAAAATCTACTGGATAGATCAGACCCGGATAATCGACACTGGGCTCTCCTTTCTTACGAATGATTTCAATCTGACTCGACAGAATCAGCGTATCGAGTTTCTGCCAGAAAAACACGTTATTCTCGAGTTCTTTTTCTTTTCCTTTCATTTCGCCCTCCCTTTTTACATTCATTTACATTAGAGGTTTTTCATTCCGGGATCAAGAGCACTGATGTGGAATGAGTGGTTTTTGACGCGGAATCCATCGTTTCCAATCACTGTTCACATTTTTCACTCTGTTTGCTGCTTTCCAAAGCCAGTTTTTCTTGCAGAATGGACTGGTTGTGTTAATTGGAAGCAGACGGCGAGGTCAGTTTTGCCAGGTCTTCCTGATTGGCTGCAAGATACTCCCAAAGATCAACGGGTCTTGCCTGATTCCAGTCAATGGTGCTGTCTGTGCCCCATGTTGAAACGGTATGGCGGCTTTCATCATAGCCAATCCCACAGTCGACCGGTCTTCCTTCGTCAATTTTGTAAATTGCGGGGGTATACAGGAAATAAGGAAACAGGGTGAGCAGTTTCTGGCCGTCTTCCGTTGAAGAAATCAGCGTCATATCTCCTTCATTTTCGCGGTACAGCTGATAGTCTGTGGTGTTGAGTCTGTAGACGTTGTAGTCGCCCGGATGCTCTTCTCTGGTCTGTTCAATGTACGTATTCATTGCCTGGCAGAAGTTGCAGTTATCCCGTTCGACCAGCAGGGTGAAGGTTTCTTTGTCGTTCATCTTAGTTTCCAGCTCAGCCATATCCAGGTCATGAATTTCTAAAGGTTCCACGGTCTTTTTCTCGCTGCATCCAGCAAGTCCGATGACCATCGCAGCTGCCATCATCAGCGTGGCAAACTTTACGACAATCTTTCTCATTTCTATCACTATCCTTATCTGTTCTTGTTTCTGTTTATCTGTTCTTTTTTCTGTTTTTTCTATTTTTTCATCGTGCGCCGGGCGGCCAGAATCAGCCGCATCAAATTCCAGGTTTCCTGTTCCAGTTTCTGCGGGCCATGACGCAGAGCATAGGCAAAACTCATCGCCCGATCCGCTGTCGAAAACATGGCATCCACACCCTGATCATACAGTCTTTCATAGCCAGGGCCTAATGCACCGCTGATCACAACCATTGGGATCTCGTATTCTCTTGCCCATGCAGCAAGCCGGCTGATCACTTTACCATCAGCCGACTGGCTGTCCGTCTGGCCTTCACCGGTGAAAATAAAATCACATTCCTGCAAAGCACGTTTCAGATCGCCATCTTCCAGAACTTCCATTCCGGACACCATATGCGCCCGAAACACCCCAATTAACATCCCGCCAAGGCCGCCGGCTGCCCCGGCACCCATAAAATCGTTCATATTGACATGAAACGTCTGGTCAATCTTGGCATTGAGTTTTTCCATGCCGGCTTCTACCATCTCCTGCTGGGCAAGAGTCAGTCCTTTCTGGCGCCCAAAAATCCAAGTGGCCCCCTGAGGACCTAAAAGGGGGTTGTTGACATCACAGGCGGCGATCAGTCTGACGTGGCGCGGGGGATTGAAGTTTCGTTTGTCGATAAAGGCAATTTTACTGAGACTGCGGGTACAGGGTTCGAGCACCTGGCGATATTTATCATAAAACACCGCACCAAAGGCACTTAAAAAGCCCATCCCGCCGTCATTGCTGCCTGTGCCGCCAAGACCAATAATCAACTGTCTGACTTTTTTGCGGCGCAACACTTCTTTACAAAGCAGGCCCAGTCCATAGCTGGACGTATCCAGGGGATGGCGCTGGCCATGATTGTATAAAGTCAGGCCGACCACACTGGCGGCTTCAATACAGGCGATTTGTTTTTCCTCACAATATGCCCAGCGCACCCAGATTGGCCGGTGATACAGATCTTCTGTTCTGGTTTCGATGACCTGGGCGTGATAGGCAAACGCAAACGCATCCACCATCCCCTCTCCGCCATCAGAGATCGGAAAAGAGAAACATTCGATCGATGGATCGGCCCGTTTTATACCGCTTTCGATATGGCGGTTTGCCTCCTGGCTGGTCATACATCCTTTAAAGGAGTCCGAAGCTATCAGTACTTTCATACTCAATATTGTATAGTACTTTTCAGGCTCGTGCTTGAAGGGATGGGGTTTCGGCGTGTAAGAAAACTTGCAACTGCCTCAAATTTTGGCCTTTCTTCCCTCTCTAAAAGAAATTCGGGCATTGAAAGGTAAAAAGATTATGTTCGGATATACCTACCCGGTATAATTATTTTTAGCCTTTTCGCTCCGGATGCGCTAAAATCATTAAATTACTTCAGCAGCAGGATTTTTGCTTCTCAAAGTCCTGCCTCTTTCTAAGGAGATCTTCATGGAATCTGCACATATTCTGATTGGTCTGAGCGGATCAATCGCCGCCTTCAAAATTGCTACGCTGGTCAGCTCACTGACCAAGCAGGGCTATGAAGTCCGGGTTATTGAAACTAAACATGCTGCTTCGTTTATCGGCCCGCTGACCCTGGCTGCCCTGTCTCATAACGAAGTCTATATGGATGAGTTTGATGGAACCAACGAAGCCATGATCCCCCATATTGAATTAAGCCGCTGGGCCGATGTGTTCTTAATTGCACCGGCGGATGCCAATATTCTGGCCAAAGCTGCGCATGGCCTTGGGGATGATTTATTGTCCTCGACCATTCTGGCCGCAACCTGTCCCATGTTAGCGGCTCCGGCCATGAATGTCCACATGTATGAAAATCCCGCCACCCAGGCCAATCTTCAGACGCTTCATGAACGCGGCTGGACCATTATTGATCCTGCCTATGGCATGCTCGCCTGTCAGGAAGCAGGAAGAGGGCGCATGGCTGAACCAGAAGAACTTGAAAAAAACATCAAAGCCATTCTGGAAAACAAAGCGATTGCCGCCAGTATCGCTCAGGCTGATTCTTCGATCGATCAAAAGCCTCTTGCCGGCAAGCGGGTTGTTGTTTCGGCCGGTCCAACCCAGGAATCTCTCGATCCGGTCCGCTTTCTGTCCAATCATTCCTCCGGAAAACAAGGCTATGCCATTGCCCGTGCAGCCCGTGATTTAGGGGCCCAAGTTACTCTGGTTTCAGGCCCTGTCAGCCTGGAAGCTTTGCAAGGCGTTCGCATGGTTCCTGTTGTCAGTGCACTGGATCTGGAAAAAGCGATGATTGAAGAAGCCAGAGACGCCGACTTTATCATCATGGCCGCAGCCGTAGCAGATTATCGCTTCAAGGACCACCACGAACAGAAGATGAAAAAAACTGGGGATGTTCTCACTCTAGAGCTGGTCAAAAACCCCGATATTCTGGCCGGTCTTGGCCAGAACAAAAAACCGGGACAGATTCTTTGCGGCTTTGCGATGGAAACCGAAAACCTGGACACCAATGCCCGCGCCAAACTGGAATCCAAAAACTGCGACCTGCTGATCGCCAACAATCTACGCACCAAAGGCGCCGGCTTTCAGACAGATACCAATGTGGTTTCCCTGTTATTCCCCGACCATACTGAACATTTAGGCCTTCAGTCCAAAGAAGCTTTAGGCCATACGATTTTAAAGACCATGCTTGCTTTACAAAAAGGAGAAAATCCAAATGTTATTGTGCGTTGATGTAGGAAACTCAAACATTACCATCGGTGTTTTTGATGGCGACGAATTAATCTGTAACTACCGCATGAATACGAAAGTCCGCCGGACTTCCGATGAATATGGCTTTATGCTCGAGAATTTCCTGCATTCGGCCAACCTGAAAAACTCTGATATTGAAGGCGTGATTGTCAGTTCCGTTGTTCCGAAAGTCATGCATTCCTTTCGCAATGGAATCATCAAATTTTTAGGCATTGAACCTCTTGTGATGGGCCCTGGCGTCAAAACCGGCGTCAGCGTTCAGCTGGAAAACCCGCGTTCGGTTGGCGCAGACCGGATTGCGGATGTTGTCGGTGCTGTTGAAGAATATGGATACCCTTTACTGATCGTCGATTTTGGAACCGCAACGACTTTTGACTATGTCGATGAAAACGGTGTCTTCAAAGCGGGCGCCATCGGCGTTGGCATTGAAACAGGGGCCAATGCTCTGTGGGGTCAGACAGCCCAGCTGCCGGAAATCGAAATCAAAAAGCCGCGTTCAGTCATGGGCAAGAATACCCAGACAGCCATGCAGGCTGGTATTTTCTATCAGTTTTTAGGCGGATTCGAAAAGACTGTGGATGCATTTCGCAAGGAAGCCGGCGTTGATTTCAAAGTCATTGCAACCGGCGGTCTTGGCCGGGTGATCTGCCAGCATACCGATAAAATCGACGTGTATGATCCCCAGTTAATTTTTAAAGGCCTGAAAACTGTTTATGAGCGCACCATGGAATACGAAGCCAGCCGTATGGCCAAGCACCTTGAAAAAGTCGAGAAGTCTTCCCCTGAGTCTCTAGGCTGATCATATCTTTGATCCAGATCTATAAGGCATCCAAAGCCAAAGCCCTCCTGTCCTCTTTTATACTGAGGGCAGGAGGGCTTTTTTATGGAAACGACAAATCTTACCGAAGAACAGAAATATAACAAGATGGTTCAGCTGTACAACGAATGCCGCGATTACTTTCTGCGCCGCTATATGAAACTGTCTTACAACGACATGGACCGAAAAATCCGGGTTTTGCAGGCACGAGTGGATGGCAAGACTCCTCCTGAAATTGGTCCGGACTGGGATGCTGTTCAGGAAGAAGACTGATTTTAAAAACTGCTCCATCTTCATGGAGCTTTCTTCTTCTCTGGATGCTCTTACATCCTTCTTTCTGATGCTTTCAGTTTTGGTGCGTTCATTTTCGATTTGAATGATCGACTTTTGACCGATTTGCTGCCCACTCAAAGCCTCCAACGGCGTTTTGCATCGTTATGGTTTTTATTTCAAAAGCTGTGAATTCCCTTCAAAACAGCTCCTGTTTTCTATTTGTTTTGAAAAAGATTGTAGATTCATCAAAAAATTGAGATATTAAAACACACATACCGCAGGATTTACCGCATTGTCGCGGCATCAAATCCCGCAGGAGGAAAAAGATATGATCAGGAATCCAAATCAAGACCAGGAAATCACGTCCATGCCAGGGCTGGAAGAAGAAAACCTGGAAATTGCAGACATCCAGAAAATTGCTGCCTCTCAGAGTCCCGCACAAATTGCCATGCGCCGGGCTCAGATTGAGAAGATGGAAGCACTGATGGCTCAGTTAGAGAAAGACTATGATGCCTTTAAAGTGATGGAAGAAAAAATCCAACAGGCAGCGCAGGACTTAACGACCTTGAAAAGCTGGTATTTCAGTCCTGAATGGCTGCTCGATTACGCTTTAGATGAGGCTGGCGCCTATGAGGGCGTCGATCGCGGTGTTTTAAGTGAAGATGGTCTGTACAATCTGTTTCTGGACTATTCCCAACTTGGAGCTGATCTGGCCAGGGCCAGTGTAAAACTGACCGAATCCGAAGACGAAGACGAAGTTCTTGAAGCCAAAGTGTAACCCAAATTCAAAACAATCCATGGAAAAAACAGGCTGTCCATCTTTCGGTTCTTACGCAAAGTGTGTGGTAGAACCTCTTTCTGGACAACCTGTTTCCATATTCTGAAATTTCTTCCCTTGGCAAATTCTTGCTCTAAGCGTTTTCTGCTCAAAGCACCTGCTCAGCCAGCGAGCAGCACACTGGATGGAGGCAGCTGGCCTGAAAGATCTTCGGGAAAATTCATAAAGCCAGTGTCGATCTCTGTCTCATGGCGGCAAGCCGCACATGGTGCGCCTGTTCCCGCATCGGAAGGTCTTGGCGGGCGTTGGGCTGGGTGCCAGAGGCACCAATAGAGAGTCCGGGAAAATCCAGGGCGTTTTTTAGGATTCCCCTTTGTATAAGGGGCGTTTATCCTGGCCAATGGCGGGTCATCCAGAAACTGGAGACTGCTCATTTCCTGGATAAGCTGCTCTATTTTTGTATGGATCATGATTCTCTTCTTTCTTCTCATTATTTTCAAGTTAGATTTCAATCTATATAAGTCTGAATTTCCATTTCAAGCTTGAATAAAAATGGAACTATTCATCCCTGTCCAGATAAGTGGGACGCCGCCTTTGCGATTTTTTCTTCTTCTCCCAGGCCAGATACAGTCCGCCTGCGGCCAGCACCCCGCCTGATGCAGCCCCAATACTCAACCATAAGCCGGCCTGGGTTAAAGTGGCGGTAGCTGGCTTGGTGGGTGAATAAGTTGGAGGCGTTGTCTGGATGACTGGGGTGTTGTTTCCAGGTCCTGGTGTTGTCACCGGCTGATCTGGGGCTGGTGTTGGCGTATCTCCATTCGTCTCGGGCACAGGGACAGTCAGCGGTGTATTCTCATAGGGAATCGTCACCAGATTGTCGACAGGCTCTTTTTTCTGGTCATCGACATACATGCTGCCATCCAGATCCATCGTCACCTTCACCAGTCTTTCAGAAAGCTGATAGCCAACAGGCGCCGTGATTTCCTTGACGTATATCGTCTGACCAAGATTCGGGCGGAACACAACGGTTCCCGTTGTTGTATCCGCACTTTTGGCCGCAATCATCCCACTCTTTTTGGCATCATTGTAAGCCGCAAAGACAAACTTGGCGTTGCAGATCGGCTGGTTGTCTGGATCAATTTTCTGAATCTGCAAATCTGGAATCGGATTGGGTTTGACGCGGATCGTAATCCGGTTTTCTTCCTTTTGTTCTTGGGTATTCCAGATCGGCAGAATCCCGAGAAAATCGCCTATCAGTTCGTATTGGGCAGGATTGCTGACAACGAAAAGATATAGACCGTAAGGCAGTTCCTTGAAATAGGCACTTCCATCGCTGTCCACGCTCGCATTGGCCTGGGGCGTGGTTTTGTGTTCTTTTAAAAAACGAATTGCTTCTTTCATCGGTTCAGACTGATCAAGCTGACTGCTTTTGAGGCTGCATTCCTGATAAGGGTCCAGAAAGACAAACTCGCTTTCCACCAGATCAGCAACCCGGTAGGCTTCAAATTCAACCCCCTGGCTTGGCCGTCCGGAAGCAGCGGGTTCCAGCCGGATTTCAATGGTGCCTGTCTGCTGGTTAAACTGCTCAGGATCAAGTTCCTGGGCAGCCAGAATGGAAATCGTTCCACTCAGACAAAGAACACCCGCAATCAGGATCAGAATCAGTGATTTCCATTGTTTCATTTCAGTTCCTTTCTTCTTGAGGATCGCCAGGAAATAAACAAGACCAAAGCAACCAGAACCGCCATCATCCAGGGCCATGTCCGGAAGATTTGCTCGCGCAAAGAAGGCCTGGTTGAAACGGGTTCACTGATCTTTTGTTCGACCTGCTCATTCCACTCCACCCGATGCCCGGTTACAAGCAGCCGGTGGTCATTGATCCCATATGGCGTACAGGTCATCAAAGTCACAAGGTCCTGGCCTTCGACAATCGCCAGTTTTTCGACTTCTTCGGGCAGAATGACTTCAATGCTCTCCACTTCATAGGCCATCGTCTGACGGGGATTTTCGATCTGGAACAGATCTCCCTTTTCCATCTCATCAAGCCGGGTAAAGAGTTCACTGGACATCAGACCACGATGGGCGGAAAGCACACACCGACTGTTCGAAGAGCCAATCGGCAAAGAAGAGGAAGGCAGATGCCCCGCCCCTTTGGAAAGGGCCTCCTCTTCAACGCCATGGTAAATCGGCAGCGTAACATCAATCCGGGGAATATGAAGGATTCCCATCACTCCATGATCCAGAACGCAAAGCTGCTGATCATAGGGCAAAACTTCATCATTGATTGCCTGTTCAAAGGCCTGCTCACCCGTATTGGCAAGCTCCAGGATGCCGGCCTGGTTTTCTGGCAAATGGCCGGCAAGCAGTTCATTCCAGCGCTCGGCCTGATTCCATAAAGCATCGAGCTGAGACTGGTCAATCTGTTTTGTCTGTTCGTGATAGCTTTGGATCTGGTCAGCGGCCACGTGGCTGGAAAAGCGAGACCAGATCGTCGGCGCCAGGCACAGCCCCAGTCCTCCAGCCAGCATGATCGTCTGGATGGTCCGTTTGATTCCTGTCATGCTCCGGTTCCTTTAGTTCTTTTTCTTCTTTTGCAGGCCGATCCCGCCAAGGACCAGCACACTTCCTGTCGCCAGTGAGATCCAGGCCGTATTCGATCCCGTTAATGGCAGCTCTTTACCGGTGCGGTTGATCACCGGAAATTGCACAGCCCCCTCATCTAAGTCGACTTCCACCTCCGGCTTTGCCTCGTGACTCTGGCCATCATAGCTTTCGATGTAGCTGACCGTTGCCGCAAGCTCTTTGAGCACCGCTTCCGTATCTCCCTGGCCGGCCTCGTATTCATTACGGTTTTCTGGATAAGTTGCCGTAATGGTCAGCGTCAGCGGAGTCAGTGGCGCATGGTAGCCATCCGGCGCCTGTGTTTCATTAAGATAGTAGGTTCCGTGGTCCAGACCGATGATCTGAATTTTTCCGGTGCCATCCGTAACAATGTCAACACCACCACTATCCTGATCAGCCTGAACGACATAGGCGTTTTGGCCTTCCATTTTCTGCAGCTGAATCTGGTCAGTACAGTCTTCATCGCGGAAAAGCTGGAATTTCGCATTGGCAAGTTTTTTGCTCAGCGTAGGATCTGATGTTTCCGGTTCACCATACTTCACCGCATCCACTTGAAATGTAAAGGCAACAACCGTATCCCATGGCGTCGTTCCAGTATCGCCTTCACCATCACTGTCCGGGTTGTTGGAATACTCCAGACAAACATGGTTTTCAAAACCTGGCTTGCCCGGATCGGCAGCAGCGGCCGTTGTCAGCTTGGCATTGTAAATGATTTCGACCTTCTGCCCATAGGGATAATCCTGTACACTGCCTTCTGCGGCCCCATAAATTTTACGGTCGATAATCCCTTTGATATCTTCAATCTGGATTTTAAAGCTGTCCTCACCGGTAAGATCTTCCGGATCTGTATAGACTTTATAGTCATCTGATGTGAGAGTGTAGTCCTTTGTTTGTCCGGCATCGGCCTGGCCAGTGAGTTTGATGGAAATACTGTCAGGCTGGAAAGCGAGTGCCGGATCCATCTTGTCATGGAAAATCAGCTTGTAGGTCTTATAACCGCTGATGTTGGGGATGGTTGTCAGATAGCGATAAGGAACCGTCTGGCCGATTTCAAAATCACCAATATCATTCCAGCCGACCTTGTCGTCGTCTTCCTGGATCTTCTTTTCCACAGTTGGATAAACACCTTTGACATCGATCGTTTCGTCTCCATCTACCGTCAGCACCATGCAGAGTGATTTTCCATAACTCCTCTCTGCCGCATCAGAAGGGCCGGTCACTTCATCAATCAGGTAATATCCCTTATTCAGGCCGGTAATCTGCTCTGATTCTCCTCCCTGACCGGTGTACTCTTTGACAGGAGTAATGCCTGCACTGACAAATTCTTTGCGCAGAATTTCACTGAATCCTCGAAATGAGCCGGACTGAGAGGTTGTATCTCCTGCCTTTTCACCTTCCTGAAGATCGCTGATATACTTCAGAGCCTCAGCTATTGTAATTTTTCCGGCTTCCTCGGCAATTTTTGTGTCATCTTCTACTGATGAATATCGAGATTTATATATAGCCTTTTGGATTGCAAGCTGGGTGGTAGCATTATCCGTAAACGTATAGTTAATGGCTCCCCCTGTACCTGTAGTGACATCAAAGATCGAATAGACATTGAACTTTCTTCCTTTCAGGGAACCAGAGGATGCAGGATTGAGGGTGATTGTACAAGTCGTGTCGGCCGGCTGCTCATTCAGGAGAACTGGTGAAGGGTTTGCCTGAACGCTTTGAATCGTGGTCAGCGGCACAACCAGTGAAGCGGCCAGACAGGCCAGTGCATAGTGCGGACGGATAAGATTTCTTTTCATAACCATATTTCCTTTTCTTGATTTCTCTTTGTGTTTCTTCGTATTTTGGGCTTTGAAAGCTGTCTGGCAGCTTTCAGGTATTTCTTTTTGGTGATGAATCCTTTGAATGTTTCTTTTGGATGCCAGAAAGCAAGCCGCCGGCAATGATCAGACTTCCCAAGACCATCGCAGCAAGTCGTTGCCAGGAGCCAGTTTTAGGGAGGGTAACCTTTTTCTTGTTGGCAAATTTTGCATGTAAAACCGGTGAAGGAAGACTGCCCGTTTTCCAGAAGACGTAGGTCTGCGTCCCCATTGATTCAGGTTCCTGCTCATCGGTCACCGTATCCGGTGTTGTAAATGAGTAGTTTCCGTCCCATTCGAAGGCTTTGATCATGCAGACCATATTCCTTCCCGTGGTGGTGAGCATTGGCAGATAGCCAGCTGGCGGACTGATTTCGCTCAGATAGTAAGTTTTCCCTGCTTTGAGCGGTCCAAAATCGAGTCTGCCCTGCTCATCCGTTGTTCCTTCGTCGATCTTTTGAGAACACTTAAGATCTTCGAACAGTCCAAAAACCGCCCCAGCCAGCGGCTGATTCTGGTCATCGACCTTATGAATCTGGAGGGTATACCCCCCTGTATCGTTCAATACCGTCATCTCGAGGGTATTTTCGTCAAATTCAACCTGGTCATCCGTTTGTGTGCAGCGAACCGTGGAGCCATTGACCTGGATGCTGATGGAACGCGTATAGGCCGTATAGCCCGCCGGCGCTCGGCTTTCCTTGAGCGTCCAGATTCCATTTTCATCGAGAATGATCTTGTGACCCTGCTCGCCTACTGTAATCGTGGTTCGTTTTCCGGATGGACTTTGAAGGGTAAACTGGGCTCCGCTTAAAGGTGTGCGGGATCCCATGGATTTTTTGTGAAGGACCAGACTGGCAATCGGCGCATTGGAAACCTGAACCGGATTGAGCGTCATGAAGATTTCATTTGTGCTTCCTTTGGGATCCAGAGCGATAATGTGCAGCGTATCATCCATTCGGTAGCCTGTGGGCGCTTCAATTTCCTGAATCGTCAAGACGCCAATCGGAAGAATCTGGCCTGGAACCGAAATTTTGCCCTGCTCATCCGTGCGGTAGGTTGCGCTGACAACCGGTTTTGCTTTGGCTACTTCAGCGGCATTGGCCTTAGAGGGATCCAGGTTATAAAACTTCACCTCAAACACCGCGCCAGCTAACGGCTGATGAGTTCGTTGGTCCGTTTTTACCACCAGCAGCTCCGCCTTACAGCCCTGCGCCTTATCCCGGACGACAATCCGGTTTGGCGCCGCTGTAGAAGAACCTGCCGTGACAATCACCTCGTAATAATTGGGATCAAGCGCATAGCCTTTGGGGGCCTGCTTTTCTTTCACCCAATACGTTCCCGGTTTAAGTTCGACAACCTGCGAGCAGCCATCAGACCCTATGGTCAGAGTGCCAAGAGATTTGCCAGGGCTGGATTTGGACCCTTCCCCATATTCGTAAACAGCACCCGTCAGTGAATAGTTTGTCGGCGCCGCATTAGCCAGGCCGCCCGTTGATGGATCGACCGATTTGATCAGCTGGAAAGCCCCTTTGTCTTCTTCTCCTAAAAAACCAAAAGCCAGCGGCTGCCGGACGACCATATCGCCCTGATAGTTTCTTCCAGTTCCCGCAAAATGGGCGATGTAAACCTTATAGCGGGCAGGTGGGTCTGGCTGGCTTTGGACTTCATTCCAACGCGCTTTCATGCCCCCATTCCAGATGGCGTTGTTAAAGACCGTCTCGGAAATGGAGGTGTTCGCATAAGCGTGAGAGACCATCTCGTTGGTAAAGACAATCTGCTGGCTGACCGAATACCCGCCAAAGATATTTCCCGGGCCGCCATAGCCGTAATACAGGGCTTTTCGCACATCGGACTTGGTGCATGGTTCAACAGAGATTGACTTTTCACCGGCAGCCGGTTCGGAAAGTGGCGCATTGGCACAAAACGCCTTGCAGCCATTGTCTAACGTCCACAGATGGTTGCTCATGGTGTAGCCGCCAAAGGCCGGAACTTGTGAATAGAGTCGGGCATCGGTAATCGTGACCGAACCATCCACACCACCTGTATTTGGCGCCATGGCTCTGGCCTGCGCTTTCATGCGGACTTGCGGGGCCGAAGCTTTCACATCGGCTGAATTGAAGACCTGCAAATAGCCAGGAACAGTTTCTATCTGTTCGAAGAATTCGGCCGGCAGAAATCCAGCATCATCCAGCCAGTTTTCGACTTCACACTTGTGGGCGAAGGCTTTTCGGAAATTTCGGTATTCCCTTTCATTTCCCTGCCGGTAGTTGGAATAAACCGTCAAATAATCCAGATGCCATTCGTGATAAAACAGTTCCACGTCCAGCTGCTCCAGCTTTGCCCAATGGATCTCCTGAACGTCACTGGCGTCCAGAGAAGACGAAAGGGTGCTCGAAGTCTGCTGGCTGTCTTTCCCGTTTTCGATGGTTTCCTTTTCAGTTGTTTCCTTTTCAGTTGTTTCGTTTTCCGCTGCTTTCTCTTCAGTCGTTTCCTGCGGCAAACTGATCGGCTCAGAAAAGTCAGAAGCCGGATTCTGTTTTTGCAAAGAAGCCCTGGATTCGCTTTCTTCCAAAACAGAAACGCTGGAAGATTGTTCGCCGCTCAGCTCTTGTCCATCGAGTCCATTTGCCGGATTCCTGTTGAATCCAAGACCGGCGGAAAGCTGGCCGGCGACCTTTTCCAGCCAGTCCAGAACTCCTGTCGAAGAAGACTCTGAATCAGAGAAATCCCCAAAATCCGAACGAGTCTCTGAAGACTCCCTATGGAAAACAGAGGAGTCATTTTCTGACTCAGAGCGCCTGTTGACTTCAACTTTGGATTGCTCTGATTCCTCCTGATTCTGGCCAGACTGAGAAAATCGGATGTAAATCGGGGTATTGGCGCTGATCGTCTCGGTCAGCCTGAAACTGTTCTGGCCGATCGCTTCCTGGATTTGCCGCCCATCGATTTGGAACTGTTCAATCTGTTCCTCTTCATCGGCTTTGGCGCTCAGCGTGACGGAGCTTTGATCAGACAATGGGATGAGCAGCTTCTGGTTTTTGCAGCTCCAGTGGTGCTCGTCCTGCTCGATATCCGCCTGACCAGCTCCCCTGACTTCAATCGAAAGCGTGGGCGGGTCGCTGTTGGCCATCTGCCAGACACCCCCAAGCAGACTGCCAAGAGAAAGGGCAGCGCTCAGAGTAAGTTGGATAAACGCTTGAAGCATAGAATTTCCTTTCTACTCGTTTACTCGCGAGATCTGTTTGGACAATTGTCGGGTTCTTCAAAACCCACCTGCACTCTACTCCGACATCCGATCAATCGTAAACCCTTTCAATCCGGATTTTTTATGTGTTAATTTCGATAAAGAATCGTAAATTCCCTATTTCATCTAATTTTCGTTCACTTTTTCTTCAGGTTTATGATTGACTCGCACCTGACTTGCAAGCCTCTTCTTCTTAAAGTCTGGATGTTGCTGCACGGCAGCCGCCAAGGCAAAGAAAAACAGCCCCGAAAGAGACTGCACGTTTCAAATGCATGATCAAAGAAAAAATTCGGCCAGACTCCTTTGTGTGAACAAATCAGGAATGGTTTTGGACAAAGTTTTGATCCTTTCATCACAGACAAAAAGCGCAAAGTCTTCCTCAAGCGGCTTTTCTTTTTTGCCAAAAAGAAAAGCCTTCGCCTCGGATTGCTTTGCGCTTTGGGCCGGTAAAGCTGAATCTGCCTGATGGCCATGAGAAGACAGATTCTTGATTATGAATTGGTTTTGCCTTTTTTCAGGCCTTTCTTGTTGATGAAGGCCTTCAGGCTGGCATACGTGCCTGGCAGCTGGTCGGGCGGTAAGGTCTTTCGATACTCATCATGAATCGCACGGATGGTTGCTCCTTCCACCTGGTACTTGTGGGTAATCTCTGCTTCATAGGGATCCCACCGGCTGAACTGGATTCTCTTTTTACGCTGCGGGACTTTTCCCCCATTGTCGTAGTACTTTTTAATGGTTCGATAATCCATGCCGTAGTGTCTGGCTAATTCCGCAAAATTCGGCCGCATCTGCATATCATGCAAAACCTTCAAATCGGATTCCAATGCTTTTTTCTTCTTTGCGTCCATAGAGGTACCTCTCTATTTCCATTGTGGGCCAAATCAGGCAAATTGCCCATCATTGATTTTCACTTTTTTTTGCATTTTTATGATTTCGACTGGCTCCTCTTCTAAAATCTCCGCCAGCCGGGCGATTCGCTTTTTGATTGTGAATGGACTGAACATCTTGATGCCAAAAAGGCAGAAGTAAGAAACGCACAAAACTCCGAGACTGTCTTTTTGGACAGTTCGGAGTTTTTACAAAAATCGAATTTCTCGAAGACAAAAATTCAGGCCAAAAGAAATCCGGCGGGCGCAGCGTTTAAAAACTGGCCACTCTCTTTTCAATGCGGATCATCAGATCTTCCAGCACTGGAACCGGAATGTTGAACTCTCTTGCTTTCGGGACAATGGTGCCTGAAAACAGTTCGAGTTCCACCGGGCGATGATACATCACATCCTGGGCCATGCTTGGCATCGAGTCTGGATCGAGAGTGGAAAGTCTGGCCGCCCAGTTTTCCATCCTCTCTTTGCCAGGATCAGTACCCAGGCCAGCCAGAACCCGGCGGGCTTCTTCCATCGCCTCCCTGAAGATCTGATTCAGTTTCGGATCAGCAGCAACCTGCCCATAAGTGGCCTGGTACGCCGCACAGACCTGATTGATGCCGCAGTTGAACATCAGCTTGCTGTACTGGTCCAGCAAAATCGTTTGGGAGCGGGTATAGGGCAGATAGCAGCGATCAAACAGTTCCTGCACCTGATCTGCTTTTTCTTCCAGTTCAGGCGCAATCACCCCGAAAACCAGTTCCCCGCGCGTGGAAAACTGCAGCGTCTGCTCGTGCGGGTCATAGCGAGAGTCCATATTCTGAGCGATGGTATGAATCACTGGATTGTTGGGGAAAGTCTTCATCAGCTTTTCTTCACTGCTGATTCCATTGATAGCGCTCATTAAAATTGTCTGCTCATTCATGAAGGGTCTGGCCTGTTCCATGGCTTCATCCAGAGAATAAGCCTTGCACGCAAAAAGAATCAGATCCGCCACAAATGGCTTGGAAGAATCACTGGCAAGGATTGGATATTGCGTAACTGTCCCATTGACCTGAACCGGTTTTGAAGCATACCGTCTGGCTCTTGCAGGATCACAAAGAAATGCGAACTGTCCTTGAGGAAGCGTTTTGGCGAACAGATCGCCCATGGTCATCCCCACCGCACCCCGGCCGCAGACCAGAACAGTGGCTAAAGATTGATTTGAAGTACTCATCCTGTTTTCTCCTGAATTTTATCTCTTCTTTTCGATTTATCTCTTCGGTTCGGTGTTACCTGAATCCGAAAATCAGGCCTTTATCTGCTGCTCTCTGGCTTTTTTCTTTGCCTTGAGTTCGGCCTGATAGGCATCCAGTCTGTCTTTTTTACAGAACGACACAAACGGGCATTCTTCACATTTTGGCTTGCGCGCCGTGCAGAAATACCGGCCAAAGAAAATCAGATCATGATGCCCCTGATTCCAGCGCTCCCGCGAGATTTTGCGGCGCAGTTTGGTTTCAACCTTAAGCGGATCGTCATCCACTTTGGCCAGCCCCAGCCGTTTGGCAATCCGTTCGACATGGGTATCCACCGCAAAGGAGGGCACATCAAATGCAACCGAGCGGACGACGTTGGCCGTCTTGCGGCCAACTCCGGGCAGTGATTGCAGCTCTTTAAATGTCGATGGCACTTCCCCATGAAACTGATCCTCCAGTGTCTGGGATAATGCCACGATATTTTTGGCTTTTGAGCGATACAGGCCAATGGTCTGTATGGTCTTTTCCACTTCATGCACATCCGCCTGCCGAAGACTCTGGGCATCCGGCCAGCGTGCAAACAAGGCTGGCGTGACTTTATTGACGGAAGCATCGGTAGTCTGGGCCGAGAGCACCACGGCCACTAACAGCTGGAATGGGGTGTCATGGAGCAGCTCGCACTTTGCATCCGGAAACAGAATTTCAATCTGATCAAGAATTTCATCACCAGTCATCAGCGTTTCCCACTTTCAATATCGGCTGCATCCAGACCTCTGGATTTCCACGCTGCTAACAGGGACTCCACGTAGTTGAGCGAGCGCTTGTTATACGCTGAGGCTTCATCCAGGGCATGCAGAATCATGTCTTCATCAAATTCATTGGAAAGATTTAAAATCCGTTCCATCTCCGATCCGGAAAGTGGTCTGCCAAACTCGGTGGAAAACTCCCGCAACAAAGACTGCGAAACCGGATCATTTAAGTTTGCTGCTGGCAGATCCAGCAGTCCTTCCAGATTAAAAAACAGCTGCTTATTGCGCGAATCGGTGCGCCCGTAGCCTGCCGTAATCAAAAAATCATAAACGTCATCCACCACCTCTTCATCCAGGCCTGTTTTTTCACAGATGATATCTGGTGTAAATGGCAGGTGCGTATCATTTAAAAAGGCCAGAACGGCCACGACCAGTTTCTGGTTCGGATCCAGATCGAACCGCTCCAGATTTCCCATGACCCAGCTTAACTGGCTGAACCATGGCTGATTCCAGTCACTATGATCCACCATATCCTGTTCCCCTTTCATAAACCCAGTCCAGGGTGTCATAATCCAGCATCAGAATCTCGTTTTCAGATTCCAGCTGGTAGACCGGACCGGAATAGCCATAGGCAAGAAAAACGGTATCGGCCTCCATGTTATAGGTGTCCAATGCTTTCTGTCTGGCTGCGTTATAGTTCAGGCTCGAAAGTTCTCTGGTTGTGATGACGGAGCCTGTGACGTCAAACCAGTATAAAGTGTCTTCGGTATATCCCTGCCAGGTAACAAAATCGAATTCGGTCTCACGAAGTGACTGGATCTCGGGTACCTGTTCGGTAATGGCGGCTTTGACTTTTTCAATGGATTCTTCATGAATGCGTGCCGGGCCGCTGATAAACAATGCCCACAGGGTCATGATGATCCCGACAAGCAAGCACACAAGGCCTGCTGTCAATGGCCAGCCATAGGTTTTTCGGGCTGGCTTTATCGAATGCGAAGCCCTGCTTTTAGAAGAGCGGGCTTTGGTTTTTGTTTGGTTTCGGGTTGTCTTTTTTTTACCGACTGCTTTGGGCGTTGAGAGGGCCTGGCCGGTTTTTGACTCTGTCTTTTTACTCATGCAAGTATTATACGATTCTGATTCCAAATTCAAAAAAGCCCTTGAAAAAAGTCGCTCATGTCCGAAGCCATGAACGACAATGATCATTCTGTAAGATTTTTCTATCTGACAAAGAGCGTCCAATCTGACGGATTTTAACAGAAAACTGTCTTCTGTTCTGACTGGCCGCTCATCTTCAATTAAAGGGAACAGAAGGTTTCAAGCAGGCTGGCGGCTTTTTGGGACGAAGCAATGCTGAAGGTGGAGAATTCAACCGGATTGTCTTCGTGCACGACAACATCACTGAGCGTGCGCAAAATCACGAAAGGCAGACCAAATGCATCAGCCACCTGGGCTACAGCCCCGCCTTCCATTTCCGAGCAGGCTGCCTGCGGGAAATTTTTCATCAGTCTGGCATAGTCATCAGGGTGGGCCATGAACAGATCCTGGGTAGCCACCGCTCCGACTCGATAGGGAACGCCATGCTTTTGGGCGGCTTGTTCGGCCCGGTCGATCAGGCTGGCATCGGCCTTGAAAACTTGGCCAATTCCTTCTGGTCCATCGATAAAGGAGGTATCAAAATCAGCCTGGATGGCTTCATTGGAAATCACCAGGTCGCCAACTTCCTGCTCATCGCACAGTCCCCCTGCAACCCCGATGGAAATCAGGCATTCTGGCTGATAAAGCTGGCACATCAATGTTGCTGCAATGGCGGCATGGACTTTTCCAACGCCGGAAAGCGCAATCACCAAGTTTTTATTGCCAAGCGTGCCTGTACGAAATTCAACATCTGCAACTTTGCAAATCGAGATAGTTTCCATGCGCGCGCTAATCGCATCGATTTCCTGCGGCATGGCTGCAATCAATCCAATCATAGTGTTCCCCTTTTGCTTCTTGTTCATCGCCTTATGTTCTTCGTCATGTGTTCTTTGCTCATTTCTGTTTCTGCTTCCAGAACGTCAATCGTGAATGCTTTTCCAGTTTTTTTGGCCTTCTGGATTGCGCGATTGATTTCCTGTTATTTTCTGCGGCAGGCAAAGAAATATTTTTCACACTCGGCCAAAGGCGCCTGGCCAAAATCGCCGCGCAGATCCAACACTTCAAAACCGGCTTCCTGCAACCAGTCTTTGAGATCTTCCGGGTCATACACACGCTGCATATGGTGTTCTTCAATCGTGCGGCCATCGGGAAGATAGAAGGCAAAGTCCTGGTAAATCAGTTCATCATCCGCACTGATTACCCACTGCACCTGGGTGCCATCGTCAAATTCTCCGGCTTCTTCATAGTCCTGGGCAAACTCATCGAGCCTGTCCAGGCCATGGCTGTCAAACAAAAACAGTCCGCCTGGTTCGAGATGGCTGGCCACTTCTTTGAAGAAATCGCGCATTTCCTGATCTTCCACCAGATAGTTAATCGAATCGCAGAAGCAGCCAATCGCATCAAACTGCCCCAGGGAACTTAAATCTCGCATGTCCTGCCAAAGGAAGGTGACCTTTTTATCTGGATCCTTGGCGGCTGCTCTTTCAAGCATCGCCTGGGACAGGTCCAGGGCAGTCATTTCGTGGGTTGCCGTTAACATTTCGGTGATCTCCCCGCTGCCGCAGGCCAGTTCAAGAAAACGGCGGCCGGGATGGAAGGATTCAATCCAGTCGACCCACTGCCGGCTGGCTTCTTCATCTTTGACCAGCGCATCATAATAGTGACCCAAGGTTTCGTATTGTGCCATAATCCCTTGTCAGTCCTAATCTTCGTACCGGGTAACCGGGCATTCTTCATACAGACGATCAAGCGAATACAGGTCGCGTTCATTGCCGACAAACAGATGAATCACGACATCTTTTAAGTCGACCAGAATCCAGCGGGACTCACTGCTGCCTTCCATCCGGAAGGTTCCCGTCCAGCCGGCTTCAAATAAACGGTCTTTGATGTTCTGCGCAATCGCGTAGTTTTGTTTGGTATTGTCGCTGGAAGCAACAATCATCGTATCCATAAATGGGGTCAGCGAAGTGGTGTCGTAGACCTGAATGTCATGACCTTTGCGTTCGCTGATTGCTTTACAAACAATTTCAGAGGGTTCCATGTTTCTGTTTCTCCTTTTCAAGGAAGGCTTTGTTTTCCGCTTTCACCAGTAAAAAGCCATTGTACAGATCATGCAGGCAGGCATGATACAAAGCCGAAGAATCATACCCGCGCAACGGATCGACTTTATCGGCGATAAAAACCATCATCGCATACGGATCATAACTGGTTCCTTTGACATGGTTGCCGATCGCATTGGCAATCATTGGATCATGAATGCCAAAGACACGGTCAATGACCTGACTGCCCACATAGCCATGCCAGATGGCGTGGTGCTCATTGATGGCTTCGGGAAAGCAGGCCCGGATCCATTTTTCCATCTCGGCTTTGGGCATGTCTTTGGCGACATCATGAAACAGACCAGCCAGATACGCTTTGTGCTCATCATAGCCATGGGCTTTGGCAAGTTCCCGGCAGACTCTGGCGACACTGTTGGAGTGGGCAAAACGGGCCGGGTTCATCTGCGGTTTGATCCACCAGGTCAGGTACAGTTCTTCATCGAGAATGTACTGCCGGATATAGTCCGGCATCAGATTGAGGCGTTTGCCATTGCGAATCTGGGAGGAGGAGACATCCACCGGTTCCATGGGCAAAGGAATAAATCCTTTGGGGATCCCGATTTTTTCCAGCACCTCTCCGCGCTCAGCCACCACAAAGTGCGCCAGCGTTTTGAGCGTCTGTGAATCTTTCCATTGCTCAAACTGAGCTGCCTGATCGGCGCCCAGCAGCCAATAAAATTCATAGTCCGGATACTGGTCATGCAGGGTTTTTAGCGTATCGATGGTGTAGCTGACGCCATGGCGTTTGAGTTCAACATCACAGATACGAAACTGCGGATGATGCTGGCAGACCAGTCTGAGCATGGCCAGCCGTTTTGAGCCCTGGGTCAGGATTCGACTTTTTAATGGCGACTGACTGGCAGGAATCAGCCATACCTCATCTACGCCAAGCTTTTCTAAAGCCGCATCGGCCATTGCGATATGGCCATTGTGCACAGGATCAAATGATCCTCCAAGCAGGGCGACTTTTTTGGTCATTTGGAAATACCCAGCTTATTGTTCTTGCTCTGACGATAGAGCACGAAGGTGCGGCCGATCGTCTGAATGACTTCACTGCCGGTTTCGCTGGCACATTCAATGGCTGCCTCGCGGACAGTCAGCGTGCTGGTTTTCTGTAAAGTGACTTTCACCAGTTCATGGGCTTCCAGTTCGGCATCGAGGCCTTCAAAGAAGGTTTCGGATAGGTTGCCTTTTCCAATCTGGATCATGGAAGGAAGATCCACCGCTAAGGATCTTAATTTCTTTTTATTCTGAGCACTGAGCATTAAATCATCGCCTTTCGAAATGTTACCTGAATGCCCTTATGGGCTTTAACTGTAATTTCCTGGATATCTCCCGAGACACAGAACCATCCCAGCCCCTGAATGACAACATCCATTTTTTCTTTGCCTTTCAGGCGGGGCGCATGCCAGGTTTTCATCGTATCCAGATTTCCATCGAGAGCTGGAGAGAGCATCTTGCCAAGATGTTCCGTCCATAACCGGTCGGCATCGGCCAGTTTGCCGCGATGAATCGGCAAAGATAACGAGAAGTAGCCGACAATGCTGGCCTTGCCATTGCATACGACATCCATGCGCGCAAGACCGCCTGCGGCAAAGGACTGATCTTCATAGATCTGGCAGATATAGGGTTTAAGCGGCTTGGTTGGAATGACTTCCTTCAATTCCAGAGATGGCAGCCACGACAGCACGGATTTGTCATTTTCCAGGCCCGGAGTGTCGTAAAGCTTACGGCCATGCCAGTCGCGTTCAATGACATCCAGGGTAGTGCCCGGGTTGCGCGAAATGGTCAGCTCCTTAGAGCCAAGCAGTTTGTTGACCAGGGTTGATTTGCCGGAGTTGGCCATGCCCATAAAGATGACATCTTTATTTTTGGCATACCGGTCAGCAGCGTCTTCGATTTCATGAATGACAGCCTCACTCTTGCCGCCGTCTTTGGTCATATAGCCGGCAATAATGATGTCTTTGACATGAATATCATCTTCTTTTAAACGGCGTTCAAGATACGCCTTGATTTTGGCATCGGTCAGGGTCGGAGGCAGAATATCCCGTTTGGTCAAAACCAGGATAATCTCTTTACCCGGCAGTTTGTGGTTGAGCCGGCTGACCAGATTGCTTTCGAGGTTGAACAGATCGACTGTCCAGAAGACAGTTCCATCGAGTTCGTTGATTTTATCTAAAGTCTGGCTGGTCGCAATGCCCTGCTGCATATTGATCGTCACATCCCCATAGTGGCGCAGACGATAACAGCGCTGGCAGTATTGCGAATCCAGCGATGGGACATAGCCAAGCGCGTCGGGGTTTTCATTTTGCAGTTTCACCCCGCAGCCTTTACAGAATTCTGACATGGTTTTCCTCCCGTTTCAGTTTGTTGCTTTTTTCAAGCGATGTATAAACCATCTCTTCCAGCTTCCGCATCAGTTTGGTATCTCTTCTTTCTTCTTTGGAAAGGGGCGAAGACAGAATGGTATAACAGCCGCTGAGATTTCCGCCGAGCATATCCGTAAACAGCTGATCGCCAAGGACGGCCACCTGGCTTGGCTTCAGATGCTTTTTGCGCATCATCCACCAGAAAGAAAACGGCAGCGGCTTGCAGGCAAAGGTATGCATTTCGACGTTGGGATGGCCGTGCATGACTTTGAGGGCGTGCGCCTGGAAGTTATTGGTAAACAGAACCGGCTGGATGCCCGCCTTGCGAACTTCATCCAGAAATCTGGCCGCCTGTGGCGAACAGCCCTGATCCCCGATGATCGAGAGCGTATTGTCCACATCGCAAAGCAGCAGATGGATGCCTCTGGCCTTGAGCAAGGCCAGATCCAGATCGCGAAACGAGTCCACCGCCTGTCTGGGTAAAAACAGATTCATTCCCTTATTCTAGCGGGGAATTTGAGGGCTTGTCAAAATTGTCCATCAGCGCCATGGCACACTTCATGCCATCCAGCGCGCTGGTCATGATGCCGCCCGAATAACCCGCTCCTTCCCCGCATGGATAGAAGCCATATACATTGGCCAGCAGGCTTTCTTTATTTCGCAAGATCCGCACGGAAGAGGAGCTGCGCGTTTCCACCCCGGTTAAAACCGAACCCTTCAAAAAGCCGGGAACCTTCTTTTCGAAAGCGATTAAAGCCTCTTTTAAAGAAGAAGCAATCGGCTCAGGAAGCAAGGTGCTGAAATCAGTAAAGACAGTGCCTAATGGATACGTTGGTCTGACGTCCTCAAAGTGGTCGCTGACTTTCCCCTCGACAAAATCACTGGCCAGCTGGACGGGAGCTTTGTAGGAATGGGAGACATCATAGGCAGCATGTTCAAGCTTTTCCTGGTAAGCCAGACCATCAAAGACTCCATTTCCGGTATCCTCAGGGCCAACCTGGACCAGCAGGGCGGCATTGGCATTTTCGCCGGCCCGGTCGGAATACGACATGCCATTGACCACAACCGTTTCAGGTTCACTGGAAGCCGCAATCACATAGCCGCCCGGACACATGCAGAAGCTGTACACGCCCTTGCCCGTCGAAACGGTATCCGTCAGCTGGTAGCGGGCCGGAAGCAGGGCCGGATCAGAGGCTCTGTCTTTGAGCATGGCCTGGTTGATAAAGTCCTGCTTATGTTCAATGCGAACGCCAATCGCAAAGGGTTTGCCTTCAATAACAAGGCCATGCCGGGCAAACATGCGGATCGTATCCGATGCGGAATGGCCGACGGCCGCAATCAGAGCCTGGGCCGGAATCCAGCCTTTGTCCTTGATATGAATGGCTTTGAGCGTATCGTTTTCAATTTCCAGATCGTCAAGCTGGCTGTCAAAGCAGAACTTTCCGCCTAAGCGTTCAATTTCATCGCGCAGGCCTTTGATAATTTTGACAAAGCCATCGGTTCCGACGTGCGGATGCTGCTCATACAGAATTTCGGGACTGGCCCCAAAGCGGACCAGTTCATCAAAGACTTTGCGGCTCTTGAGATCTTTGGAGCGGGTGGTCAGTTTGCCATCGGAAAACGCCCCGGCCCCGCCCATCCCAAACTGAACGTTGCTTTCCGGCTTCAGCTGCTGGCCTTTCCAGAAGGCCTGAACATCTTGGGTGCGCTGGTCGATTTGGGGACCGCGTTCAATGACCAGCGGCTTGTAGCCATATTGGGCCAGCAGCAAAGCCGCAAACATCCCCGCCGGCCCAAACCCGGCGACAACCGGGCGGTTTTGAAGGGGGCTGGTTCCTTTTGGGGTGAAGGTAAAAGTTTCATCAGGTGCCTTGCTGACATCTTTTTTGCGCAGGTATTTCTTTTCATTGCGAACTTCGGCATCGATGATAAAGGAAAAAAGGACCTTTTGTCCTCTGGCATCCAACGATTTCCGGTGGACTTTCCAGCTTAAAAGATCCTGTCTGGGCATATTTAATTTTTTTAACAGCGCGCCCTCGATGTCCTTTGGGTCGGCGCATTTTACTTGGTGGATTCTGAGCATAGTTACATTAACCAGTGCAGCCATGGATATTTCGGAGTGAACCGGATGATCGTGCTGGCCAGAACCTGGGAGCAGGCCAGAGTTGCCAGGTAGACAACCAGGTGAACCTGCGGGAACATGAGCAGCAACAGGCGGGCAAAAAGGATATGGCTGACATAAATAAGGGTAGATTCCCGCCGCATCGTCGTGTACATCGGCTGATTGGGAATACGGATCTGCAAAAGCATGTTCATCAAAAAGTACAGACTTGGAATCAGCGATAAGAACATGCAGCTTTTATCGGTCAATACGCCAAGAGCAGAGTACAGGGTTACTTCCAGTATCAGGCAGATAAAAGAAATCGCAAAGCCGAGCGCACAGGATTTCAGATTTGGACGGCGCAATTTGGCTGCGGCAGCCCCAATGCAGATAAAGATCGGGGCAAAGAAAATGCCGTCTCGCGCCGTGACCAGCGTTTTGCAAAAAAAGCCATACACAACATACACCCCAGGCAGCGATTCCCAGATCGGGGCATAAACATTAATCAGATAGCCCGCCAGGTATAATACCAGGGAAACTTCCAGCGCATAGACCATGCCCTTTTGCCGGTACAGGCTCCAGACAATCACCATCCCCAGCATCAGGGCCGGTAAAAACCACAGGTGATAATACGAACCATTCAAAAAGAAATCTCGAATCCAGCCAAGCAGGCTCATAAACGAGAAGCCGGCTTCTGAATAGTTCCAGATCGTATAGGGCAGATAAATGACGGTCCACACCAGATACAGAATTCCGATGCGTTTCAGCCAGGCCATCACCAGCTTTTTGCCCTCTGTCGCCTGATTTTTTGTATGGTGAATTTTGCGAAACAGAAAGAAGCTGCTGCACACAAAGAAAAACGGTACAGCCAGCCGGCAGACAGTCGCGATAAAAAATAAGTTGAAGGACGGTGAAATGTCCTCAAATGGAAACGTATGGATGGCCACCACAAGCATGGCGCCAATATATTTAGCGATATCAACCGCTGGGTATTGTCGTAGTTTAGCCAAAATAAACCTCCTCATCTGGGGATGTATTCCTGTTATGAATTTTTATGAATGTAAGTTTGCAGCCACTGACCCAGGGTTTGATCCAGAACGCTCTTTCTGGGGGCTGGCTGCCTGTTTTTTATGGCCTGCTTTTATGGCCTGCGATTTTTTTCGGGTAGTTCTTTTCTTAGAGCATCCTCTTTTCAGAGGTTTCTTCTGTCGGGGCTTCTTCCCTGGTCTTTTCTCTTTTCTAAGAGTTTTTCTCTTTTCTGGATTTCTCCTCTTGATTTCTCTTCTTATTGTAAAACATCAGGCCCAATTTAAAGACTTACAGCGAATCAATCGTCAACAGTTCTTCCCTTCCCTCTGCCAAACCGTAAAAAAACTGCCGCATTCTGACTGTGCGGCAGTCAAAGGATCATTTTGATTTTTCCAGGTTCAAAAAACAAGCTCAGTCTTTGGCCACGCGGCTCAGGCGCCTGGAAAGGGTGCTGAGCGTTTCGTTGTTGATGGTATGGGCAGCGCGGCTGATCGAATCGATGGTCATCACGTTCTGGCCATCAACACCAACGATCGTGGCAATATCGCCTTCTTCAATGTCATCAAAGCCGGTGACATCGGCCATGCACTGGTCCATACAGATATTACCAACTAACGGAACCTTGTGGCCGCGAATGGAAATCATCAGATTCTGGTTGGAAATCAGGCGCGGCAGACCATCCGCATAGCCAATCATCAGCGAGGCAATGCGGCGCGCCCCCTGACAATGGTAGTGGCGGCCATAGGAAACAGTCGCTCCATCAGGAACCGTCTTGACCATGGCTACTTTGGTTTTCAAAGACAGAATCGGGATAAAATCAGGGGTCGAAGCAATCGGAACCTGATCATCACTGGTCACACCCATGTACAAAAGACCAGGCCGGCAATAGTCCATGCCAAGATCTTTGTAGTTGAGAATGCCATACGAATTCTGAATATGGCGCACGCCTGGATCAATGCCATCGGCTTTGAGGCGGTCAAGCACCTCCTTGAACAGGCGCACCTGATTGCGGGTGAATTCGCGGCTGTCAAAGCCTAAATCATCGCTGACTGGAAAGTGCGAGAAAATTCCCTGCACATCCAGGCCATCGAGTTCATAGACTGCCCGGATCTGGTCATAGCGGCGGGCGCCATCCTGGTAGACGATGCCTACCCGGTTCATGCCGGTATCCACTTTGACATGGCCTTTGGCTTTCGTATTGCAGGCTTTGGCATAGTCAGAAAGTTTCTTGGCATAGTCCAGCGAAATCAGGGTCTGAATAAAGTCACCAGCCAGCAGCTCATCAAATGCAGCCGGCGGTGTGGCACCTAAAATCAGAATTGGCTGGTCAAAACCGGCCTTTCGCAGCTCTTGGGCTTCGGACAGGCACGCCACCGCAAAGAAGTCAACGCCGGCTTTGGCAAGCTGCCGGGCGCATTCAATGGCTCCATGACCATACGCGTCCGCTTTGAGAATGCCAAGAATCTTGGTATTGCCAACCAGCTTGCGCACTTCCTCCACGTTATGGCCAATCGCCTGATAGTCAATTTCGGTCCAGGCTCTTAATTTTGCAGTATCAGTCATAAGGAATTAAATGTTGATTTCTTTTTCCATGGCCAGATCGACAAGCTGATCAATCAGATCGGCAAATTCGATGCCGGCTTCTTTCATCATGGTTGGATAACGGCTGGTCGAAGTCAGGCCTGGAATCGTATTGACTTCATTGAGCACAATCCGGCCATCCGAGCAGACAAACATATCCACACGGGCCATATCCCGGCAGCACAGCGTACGATAGGCAGCCTTAGCCAGTTCTTTGGCTTCGGCTGCTTTCTGGGAAGAAATACGGGCCGGGCAGTAAATCGCGGAACCAACCAGTTCGTATTTGCCTTCAAAATCGAAAACTTTTCCTTCTAATTCGATTTCATCTGGTTCGCCGACTGTCAGGTGTTCATCTCCCATGACCGCACATCCGATTTCAAAACCATCGATGGCTTCTTCAACCAGGACTTTGCCGCGGCCATCATATTTGAAGGCATCTTTCAGGGCATCTTCAAATTCAGAACGATCGGCGACATAGTGGACGCCATAGCTGCTGCCGGCATTGCAAGGTTTGACAAACCAGGGCAGTGGAATCTGGCGTTCGATTTCTTCAAACGTCGGGTTGTCGCCATGGGCATACAGGCAGATATATTTGGCCGCTGGGATATGGTTGAGCTCAAAGAGGCGGTGCATGACTTCTTTATCCATGCAGATGGCTGACCCCAGCACATCACAGCCGACAATTGGCAGATCCAGAATATTCATCATGCCCTGGATAGAGCCATCTTCCCCGTTTTTGCCATGGAGGATTGGAAAGATGCAGTCCATTTCGATCAATTTCTGTTCTTCTATTTCAAAGATTCCTTTGTGAACCCAGGCAATTGGCTTGGCATGCGCCTGCCAATGGTCGTGTTCAATATCCTCAATATTTCCTTCATAGTGGTAAAAGCCGCCATCCATCGAAATCCCGATCATGGTGATCTCATAGCGGTCTTGGTGAACGGAACGTAAGAATGATCCGGCAGAATGAAGTGAAACACTGTACTCAGAACTCTGGCCGCCAAAAATGACGCCAAGACGGATTTTATTCATTGCTTTCTCCTTCTAAACAGCCGTTTACAATGGTATCCATCGCCATTGCCCGGCTGCCTTTGACCAGAATTGCTGCATTTTCAAGCGCATAAGGCTTGAGGGCAGCCAACAGGTCTTCTTTCGTTTCAAAATGCTGCTTTGTCCCTTCAAAGGCAGCAGACGTTTCTTTGCTTAAAGGTCCCCAGGTAAACAGGACATCCACCCCGGCATCATGGGCATACTGGCCAATGGCGGCATGAATGGCCTTTTCTTCAGGACCAAGATCGAGCATATCACTCAGAACAGCAATATGCACATTTGCGGGGATTTCCATCAAGGTAGAAATGGCACTTCGAGCAGCTTCTGGGTTAGATTTGTAGGTATCGTCCAGAATGCAGCTGTTTTTCCAGACTTTCAGATCGCCGCGCATCGGGGTTAAAGCGGCATGCGCCAGCGCATCCTGCCAGTTTTTTTGGGGCACCCCGCCGGCTTTTGCCGCCAGCAGCGCACCGGTGGCGTTATAGGCCTGCACCGTATTGGCAGAGGGAATCTGGAACGGGTCTGAATCAAGGGCTTTCAGTTCGAAAGACAGCCCTTTGCGGGTCACTTTCAGATTTTCTGGATCATACTCGGTCTTTTCGCCATAGGGAATCAGCGTCCAGGAAGGATCCAGGCTCAGTTCACTGAGCGCCTGGCGGATTTCCTGGCCATCGTTGTGATAGATCAAAGATCCATCCGGTTTGAGTGAAGTGGTGATTTCACACTTGGCTCTGGCAATATTGGTTTTGGAGCCAAGATTTTCCATGTGGGCCGAGCCAATGGAGGTAATCAAAGCCAGATCGAGCGGGGCGATCGAACAAAGGTAAGCGATCTCTCCCCGGTTTTCCATGCCCATTTCCAGAATGAGCACCTTCGTATCAGCGTCCATTTCAAAAACCGTCAACGGCAGGCCAATTTCATTGTTGTGATTGCCCTGGGTTTTATAGGTTTTGGCAAGGCTGGAAAAAAGAGCGGCCACAAAGTCTTTTGTGGAGGTCTTGCCGTTGCTTCCTGTGATCCCAATCGTATATGGACAAACTTTAGCCAGCCATGCTTTGGCAAGACGGCCCATCGCCAGGATCGAATCTTCCACCACAATGGCTGGAACCCCTTCGGGGACGGGCAGGTGGTCTTTTTGCCAGAGCATGACGTGCGCACCATTTTTCATGACCTGATCGGCAAACTGATGGCCATCGACTCTGGCCCCGGCAATGGGAACAAACAACATGCCCGGTTCAATTTTTCTTGAATCCGTCGACACGCCGCAAAATTCGGTATTTAAATCGGCATGGACAAGCTGGCCGCCCATTGCGTCGGCAGCGTCCGCCAGTTTCATCGTAATCATACTTAAACCTCTTTCGAATTATATCAATCAAAAAAGCAAGTACAAAACTTCCTGAAGACTCAAACCCCCTGTAAGTTCTTTCATCAGCCGCCACTCACTGCTCCAATCCCCCTTGCCAACGTCCGTTTGTTTTTCATTTTGGGATAAGCAATGGGAAAAATTGTGACAAACTCGCCACTTTCGAGGCTTTTTTGGAGTTAACCAGTCAGATTTTCGGGTTTTTTCTGCTTTTTTATGGCGTCTTCTTCCACACATGCTATAATTCGTACCAGCAAGGCGTTCCTGCTTTGCTGGTGCGGATCCCTGATCACGCACCGTCAAATCCCCTTAATATGAAAAGTCAGGCCTCCCCTTAGCCTGGCTTTTCGTTTATTCTGGTAAAAGACAAGGCTTTTTTGCCCGGAAAGGATACCAATTCTTACGATGGACTGCATTTTCTGTAAAATCGCCAATGGCGAAATCCCAAGTACTACCCTGTACGAAGACGATGATCTTCGCGTGATTTTCGATATCAACCCGACCAGCGCCGGTCATGCGCTCATTCTGCCCAAAGAACACGCCGCAAGCCTGCTTGAATATCCAGCAGAAAAATTAGGCCATATTTTTGAAATCGCTCAGAAAGTGGGCAAATCCGTGGAAAAAGGACTTCATGCCGATGGCGTAAATATTCTGGCTAACTGTCGGCCAGCCGCCGGGCAGAGTGTAGATCACTTCCATGTGCACGTCATTCCCCGCTATGCAAACCAGCCTGAAAAAGATGCGCTGGTCATTGAAACCCACGAAATTCCAAAACCTGACTTCGATGCCCTGGCCAAAGCCATCCAGGAAAATCTCTGATCCAGGACAGCTCAAAAAAGCCGGACCCCATTGCGGTCCCGGCTTTTTTCATAGCCTGGCAGCATCCAGGCCAAGCTCATTTTCTTTTGGTTCCCTGGTAATGCTCTGGCTTCTGATGTTTTTCTGGCTTCTGGCGATTCTCTGACTTCTGGATTTCTCTTCGAATTTCAAATGGTCTGGTTTGATTGCTGAATTCTGAATCCTGGCATAAAACTCAATAGGATGCTCTATTGTTTTTTTGGATACAGCTGATCGAGAATTTCAAGAACACCATCTTCGTCATTCGAAGCGCAGAGGAATCTGGCAGTCTGTTTCACTCTGTCGTCGGCATTGGCCATCGCATAGCTCTGTCCACAGTATTGCAGCATTTCGATATCGTTTCCGCTGTCTCCAAAAGCAGCCAGATCTTGGGGATCGATCTGCCAGCGTTTGCACAGTCTTTCCAGGCCGGAAGCTTTATGGCAGCCTGGAATGATCAGGTCAATGCAGCCATGGCCGCTTGCGGTCGGTTCAACAAGTCCCTCCAGATTCTGGCAAAGCAGCGTATAAAATTCCATGGTGCGTTCTTCAGGAACTTCCAGCGCAAATTTAAGGATCTGGTCATCAACAGCTTTCAGATCATCAACCCAGGCCAGGCGGTGATAATACAGGGAGGCAAAGTCAAAAAACGCCTGACTGACTGTACCTTTTTGGCAATAGGCTGAGTTCACGCCGCACAGGATGGTATTGATTTGTGGATATTTCCGGCACAGGTCAATGACCTGCTCAACGGTTGAATGAGGCATGTCCGCCGCAAAAATCCTCTCTTTTCCATCTTTGACAAACGCGCCATTTTCCGCAACAAAGGCAATCTCATCCTCAATATCCAAAAAGAAATCTCGCAGCTGATAATACTGGTTGCCGCTGGCGACCACAAATTTCGCATTTTGCTCCTTCATTCTTTTAAGAATTCCAACAAAGCGATCTTGATTATACGTATTATCGCTGCGCAAAAAGGTGCCATCCATATCCACGGCCACAAGCCGCGGCGATTCGGGTCTGTTCTCCATTTGTTTTTTTTCTCTCCTTTTCTGTACATTCAGCTGCCGATCGATGCAGCTTTTCTTCCATTTCATTCTAAAGAAATTTTCATCCATCCAACAGCCGCTTCTTCAGTTTTGATGCCTCTGTCTTTAGGAAAGGCAGGAAGAAAAACACTTTGGCTAATCCACAATGCTTTTTTGGGAGACTTGCTTAAGGTAGTGCATCATTGCGCGGTTTTCCGGGTTTTCGGGATGTTCCAGGATTTCCGCTGCGTCTTTTTCGCAGCAGTCCATCATCGCCAGATCTTTGCCAGCATCACCCAGAATGAACGCGGGAATGCCAGATTGTCTGGTGCCGAGTAAATCTCCCGGCCCGCGCAGCTGCAGATCATAAGCCGCCAGATCAAAGCCGTTATCGAGCGTTTCCATCTTTTTCAGGCGGTCGATGGATTGGGCATTGCGGGTATTGGAAAGCAGATAGCATTCTCCCTGCACCGGACCCCTGGCACACCGGCCGCGCAGCTGATGCAAAGCCGAAAGACCAAATCGATGGGCATCATAGATGACCATCATCGTCGCGTTGGCCACATCAATGCCCACTTCAATCACAGTCGTGGAAACCAGGATCTGCGTTTCATTGCGCTTAAAACGGTCCATGATTTCCTCTTTCTGCTCCGGCTTCATGCGGCCATGAAGCAGATCAATGGAAATCTGCCTGCCTAAAACGGATTGCATCCCTTCATAAATCGACGTGGCCGCCGTAATGCCCTCATCCGGATTTTCATCAATCGCCGGACAGACGACATACACCTGCCGGCCTTCTTTCAAAATCCCCTCTAAAATCCGCCCCAGAACCGGCTTCATGCTCGAAGAGCGATAATAACGGGTGATCACCGGTTTACGGCCGGGCGGCATTGTGCGGATGGCGGACAGGTCAATATCGCCATACAGAAAATGAGCGGCAGTTCTTGGAATCGGGGTCGCACTCATCAGCAGCACGTCGACCTGATGGCCCTTTTCAATCAAAGCTCTTCGCTGCAAGACACCAAAGCGGTGCTGCTCATCGGCAATGACCAATCCCAGCTCAGCGTATTCCACCCCTTCCTGAAAAAGCGAGTGGGTTCCGACAATCAGATCAATCTTTCCTTCCTGAAGTTCTTTGCGAATTTTGCGCTTCTCGGCCGCCTTTAAGGATGAACAATAAAGGGTTGCTTCAATGCCGAGTTTCTGCAAAGAGAGTACGTGCTGGCGGGCCAGAATTTCAGTTGGCGCAAGCAGAGCCGCTTGTTTGCCAGAAAGCTTGCAGGCATACAGGGCCATGGCGGCCACCATCGTCTTGCCGCATCCCACTTCCCCCTGCAAAAGCCGGTACATCGCCTGATCAGAGCGCAGATCCTGGAGAATCTGCTGAATGCTCGAAGCCTGATCCTGGGTGAGCGTATAGGGCAGCTCGGCAATCTTCTGATCGATCAGACTCTGGTCAAACTGCTTTGGTGTTTTTTCAATGCGCACTGACTGCATCAGTCTTGCGCAATGGAAGCAAAGAAACTCTTCATATTTTAAAGAGCGCACCCCCTGATATAACTGGGTTTCATTCATCGGCTGATGAACAGCTTTTAAGGCTTCAGCCTGGGAAAGGAGTTTGTACCTTGCCCGCAGGCTGGCTGGAATGCGATCAGGCAGATCGTCGACATGCTTGAGCGCTTTGTCCATGATTTTGAGCATCATGTCGCGCCGGGTTTTAAGTGGCAGCGAGTAATTGGGATAGAGCACCTGGCCGGGTTCAATCACTTTGGCCGTACTTGTCCAGCTGGCGCTGACCATGTCTGGTCGATGATAGGTGCCGCATACAGTAAAGGGCTTATCCACCGCGATCTGCGGCGAATAGCCATACGAGAAAATGGAAACGGTCAGCTGTTGATCCCACGCATAGACCACAACTTTCGTCACCATCCGATTGTGCGCAATGCGTACAGCCCGGCTTGAGCGGATTACAGTCCCTTCAAACAGAACCTCATCCCCGTCTTCCCATTGAAAATAGGGACGGATCGGCGTATAGCGCAGCGGATAGGTATGAAGCAGCTGGCTGAGGGTATCAATTTTTCGCCCGGCCAGAAACTGACTTTGTGAAGGCGTCAGTTTGAGGGGCTTAAGCTCCTGGGGACTTTTACGTTCAGCCATAGACACTCTCCTTTCTTCAGTTCAGCTTTCTCTTGTTTCAGCTTTCTTCTCATTTTCCCCTATCTCTGATCGTTTTGCCATTGGCAATTGGACCCGCACTTTCATTTCGCAGCCATGAAAATGAACCCCTGTGAAAAGCCATAAGAATCAAAGGAAAACCATGAACACGACATGAACACACGAATGGAAAAGACGAATAGAAAAGACGAATAGAAAAGACGAATAGAAAAGACGAATAGAAAAGACGAATAGAAAAGACGAATAGAAAAGCGCCAGGAATTTCTTCCACGGCGCTTGAAGGTCTTCCAGAAGGATCAGCTCATCGTCTGGAAACTGGTGAATTTTTTTCGATCGGCTTGTTGTAGTGGTACTCATTCCACATCTGCTGACCAGCCTCACCAATAGCGGCGATCAGATTGCATTCCAGAAACACCATCAATAAGGATTCCAGAATGCCAAGCACCGTCAGCTCCCAGGTTCCAGCCGCCCCCTGGGAGAGAAGCAGGATCATTTCAAAGTAAATCGTCGGCTCTTTGAGATACATCAGAGTAGTAAAAATCGATGGCGCATCAAAACCACCGCCGCTGTACAACGGGCCGCCCATGAAATTATCCCAGGCGTACATCAAGACAAACAACATCAGCCACAAATTCAGGATGTACCAGAACCTGCCTTTCCAGGCCAGCCGGACAAATTTAACCTGCTCACCAAACGAGTCAATACCATCATAAATCGCCCGAAAAAACAGGACCAGCGTCGGCAGGGCAAACAACAGACAGAACGTTCCCAGAATGGCTCCGACAATCAGCCAGACCACATGGTTTCCCTGCAGGGATAAAGGCGAGATGACCACGGTAGTGAACACGGCCAGAAACAGGCACAATCCAAAGACTTCAGCCGTCCGTTTTAAAGCTAAAGTTTTTCGCTTTTTGCCCCAGATCAGGGTGGAGACAAAATACAGTCCCAGCCCAAACACCGCGAGAAGCAGCGTGCGGGTGATGTCATTCCATGGAGCAGGCAGATCCAGCAGCATCAGGGTTCCAAACCCATAGATCAGAGAAAACAGAAACAGGTAGATCATCGGCCGCAGCAGACTGGTAAATCGGAACGGATTTTTTAAAGGTTTCATATTTTTCAGCATCCGATCACGTCATTGTCTCTTTTTAGAAGAAGCAAATGGCGTGATATAGACATCTCCTGTCGAAATTGTATAAGAATGCGGCTTGTTTTTTGATGTTTCCCCGTTATTTCCGGTCATATTGTTCACTTCAGGATTGGTTTTTATCCGGTGATGATCGTTCCCCTGCTTTCGGGGAGGAGTCGGGCTGGCCCCAATGGGCTTTTGAACTGGACCTGGCTTTGGCATTTCCTGTGTTTTTTGAGATGCACTTTCTTTTCCAGCCTCTGACTGCCAAAACGGACTGTGTCCCTGCTTCAAAAGCGGTTTGCCGGCACTGATCCAGATGCCCTGCGAATTGGCGATATGGCCAATTCCATCAGCCCTGTAAAAATCTACGGAATCGATCAGCAAAGAATCCAGATAAGCCGCCATGAGCCGAAGCGCGTTTTCTCTGCCCTGGGCCTGGCGTTCGAGCACATTGAACCGGCCAAGAATGATTCCACAAAGCGAGTCCAGAGCCCCAATCTGGGCAAGATGCGCACTCATCGATCGAAATGCATTCCAGTTGGCACTCGACGATTCCAGCAGCAGATATCCATCCGAAAGATCCGGGAAGCCATCTGTTCCGGCCAGCTTTAAAAAGCAGCGGATGTTGCCGCCAAAAATCCGGCCATGGCGGGGCATCGGATTGGCCTGATTCATCGGCTCAATGGCTGCCGGCATCTTGCGGGTTTTGAACAGCAAAATGGTCTGGCCAAAGTCGGTCTGATTCCAGATAGGAAAAAGCATGGCCTTTTTATGTGCTCTGGCGGCGAGCGCATTGACGATGCAGGTCCCATCACTGAAAGCGGCATAGTAGGTCGATCCACTCTGGTAAGCTTCATAATCCAGATACGGCAGCACCAGATTGGCAAGATTTCCGCCGGAAACATCGACAATCCAGCTGTAACGCCCACTGCGCAGCGCCTTATTAAAATCGTCGGCTTTTGTGGGAGCAGGCAGATCTTTTTCAAGCAGCGGGGAAAGTTCAAGGACAATTCCCTGTTTTTCAAATTCTGGTTTCAGTTTTTCATAGCGGCTTCGATCCGTAATCGGATCCGAAAGGGCGCACAGATAGACACGCTCACTCATGAGGAAACTCCTCCATTCTCTGTTTTCTTCTCATGCTTTTATTCCTGTATTCTTGTAGTCTTGTACTTCTATTTAGTCTTGTACTTCTATTTCTGGCCTTTTAATATGCAGTCTTTGATCTTTTGATGATCCGCCTTTTTTTGGCAGTCTTTATGATTGGTCGGTTTGTTTTACAGCTGCCTGGCGGATCCGATTTCTGGAATCTGCAATCCAGTTTTCTTCAGACTTCATTTTCCAAATCCAGTCAGTTCTTATCTGACCACTCTTGAAGTCTTCCCGCTACAATAATACAAGGAAGACAAGGATTCTTGTCGATTGGAGGAAAACCAATGGCTAAAACATTTACAATCACCATGGACAATGGTGACGTCATCAAGGGCGAACTGTATCCTGACAAAGCGCCCAAAACAGTTGAAAACTTCGAGAAACTCGCCAATGAAGGCTTCTATGACGGACTCAATTTCCACCGTGTCATTCCTGGCTTCATGATCCAGGGCGGCGACCCGGCCGGTAATGGAACCGGCGGTCCTGGTTACAGCATTCCTGGCGAATTCAAGGCCAACGGCTTTGCCCAGAACGATCTCAAACATACCCGCGGCGTTCTGTCCATGGCCAGAGCGCAGGATCCAGACTCGGCCGGCAGCCAGTTCTTCATCATGCACGCTGATTCTCCATGGCTTGATGGCCAGTACGCAGCATTTGGCAAAGTCACTTCCGGCATGGAAGGTGTTGATCATGTGGCCAGCGTGAAAACCGATTTTCGTGATATGCCAAAAGAACCACAGGTCATCAAATCTGTCCGCGTAGAAGGATAAATCCTTCTTCATTAATCTTTTTACAAGATTTCGTCTGTACCGCAGGCTGGTAAAGATCCAGTTATCCACTGGCTGACCAGGCTGGAATCTTCGACTGCTTTGAAACACCAGAAACTCTGCTCTTCATTAAAAGGCAGAGTTTTTTCTTTGTCTGTCCGCCTTTCAATGCCTTTTCCAGGCTGCCTTCTGCTTTGATATTGTCTTATTCGATTGCCCAGGCAGAATCGCATTGAGGAATTCAGGATGACTCTTGCAAGTGACTCCGGTTAGGGCGGTGGGTTCTCGAACTTTTGGGCTGGAAATTAGGTGAAAAATATGCTAGTGTTAAATTACAAAGGAAGGGAAAATACCAATGAAGCGTTTTAAGACACTGTCAGCCTATTTACTTACATTCGCATTCCTTCTCTCAGCTTGCAGCAGCGAGACTGATCCCTCTTCGCAAACATCGTCCGCTGTTCAGAACACCGAAAGGAAAGGATATGTGTTTACCGGAGAAACGGATTTTGGTGTTGAACCAGATAGCACAGATCCAGACTTGCAATCGCTGGTTCAGATTACTGATCCATCTCTAAAAGCAGTATTAAATTACGATCAGTCCAAAACGATGGAAATTCAGCAAGCAGAACTACAAATTATTGATTCAAAGGATCAGGTGATTGATTCCGAAACGATCAATGTCTGGATCCGTTCAACTCAAAATCCAGAAATAGAGCTGACTTCACCAAATGAACCTGTCCTGACAACCGATTTTTCCATTCAAAACTACGTCCACGCCACTCTGTTTAAAGGCGGGCAGCCTGTTTCTCTGGACTGGATTTCTTCCCAGGATCTGGTTGAAGGAAAACCAGGTTATGTTCTTTACGATCTGAACACTGGCGAACCTTTCAATCCAGGAACCCCCTGGCTGGATGGCGATTACCAGTTTTCAGTCATCGTCAGTGATGGCTTTGGACTCAGTGTTCTGGCTGGCCCTTTGACTTTCACACTTGCCGGATAATTCGTCAGCCGTGAAAACCAATGATTAACGAAAACACCAGACAAGCTTTCTTTGAGCCAATCTCCAATCCCATCATGGTCGGATGAGCATTTAGTTTAGCTGTCATTTTGGCTTCATTTCTATCGAGCCTCAATCGTTCATCAAAATCAGATACTGGCCAAAAACACCTCTAACAAGCCTGTTTTTGGCCATTTTAATTTTCGCCAGACTGATCAGTACCAATTGTTCTTTGCTCCTGTATCCTGTAGCTGCCCAATAAGAGGAAGCCTCCATTTCTTTCGAATACCACCTCACCTATCGGAGTTTCCTAATCCCAATCGAAAAGAAAACAGGCTTGAAGTCCGGAAAGAGTCTCCAGATTTCAAGCCTGTTTTGTTCGCAATACTCAGTTTGTCAATCAGAAACGGCAGCTGACCTGGCCACCAGTGGCAGTTTATTGAGATACTTTGACCAGCGTACCTGCCAGAGCTGGTAAAGCAAAAACTCCTGGCCAGCCCCAACGGCAAGGACAATCAGGTTCAGGGTCCAGCTTAAGCGGTACAGGAAGAATACATTGGGCAACAATAAAATGCCGCCAATGGCCATGAGCACAGAAAAGCTTAAAACCAGCAGCCGCAAAAAAGAAAGCGGCCGGCAGATCATATACAGGACACCCAGCGCATTGAGCGCGGCGAGCAGAGTGCACATGGTCTGGTATTGTTCCATGCTGACATCAACCGAACCATACTGCACAATGCAATACAAAACCGAAATGCCGCATGAAATCGCCAGGGCGCCCGGAATGGCCCGGGAGAGCACGCTGACCAGAAAACTGCCTTTCGGGCGGGAAATATCATTTTCAAAAGTCAGGATAAAGGCTGGAATTCCGGTACCAATCGCGGAAACAAAGGTCAGCTGAATCGGAACAAACGGGTAGGCCTGCATCCAGATGACGGTCAGAACGGTCAGCAGGAAGCTGAAAATGGTTTTCACCAAAAATAAGGAAGCCGTTCGCTGGATATTATTGATGACACAGCGTCCCTCGGCGACAATCTGCGGCAGCACCGCAAACTGATCCTGCAATAAAACCAGGGAGGCAACGGCCATGGCGGCCTGCGCTCCCGAACCCATCGCAATGGAGCAGTCTGCCTGTTTTAAAGCCATAACATCATTGACGCCATCCCCCGTCATCCCCACGGTATGGCCCTGTTGCTGGAGGGCTTTGACCATTAACATTTTCTGGGTGGGCGAAACCCGGCCAAAAATTGAATTGTGCGCGACGACTTCTCCAATCTGGTCGTCGGCTACTTTGGACATGTCGACTGCATGGCCATCGACACCGGCTTTCTTGGCAATGGCGGCCACAGTCGTGACCATATCACCGGAAATAATTTTCAGATCGACATCCTGTGATTTGAAGTAATCCAGGATTTCTTTTGCGTCTGGACGAATTTCATCTTCAATCAGAATCAGTCCGCAAAGGGTATAATTGCCTTTTGCCAGTTTTTCAATGGGGCCGGTTTTGGCCAGAACCAGGACCCGTAATCCCTGGGCAGCATATTGTTCAATCTGCGCCAGAACTTTGGGGTCTGTCTTTTCAAAAATAAAGGAATACGCCCCCACAATCAGAGTTGTATCACCAAATACTGCCCCTGAAGATTTCCACGTCGAAGAAAACGGAAACCGGACGGTTGATTTTTCTGTGGGAGTCAATGGATAGAGCGATCGTCTGATCGCCTGGGCGGTCATGTTGTCATCCTCCAAAGAGCCAAACAGATTGGCCAGAGCCTGCTTCATCTGCGCTTCTGACTGGCCGTCAAGCGGAAGATACTGGACTACATTCATCTTGCCGCTGGTAATGGTGCCCGTTTTGTCCAGACAAAGCGTATCCACCCGGGCCAGGTTTTCAATGCAATAGAGTTCATGAATCAGCACGGCTTTGCGCGCCATTTTCACTGCGGCTGCAGCCAGAGCGGTCGAAGTCAGGATGATCAACCCTTCTGGAATCATGCCCACCATCGATGCCGTTGTGTTCAGCAGTGCTGTATTGAGCTCAACCCCGGAGTAAAAAAACAGTTTACAAAACAATAAAATGCCGGCTGGGAAAAGAATAATCGTGCAGAATTTGATAATGGAATTTAAAACATCCCGCAGCTGACTGGGATATTCCTTTTCCCGTCGGGCTTCTTTAATGATGGTGGCCATATATTGCGCGCTGCCCACATCGACAGCCTGCATCAGACAGGTGCCAGACACAACAAAGCAGCCGCCATATAAACTGCCGCCTTCAATGCGGTCCAGCGCATCGGATTCACCGGTCAGCGGTGATTCATTGACCTGGCATTCGCCGAAACGAATCACCCCATCACAGGGAATCTGAAGCCCGGCATTCACCCGCAGGATATCGCCCTGGGCAATGTCCTCACTTTCGATTGCCTGCCATTTGCCGTCGCGCAGCACCTGGTATTTCTGGGCATGGAGCAAGGCCAGCTTATTCAGGATCCGGCGGGAATGAATTTTCTGGTACAGGCCAATCACCGTGTTAGACAGGACAATAATCATAAACAACAGGTTGCGATAACTGCCTGTATAGAGAACAATGGCGGCCAGAATGTAGTTGACGATATTAAAAAACGAGAAAAACTCCTCAAAAGCCAGCTGGCCGATGGTTTTTTGAGGATTGGAATCAATTTGGTTTTTGGGCGCCTGCCTGACCTGCTCTAAAGTCAGGCCGGTTTTCAGACTGGTAGGCGCTAAGAGTTCTAGAGGTTTCATGTCCTTCATTGTAAAGCCTTGATGTAAAGCCAAAGTAAAACGAAGCTTATGATTTCCTTAAGATCATGTCACAATTTCCTCTTTGATCTGGTCAGGTGCCTGTCAAAACAAATCAAAAAGCCGATGTCTGTTCTGTTACTTCAAGCAGTCATCGGCTTTGTCACCAAAGCAGATCAGTGGCTGGGTTTGTTTTTCTTTAGCCGAAGCCGGCTGGTCGATTAAAGATCGATATCTGACTCTGACTCTTCTGGCTTCGGACTTCCGACTTCAGGCTTCTTCCTTTACTTCGGTGAGTCGTTCGAGATCCTGGGAGGTAGTCACTTTAAAGTTCGCCAGTTCGCCAGGGACACAATACGATTTTTTCCGTTTAAACAGCTCAACAGCCATCGCATCATCGCTCACCAAAACCCCCTCTTCAATAGCCCGTCTTAAAGCCTCTTTGACCAACGTGGTTTTAAAAGCCTGCGGGGTCTGGACCGCGCGCAGATGGTCACGCATCGGTGTGCGGACAAAGAAGCCTTTGTCATCAATTTCTTTGATGGTATCCACGACTTCCACGCCCGGAACAACAGCTTCATAGTCCACGACGGCTTTCTTGAGGCGCTCAATCAGCTGGATACTGGCAAATGGTCTGGCACCATCATGAATGAGCACATAAGGCTCCTTTGTACAGTTCAGCCCATTAAAAACAGAATTCTGTCGGGTCTTGCCCCCGATCGTAAACAGGGTTTTGGAATTGGCAAAGCAGGCTTTAAAATCAGCCAGCTCCTCACGGGCACACACCACGACAATCTGGGTGCAGTCCGGATCGGACTCAAAAAGGTCCAGGCTTTTCTGTAAAATCGGCTGGCCCTGGTAAGGAAACAGGACTTTGTTATAGGAAAGATGGCTGCGGCATCCTTTGCCCGCAGCCAGGACAATAGCGGTATAGTTCATGGTTTCAGTATAGGTCCACTCAACAAAAAAGCGGCTTTCAGACTTCAGCTTGTCCAAAAAGCCGCTGGTTTGTCGCAGTCAGTAAAATCCGGAAATCGAATGGAACTTAACGCTGATGGCTGATCATCGTCTGCCATACCTTTTTGAGGTGAAGGCCATACGTTAAAAAGACTCCGCCAACTGCTCCGATCAGCCCCTGGGCAATTTCATACGGGAGTTTGAGCATGGCGTATTCAAAGGTCGAATACACAAAGATTTTTCCTAAAGTATAGCCGACCACCAGAATCACACAGCCAACTGAAACACCAAGAATAGCCCCGTAGATCGGTTTGTTTTTAAAGGTATTGTGGGCCAGATAGCTGATCACATACGCCTGCAGGCCATGCACCACCAGTGAAACCCACATCGGAGCCGGATAAAACAGGGCATCCCCAATAAAGGCCCCCAGCCCGCCAACCAGCATCGCGCCAATCGGATCCAGCAGAATGGCAGCGGTCGTGATCGCCAGATCACACAGGTACAGTTTGCCGCCCGGGACAGGAACACCAAAGCTGGACAGCAGGATCGTTAAAGCCATGAACAACCCGCAGGTTGTAATCCAGAGCACAGAATATCGTTTTGGATATGCAGGTTTTGTGGTTAAAGTCTGAATCATCACAATCACTCCTTTTTTTACATTCTTTTTCAGATCATTTCATTTCCACTTTCATATCAGAACTGCTCTCTAGTATACTCTGAACTGATCTGACCAAAAGGGTCAGAAAAATAAAAAAGGAGCAGACCAGATGATCAGTTACACCCTTTCCCGCCCGTTAGCCCTCTCACTTTACCGGGCAATCCGGCATGATATTGAATCCGGGCTTCTTGGCGCGCACACCCGCCTGCCCTCCAAAAGACAATATGCCATGGATCTGCATCTTTCCTTGTCCACCGTTGAGCAGGCTTTAAGTCTGCTGGAGCAGGAAGGCTACATTGAACCGAAGGAACGCCGCGGCTATTTTGTTCTGGAAGGCAATCAGAAGAATGTGGAAAATGATTCGTTTGTCCTCACTCCCCTTCCACCCGATCCCCTCAGACCGGATCCAGACTTTCCGGTCTCCTTATGGTTTAAGACGATGCGCTTTGTGATGAGTGAGTACCAGGACTATCTGGTCCAGACCTGCCCGGCCCCTGGCAGCAGCCGGCTTCGCAATGTGATTGCCTCCTATCTCCATACCAGTCGCCAGATGCAGGTACAGCCCGAACAGATTGTGATTGCCTCCGGAACCCAGGAGTTATATTTCCTGCTTTGCCGCATGTTCCGTCAGTCATTCGACGTGGCGATTGAGTCTCCCTGCTATCCCGTTCTCGAGCAGGTCTATACCGCTGCGGCGGCCCGAATCTCTCGGCTGCCTTTAGACCATCAGGGAATTGAACTGAAAAGCCTTCATTCCTGTTCAAGCCAGTTTTTGCATGTCTCGCCCTTTTCGAGTTTTCCTTCGGCCATCAAGGCCTCAGCCTCCAGGCGGCGGGCCTATCTTTCCTGGATTGAAAAGCGGGAAGGCTATCTGATTGAAGACGACTTCAACTCCGAATTTTTCCAGAACGGCCCCATGCTGCAGACTTTGTTTGCGATGGACAGCCATGAAAAAGTGATCTATCTCAATACGTTTTCCAAATCCCTGTCCTCTTCTCTGCGTCTGGCCTATATGGTGCTGCCCCGATCCTTACTGGATCTGTACCATCAGACGGCCGGCTCTTTAGCCTGTACCGTCACGATGCTTGAACAATATACGCTGGCCGAATTTATTGAAAATGGCAGCTTTGAAAGATTGATTGTCCGCCGTCGGCGTCACCAGGCGCAAAATCGCAAATAACGGTTCTCCGGTGCTTCTGAGCTGATGTACTTCTGGTTCCCCGCAAAAAGCTGCATCCATCCCAGTCTGGATGCCTGTTTTTCTTCCTTTGGCCTGAAACCGCTGACAACCATTTTCGATCTGATGGGGATTCGAAGGGAACAGACAGTCTTTCTAGGAGAATTTAAGAAGATCAGGATAAAATAATGGCATGGAAAAGGTTATTTACCGGAAACGAGATCAAACTATGAGAAAAAACGGTGTTATGCTTCACATTACCTCACTGCCCAGTCCTTATGGTGTGGGAACCATGGGTCAGGCAGCGCGGGATTTTATCGACCAGCTGGAGCGAAATGGCCAGAGCATCTGGCAGATTCTGCCGATCAATCCAACCGGCTTTGGTGACTCCCCTTATGCGGCCAGCTCGACTTTTGCGGGCAATCCCTATCTGATCGATCTGGATCAGCTGGCTTTTGACGGCTTGCTGCAATGGCACGAATTCCAGCACGAACAATGGTATACCTATCCGGACCGCACCGATTTTGCGATTCTGGCGCAAAAACGCATGCCCGTCCTGCAGCTGGCAGCCAGACGGCTGCTGGATCGCAAACCGGCCGATTACGATCAGTTTTTGAAGGACAATCAATCCTGGCTGGATGACTATGCCCTCTTCATGGCCATTAAAAACGCCCATGGCGGCCAGGGATGGCAGGACTGGCCGGAAGACTATAAGGTTTACGACCGCAATAAGATTGAGGCCTGGAAAGAACAGTTCAAAGACACAATTGAACTCTATCAGGCTGTTCAGTACCTCTTTTTCCATCAGTGGCATCAGCTGAAACAATATGCCAATGATCATGGCATTGAAATTTTAGGCGATATTCCCATTTACGTTGCCATGGATTCAGCCGATGCATGGTCGCACCCTGAACTTTTTATGATGGACGAACACTCCAACCCAACCTGTGTGGCCGCTGTACCTCCTGATGCCTTTTCCAAAGAAGGACAACTTTGGGGAAATCCGGTCTACGACTGGAAATACCACCAGAAGACCGGCTATCAATGGTGGATCGACCGGATTGAGCGGATGTCCAGACTTTATGACATCCTGCGCATCGACCACTTCCGCGGCTTCGATTCTTTCTACACCGTCAAAGCCGATGCGAAAAATGCACTAGATGGCAAATGGCTCAAAGGCCCAGGGGCAAATCTGTTTAAAAAGATGACCAAAAAGATCGGCCCTCGCAACATCATTGCCGAAGATTTAGGCATCCTGACCCCTTCCGTCGAAAAAATGCTTCACGATGTCGGCTATCCAGGCATGAAAGTTCTGGAATTCGGCTTGTTCGCCAACACCACAGAGGGCCAGGAATATCTGCCGTTCAGCTATCCCATCAAAAGCGTTGCCTATGCCGGAACTCACGACAATGACACCATTTATGGATGGTTTAATTCCTTATCTGAAGTGGATCAAGAATATGTGCGCGAGTATCTGGATACCTGGGATCCCAAGAAGATTCACTGGCGCATGTTTGCGCAGCTGCTCAATTCTCCATCAGATACCACGATTGTCATGGCGCAGGATCTGCTTGGTCTTGGCAGTGAAAGCCGCATGAATAAGCCAGGTGAGCTGGGAAGCTGGCAATGGCGTCTGATTCCTGGTCAGCTTGATGAAGATACGATGCGCCACCTCAAATACCTCACCCGTGTCTATCGCAGGCTGCCCGAACAACGAATTGATCCCAAAAAGAAAAAGACTGTTTCGGCTGCCCTGGCTGTTGCAGACTTGCCGGATTGATTGAACAGTCAATTTTCTGGCCTGCAAATATGGACCCGAAGAGTCTCAGGAAAAATTCAACACATTCCATCCATTCAATATTGAAAAAGCACGTACGGCTCTCTGTACGTGCTTTTTGGCATTGTTGACTGGACTGCTTCAGGCACAGGTATCAAACAACGTATGCGGAAGCGTTGGCGTATGCCATGAACGGTAGACAACATTGGAATTTGGATCCTGGAAAGCCTGACTGAAAAAGGTGAAATATTCACCCGGAGTATTGATGCCGCGGGGCAGAACATAGTTTTCATCGAGCTTATGCAAAATGGTAGAGGCAAATAATGAGCAGTTGTTGCCCAATACCCAATAGGTTTTCCAGATGCCATGACGGAATTTATAAAATTTGCTTCCGGTACGCCACACAAGCCGGCACGCATAGTCTTTTTCCAGTTTTCTGAATTCTTCTTCACTGAGCGGCTGGCGGGAAATTGGGGCATACCAGCGATAAATATCCTGTTCGATGCCCGCCAGAAGACTTTGGAGCTTTTCCTCCTGACTGGCAGAAAGGCTGAGGCCAAATTCAAACAGCGTGCTTTCTTCATACAGGCAGCAGTTGTTGACATAAATTTCCATGGGCACGGTAAACAGGATTCCCGGACCAAAAGTACGGAACAGTTTTTCTTCAGCTACATCATAGTTGCCATAAGAATACATGATCCCTTTATAGGAGAAGGTCATATGACCAAACTGGTGATCCCCGCTCAACCCCGTATGGATAAAGACGCGCAGATTGACCGGCTTGTCATTTTTCGCCTCGTCAAAGGGGAAGCTTTCACAGTTCATGTTGTGCTTTTCAGCCATTCGCAAAAGAATACTCGGCCCCATGGCGACGATGTAAACCGGCAGGGAACTCCAGTAGCGAAACGACCAGGTCCGCGAGGTGGAACTGGAACGAAATGCCCAGCGCTCAACGAGCATCTGCACCCCCTGATAAAGCAGGTACGCCCCGATGAGCATCTGAATAAAACGCTGGTCTTTATGAAGACCAGACAGAGCAATAGACCCCAGGATCAACTCGCCAACTGCAAGCGCCAGAAAGTACCAGCCTTCTTTGGATTTTTCATGCAGGTCCATCAGGCCCTGAATGACCATGATGATCGCTGTAGCGATCATATACAGGCCAAACAGTGTTGCGATCAGGCCAACGCCAGCCAGGCGGTAGCTCCAGAACAGGGAAGCCAGCAGCCCGGCTCCAATCCCCTTCAGCCCTTCCATTGCACTCTTGCGGCGAATCGCCTGGTAAAGCAACAGCAAAGCCGAAAGCGTGCAGACAATCGAAACGGTAATCATCAGTCCATCCGCCGACAGAACCGGAAAGCACAGACACGCCAGGCCAGCCGCCATCAACACGATCCCGACGGTCCATTCTATTTTTTCTTGTGGATTCTTTTTCATAACTCTATTTTTGACAATCCTTTCCTGTTTGCGGATCATGCTGACCGAAAAGAAAGAAACAAGACGGCCGGAATGCAAAAAACCAGCCCATTGATGGACTGGCAGAAATTTTTAATCATGCCCGCAGACATTTGCCAGGGCGATGCTGGAGCCTCTTTCGAAAAAACAGAAGACTTATTTTGAAGCTTTGGCTTTCTGTTCAGCCTCAACCACTTCTTCGAGTACTTTCATTTCACCCTGTGGCTCAGAAGAGTTTTCATTAAGCAGATGGAGTTTATTGAAGATATAAATCATCAAGGACATCAGGATACCGACTAAAGCAGCCAGAACCATGCCGGACAGAGCAATGTCACCAAGCTGAACGGTTACCCCAGAAAGACCAGTAACGAAGACAACCGAAGTCAGAATCATGTTCACAGTGTTGCCGTAATCTACTTTTTCATCAATCAGAATGCGCAGACCCGATACCCCGATCATTCCATACAGCAAGAAGGAGATTCCGCCGATAACCGCAGAAGGAATCGACTGAATCAGTGCACACAGCGGACCGATGAACGCGCAGCAGATCGACAGAACCGCGGCACCGCCGATTACCCATACAGAGTAAACGCCCGTTAAAGCCATAACACCGATGTTTTCACCGTAAGTTGTTGTTGGAACGGAACCGACCAGACCAGAAATCATCGTTGAAAAGTTATCCGCGAAGATCGTTTTGTCCAGACCTGGATCTTTAATCAAATCACGGCCAACAATCTGGCTGGTTACAATCTGGTGGCCGACATGTTCAGAGGCAATAACCAGAATAACCGGCAGCATGGTCAGAATTGCGCTCCAGGAAAACTTTGGAAACTGGAAGTTCGGCATCTGGAACAGGGCAGCCTGGCCGATTGGCGCAAAATCGACTGCACCAAGACAAGCCGCCGTAATATAGCCGACAATTACTGCAATCAGAATCGAAATAATCGAGAAGAACTTGCGAAAGCACAAGTTACCGATGATTGCCGTTCCTAAAGTCACTAAGAAGATGATGACATTGCTCATCAGGATGCCATCGCCAACAATGCCGGCTGTGCTGGCAGCCGAGCTGGACAGCTCCAGACCAATCAGCGCGACAACAGGTCCCATTGCAGCAGGCGGCAAAACAACGTCAATCCATTTGGTACCGAATTTTTTAATGATAAAAGCCAGGATACAGCCCATGAATCCGACTGCAACAAATCCGCCCAGCGCGTAAGGATACCCCCAGCGGGCGATGACCAGCGAAGCCGGTCCTAAGAACGCAAATGAACTTCCAAGGTAAGCAGGCGCTTTTCCTTTCGTGATTGCGATAAATAATAAGGTGCCCACACCATTCATGAACAGAACAATCGCAGGATTGATTCCCAGAACGAATGGCACCAGAACGGTTGCGCCAAACATGGCAAACAAGTGCTGCACCGAGAGCGGCAACATCAGACTTGCAGGAACTTTTTCCTCAACCTGGATGATTTTTTTAGCCATATCTAATTGTTTTCCTCCCCATTTCAGTTCCCTGTTCCATCCACGGGCAGGGCCTGAATTTCTTGAGTATTTATACCATATGAGCCTGTGAAACAAAATACGCTTTTCAACCCCCTTGACGGCACCAGATTGGATCCGTCAAAATTGCGATGATCCTGCGATATTGTTTCCGTTTTTTGGCCTATCAAAATATACGGCTTTCTGCAGGGAAAAGGAAATGGTCCGCATACCAAAAAACGCCCATCCTCGATGAGAACGGGCGAAAAAGTCATGATTCCTCGTATTTTTATGGTATAGATAACTATCCAGGCCTGACCCATGATTCTGCCAGATTTGGCAGACTGTGGAGGCTTTGTCCAGAAAGTAAAGCGGTTATCATTAAACTGATTCTTAACATTTTCGCAAGAAAAGCTGACCAATCCCGATAAAGCAGGCCTTCAAAGGATCGAATTTTGATCACAATCCCGACAAAATCAAGTTCAAACGCCCCATTTTGCGCAGTCAGAGCGCATGGGGCAAGGTTTTTGACAGGAGACAGTCTGCCTGAAATTTATCTGATTGAAGAACTCCTTTCGAGCGAGGAAGCGGACTTTCCTCATTTTCAAAGGAAGGGATTCGGTTATACATCAGGTTATACTGTTCAGATCGATCAGAAAGAACGGATAGAGCTCGCAATTCAAACTGTTCAGGTGGATGGATGGAAGATCTGCTGCCTCGATCTGAAAAGGCTTTTCGATCACTGAATCTGGGAAGAAAGGACAAGAATAACAGAAAAGCTCACAGCGGGCAAGTAAATTCATCCGGTCTGTCCTGAATTTCCTATGGAATCAGATTGCACATCAAAGGTTACTGTTCACACCCTATTAAAAAGACACGACGAAAAGACAAGTTTGCTCATCATTTTACAAGCTTGTCTTTTTGATTTCCGGTGTTTTTCTGGAGAGAAGGTCGTTCTTCAGGCGGCAATTCAGTGAGGGGCATTGGATTACTCTTCTCTTTTTGCAGCGATGGACGCGGCGGCTTCTTGAAAATCCTCTCCATCTCGCGATAAGGGTTTTCTCCTTTCTGCCTTGCCGTTTGCAGAATTGAGAACGTGTTGGCGTATTGACGGGCCCCTTCTTTACTTCGGAAATTTTCTGTCTGCTTTGCCTTGCGCTTGATTTGTCTCAAAGCTCTTTCCGCCGTATTATTGGTGGCAGGGATATCTGGATGTCTGATGAAGTAAAGGGTCGCATCTTTATAGGCGTCAAGACGTTTCAGAGTATTGAACCCCTCTCTGTGGTATGAAGAAACCTTTTTGCCGAATTCCTCATACCCTTTTTTTATGATCCGATCATATTCTTTTTCTGTTTTATCCGCTCCGGTAAGGAGTTTGGCCGGATTTGTCTTGCTTAAATGAATCTGTTTCTGAAGCAGCCGGTGCATATCCTTATTCCAGCTCATATGCGGCTCAAGTTCCATACTGCTCTTCAGGTATCTCAGCTCATGAGCCAGACATTTCTGGTGATTTTTACCATAGTGGAACAGCACTTTATCATGATCGTGAATCAGAGTTCCCTGGTAATGTTCAACAGGCGTATTCTTCACCGCTCTTCTGCCCTTTTTAGGGGTGAAATGATAAAGAACTTCTTTTCCATTGGTTGTTACGCCAATATAAGCCGTTTTGCCTTCTGTACGGATATGGGTAAGATCTGTATGGAGATATTTTGACTGGATAAGGCTGTCATAGATTTTCTGTCTTTCTGGTGCTGACTTCTTCTCAAACTCTTTCTTGAGTGTCTGAATCCATCCAACTGAAGGAACCACCAGACCATCACTGGCATGTTTTATAAACTCCTGAGCCTTACGGACAGAGACGTTGCACAAACAGGTCAAAAAGCAGAAAAGTGTCTTTATCGATTCATCGTAATTCATTTCATTGTTTACATCTGCAGGGAATTCAGAGTGGATGATTTCACCGGTTTTTTTGTTTTTCCACATGTGAGAGATAAAGGCATTGCAGATTTGGATGATTTTCATCCC